>JBKJQX010000152.1:0-144832 GCA_046594875.1 Vicinamibacterales bacterium
GTAGTCGTAGAAGAACAAGCCGTCGGTATAGGCGTAGCGGTTGCGGATGTTGCTGCGCTCGATCTCCACGCCGAACTTGAACGCGTGGGTGCCCTTCGCTTCCACATACTTCGCAAGCGACGCGTTGAGCTGGTTGCGCGTGCGGTCGTACTGCGCGCTATAGCCGGCTCCACCGCTCCACGCTCCTGAATCGCCGTCCAGACGCGCCGAGGTCGGCGTCAGAGGATCGAGGTCAAAGTAGCCCCAGTAGCCCAGCAGCTTCGCCTCGAAGAGCCCACTGTTGCCCAGCACACGGCGGTACTGGCCGTTCCACGTCCATTCGGGTGAATCCTGCTGCACCACGCGCGCGTCGGTGGTGCCGTTGACGCCACCCAGGCCAGTTCGTCCACCCTGGTTGTACTGGTCGTACTGGAAGGACGCCACAAGGTTGTCGGACGCCGTCGGCTGGAACGTGAGCTTGCCATTGAACCGCGGGCTCACTTCCGTCCGCAGCGTACGTGGGCCATCCGGATCCTGCTTGATGGCGTACCGCTGAACACTGGCGAAGAAAAACGCCTTGTTCGCGCGCAACGGCCCGCCCAGCTGTACGGTGTAGTCCTTGAGGCTGTCCACACCAGTGGCCTTGATCGACGGATTGACCTTTGTCACCGCCGCAGACACGTTGTTGCCGCGGAAGCGCTTGCCCGTGTACCGCTGCTCGAACAGGCCGGCGAACCGGTTGCCGCCCGACTTGGTCACCGTGTTGATCACCGCGCCCGTGAAGCCGCCGAACTCGGCCGACTGGCCCAACGACCCGATCTGCACCTGGTCGATGATGTTGTAGTTGAAGAACACCCACGCCGTGCCGGCTTCAGGGTCACGCACGTCGACGCCGTCAACCAGCAGCGCGTTGGCCGAGCCGGACGCGCCGCCGAACGCCGAGCTGCTGTTGATGCCCGGCGCGTAGTTCAACATGCTCACGGCCGGATTGGCGCGCGAGATGGGCATGTTGAACAGCAGGTCCTGCGAGATGGTCGTATCGGTCGCCGAGCTCGTAGTGTCTACCTTGGAGGTCGACCCGACGACGGTGATCGCCTCAGCCACGCCGCCGAGTTCCAACGTGAGCTTGAGATCGACCGTCTTGCCGATGGTAATGTCCAGGTTCGACTGGACATTCGGCTTGAAGCCATTCAACATCGTGCGCACTTCATACACACCGGTGTTCAGGCCCAGGAAGCGGAAGTCACCCTGCGCATCCGTGGTCTGGTTCGCCTGTCCGAATCGGCTGCTCAATGTCACCACAACGCCGGGAAGCGCGCCACCCTGCGCGTCGGTCACACGACCGGCAATGGTGCCGGTCATCGTCTGTGCGGAAACACTGGTCGCGGCGAGCGCAATCAGCAGCGCCGCGGCGCCGATGCCCAATCGTGAAAACAGTCTGTGGATTGTCATGTGGCAGCTCCTAGCGGATCGAACCGCGGATGCGGTCCTCTTTGGCGGAATACAAGGCGTACCCCGTGCCAACAGCCATCACGGCGATCACCAGCATCCCGGTTCTCGTCTTGAAAAACGAGCGGTCGCTGGGCTGTTTTGGCGCGGTCGTGGCAGCGTCAGCGGCCGTCTTCGTGGCAACCACCTTCGCAATCGACCGGGTCGAAAACGAGGGCGAGGCGGGCGGTCCCTGTGATGCGGCCATCGCAGGGGAAACCGCCGTCGCCAGCAGGGCTGTCATCAGGCCCACACCGGCAAAACGGCGGACGTACTCGTAACGTCGTCGATTGTCCATCGGCACTTGTCCTCTCTTAGGAACTTCGATGCCCGAAAATATACCCCCCCCGCCCTCGGGACGCCATAGGGAATTTACATATGCGCTACCATTCGCCCATGCCAGCCGGTCCGTCGACACCCGCCCGGGGCATCCCGTCACTGCCCCTGTTCGTTGTCGGACTGGTCCTGGCGGGCGCTGCGGCTGCCTGGTGGCTGTGGCCCCGGACACAGGAAGCCACGGGCGGCGTGGACCTCGGTTCACTGGTCAGGGGGGTCTCCCGGTCGGACTTGAACGTCGTCCTCCTGACCCTGGATACCCTGCGGGCCGACCATCTGGGCGCCTACGGCTCGACCGACGTGCGCACGCCAAATCTGGACCAACTCGCCCGGGAGGGCGTGGTTTTTGAGCAGGCGATGACAACCGCGCCGCTCACGCTGCCGGCCCACAGCAGCATCTTTACCGGGCAGTTTCCGCCCCGCCACGGCGTCCGCGACAACGGCGGGTTTTTCCTGGGACCTGAACAAGTCACGATGGCAGAAGTCCTGTCTGCGCAAGGGTTTAAGACCGGTGCCACGGTCGGCGCCTTTGTCCTGGACAGCAAGTGGGGACTCGACCAGGGCTTTGCCGCCTACCAGGACGACTTCGACCTCACCAACGTCAAGGCCATGTCGCTCGCCAGCGTCAAACGGCCCGGAAACGAGGTGGTGGACCTGGCCCTCAAGTGGATGGATGGTGTGGCCAACCAGCGGTTCTTTTCGTGGCTGCATCTCTACGACCCCCACGCGCCCTATGAGTCGCCCGAGCCGTTTCGAAGCCAGAACAGGGGCCACCCCTACCGCGGCGCGATCGCTTTTACAGACGCTCAGGTTGGCCGGGTGCTGACCTTTCTCAAGGACCGCGGACTGGCGGACCGCACCATCGTGATTGTAGTGGCCGACCACGGCGAGGGGCTGGGGGAACACGGCGAAGAGACGCACGGGTTTTTTATCTACGAAAGCTCCATGCATGTGCCCCTCATCATCCGCACACCGTTCAGCAACGCAGGAGGGCGGCGTGTGACGCAACCGGTGCGGACGGTGGACATTCTGCCGACCGTGCTGGACCTGTTGCAGATTCCGTCGCAGGAATCCATGGCGGGGGTCAGCCTCGCCGCGTTGCTGGCCGGGCAGCCGGACGCGATGCCCGACACGGGGCGCGAGGGGTATGCCGAGGCGATGTATCCGCTGCACCACTACGGATGGAGCGAACTCACCGCCATGCGGTCGGATCGTTACAAACTGATCGACGCGCCTCGGCCGGAACTCTACGACCTGGAACGCGACCCGAAGGAGTTGACGAATATCTTCGACGAACGGCGATCGGTGGGTGACGCCATGTTGCGCAGTCTGCGCGATCAGAAGCGGGCCCTGGCCGACAACGCGCCCGCGCAACCGAAGAACGAGGACGTCGATCCGGAAACGCGGGCACGGCTCGCGGCACTTGGTTACGTCGGTTCGTTTGTCGCCACCGCCGAAGGCCCGGCCAGCGACCGCGCCGACCCGAAAGACAAGATTGGCCTCTTTAATCTCATGACGACCGCGCGCGACGTGGCCAAGAGCCAGGACGCCGGCGCGGAAGCCATCGCCATGTTGCGGCGCGTGGTGGATGAGGACCCGGCCGTCATCGACGCATGGTTCATGTTGGGCAACGAATACTTCAAGGCCGGGAAGTTTCCGGAAGCCGTGCAATATTTCACGCGATCCCTCGAACTCAAGCCCGACTACGACCTGGCCATCATCAACATGGCCAATGCCTATCGGCGTATGGGCAAGGACGACGCCGCGCTCGCCGGCTACGAACGCTACATCACCGTCGATCCGAAGAACGCGTTCGTGCGCTACCAAATCGGCGAGATCTACATGGACCGCGGTGACCACGCGCGTGCGGAGACGGAATTTGCCCAGGCGCTCGCGATCGACCCGAAGCTGGCTTCGGCGCAAGTGGCCACGGCGGTCCTTGCGTTTGAGCGCGGCCAGTTACCTCAGGCCGAACAGCGGCTGAAGGAAGCGCTCACGCTGAAGTCCGACGTGCGGCTCGCGCACTTCAATCTCGCGCTCATCGCCGAAGCGCGTGGCGACGATGCGGGGGCCGAGGCGGCGTATCGCACCGAGTTGGAAAAGCACCCCACTGCCTACAAGGCGGCGTTTAACCTCGGGCGACTTAAGGCGCGTCTTGGCCACGGATCGGAAGCGATCGAGTTCTACAAGAAGGCCGTGGAGGTCAATCCGGATTTTGCGGAAGGGTTCTTCTACCTCGCGAAAGCGCGGCTGGACGAAGGACGCCTGCTCGACGAGGCCGAATCGTATGCCCGCAAGGGGCTGTCGATCGAGCCCGAAGGACAGACGTCACCGCTCGGGCACTTTGTGCTCGGCAGCGTGATGATGCGGCGCGGCCGGGCCGCAGAGGCCGATCGGGAACTGGCCAGAGGCCTGGCGCTCGAAGCGAAGCTGGCGAAGCGCAGGCGATAGGGGCGCCAAAAAGACGTCGGGTGTCTTTTTGGCGACGGCAGGCAAAAAGACACCCGACGTCTTTTTCCTGTCTATCGAGACAGCTGGGGTTCGGGCACGTGCTGAGTCAACGCGGCCGCGATTGAGCGTGCCGTGACCCTGAAGTGCGAGGCGTGCCAGAGGACGCGGCCGCCGCTGACGAGCAGCACCTGCGGCGATTCGTGCCTGATGCCGAGCCGGTCGGTGATGGCGCGCGACACGTCGCGAGCCTCCTGAATCCTGACCATGAACAAGTCCACGGGAGGCGTGGAGTCGGCCAACAGGTCGTCCACCTCTTCATGGGCCATCGCGCTGGTTCCACAGGTGGCGCTGTGTTTGAAGATCAGGATCGGCCGAAACACCGACCCCGCCAATGCAGCGTCCAGGTCAGCCATCGTTGCCAGTTCCGCCAGAGGATGGTGCACAACCCATTGTAAGCCGCCCCGTTCCCCAGTTTCCGCCTTCGCTCCTTCGGAGCTACGGCGGACAAGCCCCACTCAGTTAAACTTGAACGGTTCCAATGTCCACTGCTCAACCCCTCACTGAAGAACTGTCCGTTCAAGTCGCGCGGCGCCGGACGTTCGCCATCATTTCCCACCCGGATGCGGGCAAGAGCACGCTGACCGAGAAGATCCTGCTGTATTCGGGCGCCATCGAGCTGGCCGGCGCTGTGCGTGGACGCAAGAGTCGGCGTCATGTGGTGTCGGACTGGATGGAGATGGAACAGCAGCGGGGCATCTCGCTCACGTCCACGGCGCTCGAATTCGACCTGCACGGGTACCGCATCTCACTGCTCGACACACCGGGCCACCAGGACTTCAGCGAAGACACGTATCGGGCGCTGTTCGCGGCCGACTCGGTCGTGATGGTCATTGACGCGGCGAAGGGCATTGAAGCGCAGACGCGCAAACTCTTCGAGGTGTGCAAACGCCACCAGTTGCCGATTCTCACGTTCGTGAACAAGCTCGATCAGCCGGGCCGCGAACCACTGGAACTGCTCGACGAGATCGAGACGGTGCTGGGCATCAGCGCCGCGCCCCTGAACTGGCCTGTCGGAGTGGGGGCAGATTTTCACGGCGTGTTCGACATGCGGACCGCGAAGGTGCTGCTCTACGAACGTGTGGGCAAAGGTGAGCGGCCCGCCCCGGCAGAAGTGGCCGACCATCACGATCCGCATTTTGCTGAACTGGCCGGCGAGCGAGTGGCTCGGGAGTTCCAGGAGTCTGTGGACATTGTGATGTCAGCCGGCTCCACGTTCGACCAGGCCGAATACCTGGCCGGTAGGCAGACGGGCGTCTTCTTCGGGTCGGCGCTCACCAACTTCGGCCTCGAGCCGTTCCTCGAAGCGCTCACCGCAATCGCCCCGGCACCACGCGCTCGCCAGTCGGACGTCGGCCCGATCGAGCCGGACGCCGAAGACTTCAGCGGATTCGTCTTCAAGATCCAGGCGAACATGGACCGTCGGCACCGCGACCGCGTGGCGTTTGTGCGCGTCTGCTCAGGCCGCCTCATGAAGGACATGCTGCTGGTGAACGACCGATTGGGCGAGACGGTGCGTGCCGCGCGCACGTACAAAATGTTCGGCCGCGACCGGCAGACGTCCAACGAAGCAGTGGCCGGCGATATCGTCGGCCTCGTGAACCCTGGCCGGTTCGCCATTGGCGACTCGTTGTACGAAGGCCGGCCGGTGAAGTTCACCGCCATTCCCCGCTTCCCGGCCGAACACTTCGCGCGACTGCGACTCAACGACTCACGCCACAAGCAGTTTGACGACGGCATTCGCCAGCTCGAGGAAGAAGGCTCCGTGCAAGTGCTCTTTCCAAAGAGCGGCGGCCGCGATCCCGTGGTGGGCGTGGTGGGCAGCCTGCAGTTCGAGGTGATCGCCTCGCGCCTCACCAACGAATACAACGTGGACAGCCGCGTGGAAGCACTGGGCTTCCACTGCGCCCGCTGGATCTACGGCGACGCAGAACTTCTTGCAGACATCAAGGGTGTTGACCACAGCGTGATGCAGGCCGCCGATCGCCAGGGGCGTCCTGTGCTGCTCTTCCCGTCTGCGTGGGCGCTGCAGTATGCCGAGCGCCAGAACCCCGGCGTTCGTTTCGCTGAAGTTCCCGAGTAACGCACTGATGGCCACCAGGCGCCTGTCGTTTCTGGATCAGTATCTGACCCTCTGGATCTTCCTCGCCATGGGGCTGGGCGTCTTGCTGGGCTACGCGGTTCCCGCGTTTAACCAGGCGCTCAACGCCTGGAACGTCGGCACCACATCCGTGCCGCTGGCGGTGGGCCTCATCCTGATGATGTATCCGCCCCTGGCGAAGGTGCGATACGAAGAGCTGCACCTGGTCTTCCGCAACAAACGTGTGCTCGGGTTATCGCTGCTGCAGAACTGGGTGGTCGGCCCGCTGCTCATGTTCGGCCTGGCGGTGCTGTTCCTTCGCGACAGGCCCGAGTACATGATCGGACTGATCCTGATTGGTCTCGCGCGCTGCATCGCCATGGTGATCGTGTGGAACGACCTCGCCAAGGGCGACCCTGAGTACTGCGCGGGCCTGGTGGCCTTCAACTCGATCTTCCAGGTGTTGTTCTTCAGCGTCTACGCCTGGTTCTTCATCACGGTACTGCCCGCCGCGCTTGGGCTGCAAGGCGCGGTGGTGCACATCACGATTCTGGAGATTGCCGCGAGTGTTGGCCTCTATCTGGGCGTGCCTTTCGCCGCCGGTTTCCTCACGCGACTGATCCTCGGCAGAATCAAGGGCCTGGACTGGTACCACCGGGTCTTCGTACCGAAGATCAGCCCCATCACCCTCATCGCCCTGCTCTTCACCATCGTCGTCATGTTCAGCCTGAAGGGCGACACCATCGTCATGCTTCCGCTGGACGCGTTGCGAATTGCGGTGCCGCTGCTGATCTACTTCGTCGCCATGTTCGCAGTGAGTTTCTTCCTCAGCTATAAGGCCAGAGCCTCGTACCCGCACAGCGCTTCGCTGTCGTTCACGGCGGCATCGAACAATTTCGAATTGGCGATTGCGGTGGCGGTGGCCACGTTCGGGATCACCCATGGCGCTGCGTTCGCCGCGGTCATCGGACCGTTGGTGGAAGTGCCGGCCTTGATCGGCCTCGTCAGTGTGTCGCTGTGGATACGACAGCGGTGGTACGCCAATGCCTGACACTCAGCCGAACACTGTCATCTTCGCCTGCGTGCACAACGCGGGTCGCTCACAAATGGCGGCGGCCTTCTTCAACGCGCTGGCCGATCCAGGCAAAGCGCGCGCAGTCTCTGCGGGCACACAACCTGGTCCACGTGTGCACGACGTGGTGGTCGAGGCAATGGACGAAGCCGGCATCAACCTGCGATCGGCCGTGCCACGCCTGTTGACGACGGAGGTGGCCCGGGATGCCGCATGGCTTGTGACGATGGGCTGCGGCGATGCCTGTCCGGTCGTCCCTGGAGTCAAGCGAGACGACTGGCCTCTTGAAGATCCCAAGGGCAAGCCCATCGAACACGTCCGCCTCATTCGCGACGACGTTCGGCGACGTGTTGAGACATTTCTCTCCGAGAACGGCTTCAGGTAGGCGTATCCCCAGTTTCCACCTTCGCAGTTCCTAACTTCCTCAGTTATAAGGGTGTAACCTTGAGGCGCTTTTGGTCGAACTCGTAATCGTGGAGAGTCGAATGATTCATCTTGCGCGCCTGATCGCCCCCTCGCTGTTGGCCGTGTCCCTGGCGGCGGCGCTGCCGGCGGCGACGCAGGTGGACGTCAATACGCTTGGGCCACAAGTCGGACAGCAGGCCCTACCCTTCAGCCTGCCCGACCAGGACGGAAAAATCCAGACACTCGCCTCGGTGGCCGGGTCGAAAGGCACCATGCTGGTGTTTTTCCGCTCGGCCGATTGGTGACCATACTGCCGCACGCAGCTGGTCGAGCTGCAACGACACCTTGGTGATGTGAAGCGCGACGGGTACGGCGTGGTCACGGTCAGTTACGACAGCGTCGAGACCCTGAAGGGTTTCGCGGACAAACACGGCATCACGTTCCCCCTGTTGTCAGACGCAGGGTCTGCCACGATCACGGCGTGGGGCCTTCTGAACAAGGAAGCCACCGGACGAACCGCGGGGATTCCACACCCGGGCACCTTCATGGTCAACCGCGAGGGCACGATCGTGTCGCGGACGTTCGAGCAGCCGTATCAGGAACGGCGCAGCGCCACCAGCATCCTCTCGCAGCTGTCGGGCACGGTGCCCGGCCAGACGGCTACGGTGCGGGGAGCGCAGGTCACACTCGCGGTCAAGGCGAGTGACACCGTGGCCGCGCTGGGCCATCGCATCACGCTGAGCGTGCACATCACGCCGGGGCGAGGCAACCATGTCTACGCGCCCGGCCAAAAGGGCTACATCCCGGTGAACCTCACGCTTGTGGAAGACGCCGCGTTCAAGACGTTCCCTGCGAAGTACCCGGCATCGGGCACCTACGTATTCGCGCCCCTCAAGGAAACCGTCCAGGCCTATTCGAAGCCGTTCACGATCACGCAGGACATCACGTTGGCCCTGACGCCCGCCATGCGGGCGAGGGCGACAAACGGCGAGACGCTGACTATCAGAGGCGCGCTTGAATATCAGGCCTGCGACGACAAGGTCTGCCACCGGCCAGAGACACTGCCCGTGGAGTGGAAAGTGACGCTGAGTCCGCTCGTCCGCTAGCGTCCCGAGCGACGTTGCCTGCACTCGGAAAATTCCCGCATTCGATCAATGCAGACAGTTCGCCATTACAGGCTCTGAAGCGCCGCGAGGACCTCGTCGGCGTGCCCCTCGACTTTGACCTTGTCCCAACGCTTCGCGACTTTGCCCGCGGTGTCGATGAGGTAGGTGGTGCGCACAATGCCCATGTACTTGCGGCCGTAGCGCATCTTCTCCTGCCACACGCCGTAGCGTTCCGCCACCGCGTGATCCGCATCGGCCAGCAGCGGGAAGGTTAACCCGTGCTTCTTGGCGAACTTGGCCTTGCTCTTTTCGTCGAGGATGCTCATGCCGAGCACGACGGCATCGCCGAGTTTCGCTAGTTGCGGAAGCCGGGCCTGAAAGTCGCAGGACTCGGTGGTGCAACCAGGGGTGTCGTCCTTGGGATAGAAGTAGAGAACGACCGGATGACCGGCGTACTGCGACAACCTGTGCGTGACCTCTGCCTGGTCTTTCAGGGTAAAGGCAGGGGCTTTTTTACCGGGT
This sequence comes from Vicinamibacterales bacterium, assembly GCA_046594875.1. Classification (GTDB taxonomy): domain Bacteria; phylum Acidobacteriota; class Vicinamibacteria; order Vicinamibacterales; family SCN-69-37; genus SYFT01. The sequence continues at coordinate 9,497 of JBKJQX010000152.1, forward strand.
TCTATGAAGGCCATCGCCTAATTCTACCCAACACCCGCATGAACGCAGGTCGCGTGATCTGGAACGAACCTTGATTACGTACCTGGAGGTTATGCGAGTTTACCTGGTCGCGTTCGGACAACGGGTGCGGATCACGCATCACCGGCTCGGCCGTTGGGCGTGGCCGGTCTGGGTCTCCTCCTGTGCCGTCGCAGTGGTGCTTTTTAACCTGTTGCTCGTGGTTCCCGGGCCAGGCGGCATTCGTTCGGCAGCGAACATGCCCGTCTCGACCCTGGTCTACGACATGCGCGACCGGCCCGTGTTCAACATCTTCAGGGAGCACCGCACCCTTGTCGGCCTCAACCAGATTTCCCCGCACATGCTCCGGGCGGTGTTGGCGGTTGAAGACGAGCGCTTCTACCGGCACCATGGCATCGATCTCTGGCGGATGGGCGGCGCGGCGGTTGCCAATCTTAAGCACCGGGCCATCGTCCAGGGCGGATCCACGATCACGCAACAGCTGGCGCGCAAGACGTTCCTGAACGACAACAAGACGTTCTGGAGGAAGGCCCGCGAGGTCGTGCTAGCCGTTCGACTCGAGTGGGCGTTCTCGAAGGATGAGATCCTCGAGATGTACCTCAACCGGATCTACTTCGGCCGCGGCTTCTACGGTATCGAGGCCGCCGCGCAGGGGTACTTCGGAAAGCCGGCGCTGGCGCTGACGGTCGATGAGGCGGCGCTGCTGGCCGGCCTGATTCAGGCGCCGTCGGCGTATGCGCCGCCGTCGAATCTCGACCGGGCCATCGCACGACGAGCCGTGGTGCTGCGCCGCATGCAGGCGGTCGGCGCACTGACTGAAGCCGAAACCGCGCGGGCCATCAAGGCCAAGGTGCAACTGCGCCGCGAACTCGGGCAACCGCGCTTTGGCGAATATTTCCGCAATCGCGTGGCCCAGGAATTGGTGGAGCGCTTCGGCGAGGACCGCGTCTGGAACGGTGGCCTGCGCGTCTACACCACCGTCAACCCGCTCATGCAGCGCGCTGCGGAACGCGCGTTGACGCTGGGCCTCAGTCAGATAGAGCGGCGTGCAGGATTTTCAGGACCGCGGCTCGAAGATGACGAAGCGGTGGCCAACGGCCGCACGGCGTACCTTCAGGGTGCGATTGTCGCCCTTGATCCGCGCAACGGCCACGTGCGCGCGCTGGTGGGCGGGCGGGATTTCGACGACAGCACCTTCGATCGCGCGATCGACGCGCAGCGGCAGGCCGGATCGGCGTACAAGCCGTTTGTGTTCGCGGCGGCGATCGAGTCGGGCGCGAACCCGGCCACGCTCATCACCGGTATCAATAACGCCACCCGCGTCTCAGGAGTCGATTGGCGGCCCGACAACGTCCGCGGAAACGGCGCCGATGTCCTGACCCTGCGAGAGGCACTGCGCACGTCGAACAACCGCGCGGCGGTCCGCCTGCTTTCAACCGTGGGCATCCCCGCTGCGGTGGGGGCAGCCGTGCGGCTCGGACTCACGGCTCCCCCGCCCGTGCCATCACTGGTGCTGGGTTCGGGAGAAGTCTCGTTGCTGTCGATGACGAGCGCGTACGGCGCCTTCGCCGACCAAGGCACCGTGCATACGCCGGTCTTTGTGCGCCGCGTGGAGGACGCCGCCGGTGTGGTGTTGTGGGAACACGCAGCCGAAAGCCATCAGGCCCTGTCCCCGTCGACGGCATTCATGATGGCCGACATGCTGGCCGACGTGGTCGATCGCGGCACGGGAGCGCGAGCGCGGCAGGAAGGCTTCTTGCTGCCGGCAGGTGGCAAAACGGGCACGACGAACGACTACAAGGACACCTGGTTCGTGGGCTTCACGCCCACGCTCGTGGCAGGCGTCTGGGCGGGGTTCGACGAGCCGAAGCCCGTGGCACCCGACGGGTACGCGACGGGGCTTGTCGTGCCAATCTGGGCGCGCTTCATGCGCGGCGCCACCGCGGGTGCGAAGGCGGCCTGGCTGCAACCGCCCGACGATGTGGTGAGCGTGCAGGTGTGCCGGCGGTCGGGGCTCAAGCCGACCGATGCGTGCGGAGAAGACGCCGGATCGGTGGCCTTTGAGTACTTCCGGCGCGGGACCGCACCCGACGAATGGTGTGAGTTCCACGGCGGCCGCTCGTTCTTCGAGCGCCTCAACCTGGGATCGCTCGCGTGCAAGCTTCTCGGCAAGGGGTGTTAGTGACTTCTGTCTGACGGCCCGTGTGGCTCCGGTAGTCTCGCTACAATGACCGGGACACCGTGCGCGATCCACTCCCCCCGGCCACCGTCGCCTTCCACGGCGCAACGACGCACCGCGCGGTGCGGTTCGGCCCCTTCCGGTTTGATTGGCTGGACAGGATCCTCTCGCGCGACGGCGTGGAACTCCGCCTGCCGCCACGCGCGCTCGGAATTCTTGCGTACCTGCTCGAACGGCCCGGACGGGTGGTGTCGAAACAAGACCTCATCGATGCCGTCTGGAAGGACGCCTTCGTCAGTGAGTCGTCGCTGACCGAAGCCGTTGGAGTGCTCCGGCAGACGCTGGGTGATTCGGCATCGGGCGCAGAGTACATCCAGACCGTGCATCGGCGCGGCTATCGTTTCGTGGCGGCGCTCAGTATTGATGCGCAGTCGGCCGGAGCCGGCGCACCGGCCGCATCGCCGACTCTGGTGGTGGCGCCCGAACGTCAGGCGCCGCAAGCGCGACCAGCGGTGTGGGGCATCGCGGCGGCGGCGTTGCTCGCCGTCGGCGCGTTGATGTACTGGATGCTGCCGCGTGCGGACCCGACGCCTGCGGTCACACGCGCCACCATCACATTGCCGGTGACCCAGGCGCCAGCGCCGGGACTGACCGCCCAGCCGGTGGCCGAACTCTCTCCCGATGGCCGGCGCATCATCTACGTGGCCGGAGCGCCTGGCAGTTACCGGTTGTTTCTGAGGGCCATCGATCAGTTCGACGCGATCCCCGTGCCCGGCACTGACGGGGCGCACGCGCCGTTTTTTTCCCCCGACGGCGCGTCGATCGGGTTCTTCTCCGGGCGCCGGTTGATGGTGATGCGGTTGCCCGACGGACAACCGATTGATCTGGCCGACGCCGGCGCGGGTCACGGCGGATGGTGGCACAGCGACGGCACCATCACGTTCGCCACCGGATCGCACGAGGGCGTCTTCCGCATCAGTGCCACAGGTGGCGAGCGACGCCCTGTTGTCATCGCGGGCCTTGATGGCGCCACGCTGCGTCATCCCACACTCACGCGGGATGGCCGGACGCTGCTCGCCACGGCGTGGAAGTTCAATGTGCGTCATTCAGAGGTCGTTGCCGTAAACATGACCTCGGGCACTGCGCGGACGATTGCACGGGGCGTCCATCCCCGGGCACTCGACGACCAGCGCGTGATCTATCTTCGCGACGGCGACCTGGTGGCGGCGCCGCTCGACGGATCGGGACCCGAGACCTCGCTGATCTCGGCGGTGATGACCGGTGTTACCGGCGCCGGCCAATATTCCCTGGCGGCAAATGGCACGCTGCTGTACCTGCCCGACGCGCCAACACGGCTGCTGCGGCGCATGGTGCGTATTTCGCCGAACGGCATCGAAGAGCCGTTACTGTTCGAACCGAGCGCGTTCCAGAACCTGGCGATCTCGCCCGATGGCCGCCGCGTGGCCGTCACCATCTACGATCGTGGCGCCTCGGACATCTGGGCCGGCGAGATCGACCGTGGCATCCTGCAGCGGCTGACCACCGAGGGAGGAAACGTCGATCCCGTGTGGTCGCATGACGGCTCCGCGCTCTTTTTTGCCACGGCGCTGCCAGGCGCCGCCAGGGTCTATCGCATGCCCGCAGATGGCACGGCACCGCCCGTCCTTGTGTCCTCGGTCACCTCGCTGTCGCCGGCGTCGGTCACCGCCGACGGCCGGGTATTCGCCGCGCGATACGGCACAGGCGGCAGTGCCGACATCCTGGTCATCGAACCCGACGGCACCACGCGCGATTGGCTCGCGACTGCCGCCAATGAGTCCAGCCCGCGGGTCTCGCCCGACCATCGGTTCGTGGCGTACCGCTCCAACCGGAGCGGCCGGTTCGAGATCTACGTGCGCGCCATTTCGGGCGCCGGGCCCGAGCACCAGGTGTCGGTGAACGGCGGCACACAGCCCGACTGGTCGGGCGACTCACGCGCGATCTTTTTTGTGGGCCCTGACCGCGCCATCCAGCGCGCGGCCTGGCACGAGGGCACTGCCGGACGTCCGCAGCCGATCATGGGCGGCACGGATCTCGTCTGGAGCCGCGTCGGCCCAGGCGGCGTGATCGGCTTCAGGGCTATCGAAGAGGAACGACCGTTGACGACCTTGAACCTTGTGGTCGGCTGGACGCGCGAAGTCACACGCGCGCGCTGAAAATGAGCTCGGAGGCGAATAGGGTGGATCGCCGTGCCACTGAACAGGAGACTCGCGGCGCGTTCGAAGCACACGGTGTAGCCGGGCCTGAAAAGATCCGGCCTCCGACCGGAAGGATGTCGGGTCTTCCGCCTTCGCTGAAGCTTCGGCGGATCGCCGTAGCCTTGGCGGAGGCTGGTTAGACCCGGCTAACACCGATGTCGAAAGCGCGCAGACTAGTGTGGCGAGGCGGCCGCGCAGGCGGCGGTCACAGCGTGCGCCAGGTCCGACGCCACGCGATCCTGCGCGTCGAGGCCGCTTGACACGGGCGCGTCAAACGCGTCTGCCCACACGTGCGACAGGTCGAGCGTGGCCAACAGGCTCGCCGTCACCCGAATGCCCTGCGCGTCGCATCGCACCCGTCCGCGCAGCAGGAAATCCACGTCGGCCGACCGCACGGCCTGTACCGCGGCGCGCACCGTGGTGGCCCCGCCAAGGATCGACGCATCCACCACCACGAGTGCCGACGCCTCTTCGCGTGTCAGGTACCGGGCCAGATCATCGGTCAAGCTGTCGGCGAACGGCTGGGTGGCATCGCCCGCATGCATAAATGGCAGGATGGTCAGCCGCCGCTGCGACGGGTGCGCCACCTCGGGGGCCGTCGTCGCATCCCGCATGAAGCGATAGCCGCGGCCATTCAAGGTTTCCAGGTACATCGGCGACTGCGCGGTGTCGCCCAGCGCGCGGCGAATCTGCTTCAGGCACGAGTTCAGTCCCAGGTCGAACCGGACAAACACGCCCGACGGCCACACCACGTGCCGCACTTCCTCACGAGTCACCAGCCGTCCCGGCTGGCTGGCCAGTAACGCCAGCATCCGGCACGGCTGCGGCCGGATGGGCACCTTCCGACCATCGTTCCAGAGCTCCAGGCTCCGAGTGTCCAACTGAAACTGTCCAAACATCACCAACGCCATTGTGTGGCCCTCCTTGCTGCTGAAGATGCGCGCAAGTTGCGCGCAAGTCCTCAGGAAGGTCAGGAGAAGGCCTCAGGAAATCTTCAGGATCGCCAATAAAAAACGGCCCCGGGCAGTGGTTGCCCGGGGCCGGTCAGTCTTGGGCCGCCTCCGCCCGCCTACGCTCTGAGAGCTACGGCGGGGCTTCGGCGAAGCTATGTCCTTAGAACCAGAAGGTCACGCCGGCGCGGAAGACGCGCGGTGGCAGGATTGTGGCGATGCGCTCGGCCGGGATGACAGGATTCGCCGTCGTCCCCAGCGTGCTCAGGTTGTTGCTCGAGAAGCCGAGGACCGGCGCCGCGTTCAGGATGTTGAACCCGTCGATGGTCAGCTTCATGCGGTTCTGGCCGCCACGGAACGTGATTGTCTTGTTCAGGCCCACATCCCACAAGATGGTCTTTTCGAGCCGCGTCGTGCCGCCCGCCTGGAAGTTCAACGTGGCGTAGTTGATGGTGCCGGAGGTGCCGCCATAGACCTGGCCGGGCCCGTCGATCGTCATATTACGATTCGCGCCATCGTTCATGTTGAAGTTGGTGGACGCCATGATGCCCCAGGGCAGGTCATAGCTGCCATTCACCTTCACCAGGTACCGTGTGCCGGTGTCCAGGCCGTCGAACAGGTCCACGCCGGTCGGGTTCGTGTAGTACGCGTCGTAGTCGTTACGCTTCTGGATCGTGACCGCGATGTTCAGCTGCCACTTGTCGCTGTACCTCTTGTTCAGCGTCAGGTCCACGCCCTGATACGTCTGGTAGTCCAGGTTCAACGCTGTGACCGTCTGGCCGGTCGGTCGCGTCAGCCCCTGCTGGACGGTGTAATACGTCGCGGTCTTGCCGGTTACCGTGTCGGTGTGCACAATCCCGGTGCTGTTGTAGATATTCGAAACCGGAAAGCCGGCCGCACCAGGCTCGTAGCCGAGGACGTACGCCTGTGTGCCATTGTCGAAGCGGCGATAGATGTAGTCGGCGCCGATCGCCAGGTTGGGAATCAGTTCGTGCGACACGCCCATCGTCACTTCCCGAGTACGGGCGAGCTTCGCCGCGTCGGACACGAGGTTGCCACCGGCCTGAAGGACGCCGTTGATAAAGTTGTTGGGCCCGGTCGGTGTGCCGATGAGCTCGCCGGGCTGGACGAATCCGTCGCGGTTGGCGTCGGTCCAGCAGGTGGAACCGGCGGCTGTGGCGCACGCGCCACTGGTCTGGTTGTTGCCCCACGTCAGGCCGACGGTGTTCGGCAGGCCGGACAACGCATTGGCCAGCGTGATTTTCGTCGCGTAGTAGTACGAGCCAGTGGCCTTGAGGGCCGTCTTGCCGTTGCCGAAGACGTCATAGGTCAGCGACATGCGAGGCGACCAGTTCGAGAACGGCCGTATCTCTTCCACCTGGCCGGTGATTGGGCTCAGGCCGCTCGACGTTTCCTCGTCACACTGCGCCGGCAGCAAGGTCGGCACCAAGACGTTGGCGGTCACACAACCGCCCATCCACTTCGACTGCTGCCAGTCGTAGCGCAGGCCTGCATTCACACGAAGGCGTTTGTAACTGTATGAATCCTGAATGTAGCCGTTGTACGACCACCAGTCATTGTTCAGCAGCGAGTCGCGGTTCAGGTTCGCGTTGCGCGGCACCAGTCCCACGGCCGAACCGACGGCCACATACGTCTTGCCATCACCACAATTGGCCAGCGCATTGCCCACACACTGCACCACCGCCCGGCCGCCGCCGCTCTCATGCGAGAACGAGGTGATCGGATTCTTACGGTAGCCCACGCCGAACTTCAGGCTGTGATCGCCCCCCAGCACGTTTGTCATGAAGTAGGTGCCGTCGGTCTTGATCTCGGTCGACGGACGGATGGTCTGGTAGGACGCGCCGATCGACCGGCTGAGGTTCCCCGTCGTTTGAATCGTCTGCGGTTGGATGTTGAACATGCAGTTCGGGTTGGCCGCCTGCGGGTAGGAGGCCAGGTCCGTTGACCCGGTGTACCGCGTCGATCCGCACGACTCGAAGTCCTGATAGTCCAGAAAAAATCCGCCGAACACTTTGGTAAACGTCGTGTTGAACACCAGGCGGTCACTCGCAATGAACGTGTGCGCCGCCTGATGCGTAGGAGTCCGAAGCGCGCCCCAGAACTTCTCGCCAGTCTGCTGCTGCGTCGCTTCCTTCTCTGTGTTGGCCGTCGCGTTTCTGGCGTTACGCCGCTTGTTGTCGGTCCCAAGCTGGTACTGGAACTTGTGCGACGCGTTCAACTGGTAGTTGAGCTTGACCTGCTGGTGCTTGAGGATGGTCTGATCGTTCGACAGGCAATCCTGCACATCCTCAAGGTCGGCAAACGTGATGGCGTTGGCGCCAATCAGCAGCGACCCGGCCCGCTGCGCATCGGCATACCCCACGCACTCGGCCCTGGACCGATCGAAGAAGTTCACCACGCCCGCGTTGATCGCCTGTTTGTCGACCGCCGCCCACCACCAGAGCCGGTTCTTCACGATCGGCCCGCCATACTCACCAGAGATGTTGTAGATCTTCTTGATCGGCGCGCCCGACAGGAAGCCCGACGTGCCCCGAGCAAACTGCGCTTCGCTCACGTTGTTGTTCTGCATCTTGTCGTTTTCAAACGTGCCCACCACTGATCCCTTGAACACGTTGCTGCCGCTCTTGGTCACCAGATTGATTGATAGGCCCGACGACTGCACCGACACATCGCCGCCGCCGTTGGTCACCGAGATCTGGTCGAACGAGTCAAAGTTGAAGTAGGTCGGCGACGAGTTCGACGACAGGTCCGTGATCGACCCGCCTTCCAGGTTCCACTGCACACTCGCGCCCGTACCGCGCGACGCCAGACCGACCTGCTGACCAGACGACGAGCCGCCGACGTTGAGGCCGGCCTGCACGCCCGGGGTCATGTTGATGATCTGCCACGGGTCCCGTGCCGTCGGAATCTTCTCGAGAATCTCCGACGTGAACGTCGCACCCGACGTGGTCTTTTTCGTGTCGACGACGGGGGCCGCCGCCGAGACGGTCAGTTCCTCCGACATCGCGCCTACTTCAAGCTTCATGTCCACCGGCGCATTGAAGCCGCTGGTGATCACGATGTTGTTGCGGACGACTTTTTTGAAGCCGCTCAGTTCAAACGAAACGGTGAATGTCCCGTTCGGCACCGTCGGAATCTGGTACGCACCACTGCTGCCGGTCACCACCACGAGCGGCGCCTGCAGGGCAGGCCCGCTCACGGTCACGGTCACTCCCGGCAGCACACCGCCGGACGTGTCAGTCGCTTTCCCGAAGATTGACCCCTGCGCCAGGGCCGCTCCGGTCATCATCACCGTCGCCACGGTGGCGAACAGCATTACCCGAAAGACTCGCATCATCCTTTTTCTCCTCATAGCCACAACGGTGTTGCCGTAACGGATGTGTTGTGGTGAGGAGCGATGTTAGGACGACGGGCGTGGGTCGAATCGTGACCCTTTCGTGACTTCTGCTCAGACGCGCTGGTGGTCGGCTTTCCAGTTCTTGATCATGAGCTTGATTTGTTTCTGGCTCGTGATGCCGTCGCGAAGTACCGCCTGTGCCAATTCGGGCAGTTCCGCATCGCTGGCGAACCGGAGGGCAACCAACTGGCTCGTGGTGAACTCGACAATCTTCGGGTGAAGCCCGGCGGGCCACAGTTCCCGCAGCAGCATCCGCATCTCAAGGCGGATCACCCGGTCCTGAGCTTTTAATGCGAAGAGGCGGGCCAGAAAGGCGACCAGGAGGAACGCAAGCGCCGTAGCGGCTGCAAGGATCGTCGGGGTGGCTGGTGCCTGAATGGCGTGTCTTGTGGCCCAGATGAAATTGACGAGCAGTATCGGCACCGCGACGAAATGAAACGCGGGCACGAACTTCGCGTGATTCTTGTAGTTCTGAACGGACTCGGACATGGGGAACCTCGGCGCGATGATACCTCGCCGGTGGTCTAGTGCCTGAGGGTAGTCGCGGGGTCGAGCCGGAGAAGACGTAGTGCCGGAACGGCGCTGGCGTCGGCCGCGACTTTCCGTGTCATTGGTCACTCCAGCAGACGATCCAACATGACACTGTTAGAAGCCTCGCAAAAGGTTGGCGCCTCCAGGACCCCAGGACAGTGGACCCTGGACTCTGGACCCCACCCACCCACGCCTGCGATACAGTCTGTCGCGATGACTGAGCGGGGCTCGAGATCTGTTCACGTGGCCGTTGTGGCGGTGGCCCTGGTCGCCGGCCTGGTCGCCCTGTCGGCCGCGCCCGGCGACAACTGGCCCGGTTTCCGCGGCCCGTCCGCCAACGGCGTGGCCGTGGCCCCCGGCCTGCCCCTGACATGGTCGAAGACCGAACACGTGAAGTGGGCGATCGAGGTGCCTGGCCGCGGGTGGTCGTCGCCGGTCATCTGGAACCGCGTCGTGTATCTGACGTCGGCCATCAGCGCGAAACCCTTCAAGCAGCCGTCGCCGGGACTGTACGGCAACGACTACATCGCGGAACTTCGCGCGAAGGGTGTGCCGCCAGCCGAGGTCAACCGGCTGGTGCGCGCGCGCGACAACGAAATTCCAGAGGAGTCTGACGAGATCCGCTACATGGTCTACGCGTACGACGCGCGGACCGGTCAGTTGCTTTGGGAGCGAGAGGCGCACAAGGGCCTGCCGTTTGGCGGACGCCACCGCAAGAACACGTACTCGTCGGAAACGCCGTTTACCGACGGTGAACGGTTGTATGTGTCGTTCGGCCAGAACCTCGGCCTGTTCTGTTATTCGCTCGACGGCACCCTGCTCTGGAAGAAGCAGTGGACGCCGCAGCGCATCTACCTCGACTTCGGCACCGCGTCGTCTCCGGTGGTGCACGCCGACAAGGTCTTCTTGCTCCAGGATAGCGAGCAGGAGTCGTTCCTGACGGCGCTCGACGCAAAAACCGGCGCCGAGTTGTGGCGCACGTCACGGTCATCACAGGGGCTGCTGCATTCGTCCTGGAACACGCCGTACATCTGGACGCACGCGGGTCGGACGGAGGTGGTCACGACCGGCCACGGATCGGTGCGATCGTACGCCCTCGACGGCAAGGAGTTGTGGCGCATCACGATTGCCGGCACGACGATGCCGACACCGTCGGCATTTGCGACCAATGGGCTGCTGTTTGTCGGAACCGGCGCGCAGGGCGGCGACGCCAGCCGTCCGTTTTTTGCCGTCCGGCCAGGCGCGTCCGGCGACATCTCGCTCACCGGCGACGCGACGAGCAACGCGTTCATTGCCTGGTCGCATCCCCGTGCGTCGGGATACACGCCCTCAGCCATTCTGCACAGCGGACGTATGTACCTGCTCCATGACACCGGCATCATGACCGTTCTCGACGCCGAAACCGGCAAGGAACTCTACAAAGCGCGAGTCGGCGGCACTGGCCACACCTTCTCGGCGTCGCCCATCGCGATCGGCGACCGCCTTCTGTTCCTTGATGAAGAAGGCACCACGGTGGTCGTGGAGCCGGCCGGTGAATACCGGGAGATCCGCCAGAACACGCTCGATGAAATGACGCTCGCCTCCCCGGCCGTCGCCGACGGCGCCCTCTTCATCCGCACCGAGACAAAACTCTACCGGATCGCCAGATAGGAACGCCGGACTCTGGACCCAGGACCCTGGACCCTGGACCCCCTATAATCGTGCCCATGGTCGGCACGTCCGTACTCCAATACCGCATCCTCCGTCAGCTCGGCAGCGGAGGAATGGGCATCGTTTATGAGGCCGAAGACACCAAGTTGAATCGGCGCGTGGCGCTCAAGTTCCTGCCCGAGTCGCTTGTCCTGTCGGCCGAGGCCGCCGAACGGTTTGGACGTGAGGCCAAGCTCGCCGGGTCGCTCAATCACCCGAACATCTGCACCGTTCACGAGAGTGGTCTCTTCGAAGGTCGGCAGTTCTTCGTCATGGAACTGCTCGAGGGCGACTCGCTCAAGGCGCTGATTCAGGATAAACCCCTGCCGCTCGACCAGATTTTGGACGTCGGGTGCCAGATCGCAGACGCGCTCGAAGTGGCCCACACGAAGGGCATCGTGCACCGCGACATCAAACCCGCCAACATCTTCATCACCACGCGTGGTCAGGCGAAACTGCTCGACTTCGGGGTGGCCACAGCGGGGCCTGAACACACAGCGGCCGGCGACGATACGCGCATCGCTGCGGAAGCCCTGACTACGCCAGGCACCGCGATTGGGTCGGTGAACTACATGTCGCCCGAGCAGGCTCGTGGCGAGGTGACAGATGGCCGTACGGATCTGTTTTCTCTGGGGCTGGTCCTGTATGAAATGGCGACCGGACGGCAGGCGTTCGGCGGCCAGACCACCGCAGTCGTGTTTGACTCGATTCTCAACCGCGACCCGGTCCCGGTACTCCAGATCAATCCGGCCGTACCAACAGACCTTGAACATGTGATCACGCGGGCGCTTGAGAAAGACCGCAAGATGCGGTACCAGACCGCAGCCGACCTGTTGTCGGAGCTCTCGCGCCTTCGGCGCGACACCAGCCCGAACACGGTCGCCTCAGCCGCCGCCACGGACGCTGCGGCCGTTCCAGCTCCCAAGCCGAAGTCAAAGGGCCTCTTGATGGGTATTCCGGTGGCGGCCGTGCTCGTCGCGGCGTTTTTCTTCTGGCAGTCCACGCGCACGCCGGCGTTCACCGAACGCGACACCGTCATCATTGCCGACTTCACCAACACCACCGGGGACGCAGTGTTTGACGATGCCCTGCGACAGGCGGTGGCGGTGCAGTTGCAGCAGACACCATTTGTGACGCTGCTGGCCGATCAAAGCGTGCAGCGGACGCTGCGCCTGATGTCGCGGGCCGCCGATGAGCCACTGACCAGCGCCGTGGCCCGGGAAATCTGTCAGCGAACCGGCGCGAAGGCTTCGGTCGAGGGGTCTATCGCGCCGCTCGGCTCCAATTACGTCATCACCATCGGCGTGCACAATTGCATGACCGGCGCGTCGCTGGCGCAGCAGCAAGTGCAGGCGACGTCAAAGGAAGAGGTCCTCACGCAGGTGGGCGCCGCGATCACGAAGCTGCGTACAGGCCTGGGCGAGTCTCTGGCGTCGATCGAAAAATACGACGTCCCCATCACCGAGGCCACGACCGCGTCCCTCGACGCGCTCAAGGCGTACGGCATGGCCGGCCGCGCCCGGCAGACCCGGGGCGATGATGCGGCCATTCCCTTCTACGAGCAGGCGACACAGCTCGACCCGAACTTTGCGCTCGCCTGGGCGAAGTGGGGCGTCGTCAGTTCGAATCTCGGACGGGGCGAGGATGCAAAGACGTACACCCAGAAGGCCTACGACCTCCGCGATCGTGTCAGCGAGTACGAGCGGCTCTACATCACGTGGAGCCACGCCACGCGTGTGTCGCTGAATCCGGGGCAGGCGCGGACCACGCTCGAGATGATGACCGCTGCGTATCCACGCGACTTCACCGCGCGCAACAACCTCGGGGTGGTGCTGCTGGGCCAGGGCCTCTTTGAGGAGGCCCTCAGGGAATACACCATCGCGAACCAGATCGCGCCGGACGAACCGCTGCCGATCTCGAACTCCGCGTATGCGCTCCTCTTTCTGGCTCGGTACGACGAAGCGTTTGCGATGATCGACCGCGCCTTGGCGGTGCGCCCCGACTCAGGCCTGGCGATCACGCGGTGGATTGTCGCGCGGGTTCAGGGACATCCACGCGCGGCCGAGTTCGAAACCACCGCCCGCACGCTGGGCTCCCCCACGCAGTTGCTCTTTTCGGAATCGAACCTGGCGATCTGGGAGGGCCGCGTCACGGAGTTCTCACGCATTCTCGAGCAGCTTCGAGCGCAGGTGCGCGGCACGTCAGACCCGGACGCGGTTCAGGGCATAGACGCCGCCGAAGCCATGACCCTCGCCGTGTGGCAAGCGGGCGACTGGCTGACGCGCCTCAAGGCGTTCGCCAGGCAGTCCCTGCCGCCGCAGGGCGTGGCCCAGATTGCCGGCGCGCTGGCGACCGCGGGCGACATGGCCACTGTCCGCTCACTCGTGCCGCAACTCGACAAGGCTGACCTCAACGATCCGCAGCAGGCGCAGCCAGTGCTGGTGACACGGGCATTGCTCGCTGGCGCCGACGGGCGGGTCAAGGACGCGACGGCGATGATTGACGCCTACCTGGCGCAGCGCCCGCGTTCGCTGGAATTGCACTACTACCTGGGCCTGGTGCACGAACGCTACGGCCAGCGTGACGACGCGATCGCCAGCTACCGGCGGACGGCGCAGGCTCTGCAGGTGCTCGGCCCGAGCCGCGAGGTCATGGGTGCCCGGCTTGCACTCGCCCTGCTTTTGAAGCAGAAGGGCGACACGGCCGGCGCCGGCCAACTCTTCGACACGCTCGCAAAGCAATGGGCCAACGCCGACGCGGACTTCGGGCCGCTCAAGACACTGCTGAAGAACCGATAACAACGGTCCGTGGGTCCGCAGGTCCGTTGGTTCGTGGAGCGGCGCCGTTCGGCGCCCACCGAGAACTGACGGACCAACGGACCCACGGACCCTCACACACCACTTTGTTCAGATGAACGTGAGGCTGCTCTTCCGGTAGTCGCCACCAAGGATCGGGATCGAGTTGGTGCCAAGCCAGTTGTCGAGCACGCGCGCGTAGACCGAACGAAAGTCCGTTTCGTACTTCACGTCGGCGCCGCTGTTCTCAAGCGTGCCGTCCACGTTGTTCGGGTTGAGTGAGGCTGCCGTGCCGTACAGGCCGCCCTGCACGCCGCCGCCCATCGCCATCATCAGCCCCGCAGCTCCGTGGTCGCAGCCCTGGCTGCCGTTTTCGCTGATGCGGCGGCCGAATTCCGAGAACTGCAGCACGAGGGTGTCGTTGAGCAGCCCTTGATTCTTCATGTCGTTGTAGAAGGCGAGCAGGCTGTCGCCAACGGTGCCCATGAGATTCGCGTAGCCGGCGTTGGCCGCGTTGGTGTTCTGTGCCGCGTGCGTGTCGAACCCACCCAACTGCACCCAGAACACCTTCGTGCCGATGCCTCTGGCGATTGAGCCCGCCACCGCCTTGAGTGCCTGCGCCAGGCCGTTGTTGGCGTAGGCCACCGTCCCCGTGTACGTGCCGACCGTGGCGACGCGGTCGAGCGTGGCCATCGCCGCCTGCGACGTGCCATTCACAAACGCCACGTGCGGCCTGTCCACCGGCACATGCGACGCCATCGTCGTCATCGTCGCGCGCGAATACCCGGCTTCGGCGCCGGTGTTCGGGCTCAGGAATGAATAACCGGCCACCGAGGGGATGGCGGCCACGCTGACCTCGCGCGATTCGAGCGAGTGCGGCAATTCGCGCACGGTGCTCCACGCCACGAGCGGGTCGACGGGATCTGGCAGCGCGTCGAGGTAGCGGCCCAGCCAGCCCGTGCCGCTTGAATTGCCCGGGTTGGCGGTAGACCAGATGTCGGTGCCCAGAAAATGCGACCGGCTGGAATTGGTGTAGCCCGTCCGCTGAATCAGCGCGAGCTTCCCTTGATTGAAGATCTGACTCAGGCCCGTAAGACGGGGATGCAAGCCAAGCGCCTTGCCGGATGAGTCGGTGCCGACCTGCAGAACATTGGCCGCCGGCACAGCGATTGCGGGGCGACGACTGTAGTAGAAACTGTCGCCGTAGGGGATCAGGGTGCTGAGCGCGTCGTTGCCGCCGCTCAGATACAACACCACCAGGTTCCGGCGTGACGCGCCCTGGGCCCTGGCAATGTCTGAGAGAAACGCGGGTGCGGCAAAACCGACGGTGAAAGCCGTCACGCCGCCTTTGACAAATTGTCGTCGAGTAACTTTCATGGCTGTCCTTCGCGGGTTCTGATGCGTGCGTCAGACGAACTGGTACTCGCCCGATCCAGTGAGCAGGTGAAACACGCCGCCGGCCTTGTTGAGCAACTGGGTCTCAGATCCGGTCCAGGTGCCACCCGCGCGCACGTAATCGACCAGCGGGTTGTACACCTCTGCGGGCACGTCGGGCAGGCTGAGGCGGCTGATGGCGTAATCGATCAGCGCTTCAGGAGTCTGGTTGTAGGGCCGCGACGTACTGCGCAACTCAAACCGCTGGTTGGTGGCCAACGCCGAAGCGAAGTTCATTCGTGCAAGCATGCCGCCGGTAGAAAACCAGGCGGGCCCAATCGCCCACCCATTCACGTCGGGCGGCTCAAACAACTGTTGCCCCATGTTGAGCATCGGCGTGAGGGTGTCGTTCGCCGAAAACCCAAGGTAACCCACTTCCTTCAGCGCACGCACCACGTACTCGACAGGCCACGCATGTCGCTGGTAGCGATGGCGCGGGTCGCGGAACTGCGAAGAGCGCACGATTGCGCGAATGACCTCGCGCATGTCGGTGCCGGACGAGAGATACGCCGCAGCGATCGCGCTCACAAACGCCGGATCCGGCACCTCGATATCGCTGACAAACCAGTTCCACAGCCGGCCCGCCAGCCGCCGCGCCGTCTCGGGATGCACGGCGAGCGCCGCGATCAAGTCGAGGCCATCCTGCATGCCCGATGCCGCGGCCCTTGCCGGAATGGTCTTCGACCCGTTGGCATAGATCGGGAATGAGAACGTCTTCGCCGCCACATCGTGCTGCGCCGCGTTGTAGTTGAAGGCGTAGTACGCGGTCGGCGTGTTGCGCGTGCCGCGCTGTGCAATGTTCCATCCCGTGAACACACGCGCGGCGGCATACACGTCCTCTTCCGTGTAGTTGCTCACGCCAAACGTGAACAGCTCCATGAGTTCGCGGCCGAAGTTTTCCTGCGGCTTCGCCTTCAGGTTCGTGTTGCCGTCAAGCCAATAAATCATGGCCGGGTCTTTGGCCACTTCCACCAGCAAGTCGCTGAACTTGCCAAGCCCAATCTGCCGAAAGAGTTCGATTTGCCCGCGCACCTGGGCCGTGTCTTCCGACGATTTGGCCGCCATCAGACGCGTGCCTTCAGTGGCGCCCACCGTGCCGGCCAGCTTGCTGTAGGCCGTGGCGAAGTGGTGATGCCAGAGCAGCGCCATCCGCTCCCGGAGCGGCGTCGGGGAATGCACCATCCGGAACACCCAACGCTGCCGCGCATCGTTGATCACCGTGTTCGGCATGAACCCGTTGCGCGCCGTGATGCCCAGGTACCCTGGCGTGCCGATTCTGGCGTCTACGTCGTTGACAGGATCGGCAGGGTCGAAATCCAACAGAGCGGAGACTGCCTCCCCGTACGACATCTCTTCGTAGAGAGCACGCTCGGCTGGCGTGGCGCCAAAACCGATCCGCAGCAACAGGTGGTCCAGCTGGGGCCGGTCGCTGAGTCGTCCGATGGTTTCCATGAAGTTACCCCTTCTCTTTGACCGGAACAGGACACCAGAGGTTACAACAGGTCATAACGCCCGCATGAATCCCAGCATCTGGTCGTCTTTGGTGGCCTGATTCGTGAAAAACCGCGCCGCCGCCCTGGCGGCCAGCCAGGCAAACGCCTCTCCATGCCACCCGAAAGCCATGGAAAAGAAGTGAAACGGGTAGTTCCGGTGGGGGCCGATCCAGGGCAGCCCGTCTGCGGTGCTGACGATGGGCAGGTCCCAGCCGAAGGCGGGTGGGAGGCCAGAAATGTCCGGATACCGCAGCGAAAGTTCGTACATCAGCTGGTTCGCACGTTGTCGCACCGCCGCGTCCCGCAACGGCGCCGACGCCATCTCGGGCCCCGTCAATCCCGCAAACAGCGCCCGATTGCCGTCGAGCCACCGAAGGAACCTGGGCGACTCCGTGCCTTCGGTATAGAGGGCCGCGCGCGGCCCGACGAGCTTGCGCATGGCCGGCGTGAGCGGTTCGGTGACCACCACGTATCCGCGCGTCGTCCTGACGTGGCGGTCGAGCTGGTGGAACACCGGGCCAGGTGTCCCTGTGGCCACCACCACTCCGCGAGTCACGATGGTGCCGCCGTTAAAGACGACCGTGGCGTCCTTGCGCGTAAACGTGGTCTTCTTCACACGCGTCTGTTCGAAGATGCGGGCACCCTTCGCGCGAGCGGCTTCGGCCAGTCCGAGGGCGGCGCGAACCGGGTGCAGGACTGCGGCATCGTGCAAGCGCATCGCGCCCTGTGTCTCAGTGGCCAGGGCCTCGATCGACGCGGCCCGCGTCAGCCACGTGGCATCAAGCTTGGCGGCCTTGCGCGCCGACACTTCTTTTTTCAGGACGGCGGCGTCGTTGGTGAACGGCGCATTCACCAGGAGCGGCATCGCGTTGAGGTCGCATCGGATCTTCAACCGCTTCAAGGTGGTGCACAGATCACGCACGCTCCGTTGAAGTTCGGCATAGGCGATGTGCGATGCGCGTTTGCCGGCCGTCTTTTCCACTTCGATCAGTGATCCATCCGGCACGGGCAGCACCGCCCCAATCGACGCTTGTGTGGCGCCAGACGCCAATCGATCAGCTTCGAGCAGCACCACGTCGAGCCCGGCCTGAGCCAGCGTGTAGGCCGCCGCACATCCGGTGAAGCCGCCGCCAATCACCACGACGTCGGCGGTCAAGCGCCCCTTCGCCGACGTGCCTTGTGCGGCGGGTCGTGACTTGGCCGGCGGCGCGGCAGTTGCCCAATATGAGAGTCCGTAGACTGGCATTTACGAGACAGAATAGCCCACATGAAACGGGACTCGCTCGGATTCTGGATGGTGGCGGCCCTGGTGATGGGCAATATGGTGGGTTCCGGCGTGTTCCTGCTGCCGTCATCCCTCGCGGCATTTGGCGGACTGAGCCTGGTGGGCTGGGTGGCGTCAGCCGCTGGAGCCACATGCCTGGCTCTGGTATTCGCGCGCCTCGCCCGCATCCGGCCCGCGGCCGGCGGACCCTACGCGTATACGAGAATGGCCTTCGGAGACCTTCCGGGATTCATGGTGGCGTGGGGCTACTGGATCTCGGTCTGGAGTTCTACGGCGGCACTGGCCGTGGCGGGCGTCGGCTACCTCGATCCGTTTTTCCCCACCATCGTCCGCACGCCCGTCCTGGCCGCCATCCTGGCCATCGCCATGGTGTGGACATTCACACTGATCAACATCACTGGAGTGCGGCGTGCCGGCCAGGTGCAGGTGGTGACCACCGTGCTGAAGTTGATGCCGCTGGTGCTCGTGGGGATTGGGGGCCTGTTCTATTTTTCGCCCGCACACTTCCCAATCACGGCCACGTCGTTTGGTGACGCAGCCGGTCAGGTGACGCAGGTGGCCACACTGACGCTCTGGGCCTTTCTTGGACTTGAAGCCGCAACAATTCCAGCGGGGCATGTGGCGAATCCCGAAAGGACGATTCCACTTGCCACCATTGCCGGCACGCTGATCGCCGCAGGCATCTATATCGTCAGCACGATTGGCGTGATGTCCCTGGTGCCGGCCGCGACACTGGCAACCACGACCGCGCCGTTTGCTGATGGCGCCCGCGCGTTATTCGGAAACACTGCGGCGGGTCTGGTGGCGATTGGCGCCGCCATCTCCTGTTTCGGCGCGCTCAATGGCTGGACGATGGTCGTCGGTCAATTGCCTCTGGCGGTGGCCAAAGATGGATTGTTTCCGAAGATCTTCGGGCGAGTGTCGGCACAAGGCACACCCGTGGCCGGGATGCTTGTGGCCGCGGTGCTGGCCACGACGCTGATCGCCGCAAACCACACGCGTGGACTGGTGGAGCTGTTCACGTTCATGATTCTGCTCTCGACGCTGTCGACGCTCGTGCCCTATGTGTTCTGTGCGCTCGCGGCGTTTCGCATTCCCGATCCTGCCGCGCCGCGCGAGACCGGTGGCCGCCTTCCGGTCACGATGAAGGCCGTTGCCGGTCTGGCCTTCGCCTATGGCTTGTGGGCGATCGGTGGCGCTGGAGCAGAAACCGTCTACTGGGGCTTCCTGCTTCTGCTTGGAGGTCTGCCGGTCTTTGTGTGGGTGACTCGTGACCGTGTCTGACATCGGCCCCTGGAAGGGGATCCTCGTGCGCCACGCTCGCGAGGCCTTTGTGGATGACGCGACGATCGCCGATCAATGGCAGGCACTCAATTTCACCGAAGCGCCCGATTACCGCCACGCCGTTGAACAGTACGAGCGCTTTGTGGAACTCCTCGCCACCGAGGCGCCGGTCCACCTGTGCCGCCATGCACCGATGCACCTGAACCTGGATTCCATCTATGTGAGAGACGGGTCGGTCATGTGTGCCCGAGGCGCCATTCTCTGCCGCATGGGCAAGCCCCTGCGCGACCGCGAGCCCGCGGCACTCACGGACGATTTTCGTGCGCTCGGCATTCCGATCGTCGGCACCATCGAGCCACCCGGAACTCTGGAGGGCGGCGACGTGACGTGGCTGGGCCCGCGCCTGGCCGCGGTTGGCCGAAGCTACCGTACCAACGACGAGGGCATCCGGCAATTTCGTCTCCTGCTCGGCGACACCATCGATGAACTCCTCGTGGTACCCCTGCCCCACTACCGGGGACCGGGTGACGTGTTTCACCTGATGTCGATCATCAGCCCGGTGGACCACAACCTCGCGGTGGTGTATCCGCCGTTGATGCCCGTCCCGTTCCACGAGCGCCTGCTCGACCTCGGTTACGCCCTTGTCGAAGTGCCAGACGAGGAGTTCGACTCCATGGGCGCCAACGTGCTGGCGCTGTCACCGCGGAAGTGCTTGATGGTGGAGGGCAACCCAAAGACGCGCGCGGCCCTTGAAGGCGCCGGCGCTGAAGTGCTCGTCTACGACGGGTCGGAGATCTCGCTGAAGGGTGGCGGCGGACCGACGTGCCTCACGAGACCTATAGCAATGGGGAAGTGGGGAACTGAGGAACTGAGGAACTGACTCATGCATTTCGTAGCGCGGCCTGGGTCTCAAGGCCGCGGATTTTAACCGTCCGCACGAGCGGAAACCATCCGCATCGTGCGCATCTTGATCAGCAGCACTGCGGCCACAGCCCACAAGAGTCCAACCGTGATCCAGGCGACCGGCGAGGTGCTGAGCGCCAGCGGGTTTGTGGCACCGTCCACCGCAGACGGCACAATGTCTTTGGTGTTGTTCACGGCCGCATGGAAGAGCATCACCGGCCAGAGGCTGGGGCCCGTACGCGCATACAACCACGCCATCGTCACCGACAACGCGGTGACCTGAAGCAGATAGAGCGGAAATGACTGGCCGGTGGTGGTCGTGCCCGTGATAAGAAATAGCGGCAGGTGCCACACGGCCCAGATTGCGCCAAGCAGAAGGCTGGCGCGTGGAAGTCCGATGCGTTCAGCCATTCGAGGTAAGGCGTAGCCGCGCCATCCAATCTCTTCTCCGGCCTGACCCAGGCTGATCGCGGAAAAGACAGCCGCCGCG
Source organism: Vicinamibacterales bacterium (assembly GCA_046594875.1). Taxonomy (GTDB): domain Bacteria; phylum Acidobacteriota; class Vicinamibacteria; order Vicinamibacterales; family SCN-69-37; genus SYFT01. Next base: position 30,203 of record JBKJQX010000152.1, read on the forward strand.
AGCATCAGGTACCAGGCGTCATCGCCAAAGCGCGGCCACGACCCGATGGCGACGCGATGAATCACAGCGGCCGTCAACTTGATGCTGGCCGTAAAGCCCAGGGCAAACAAATACCAACGGACGCCGGAGCGCCATTGAAAGAGGCGCGAGAGCATGGCCAACACGCCGGCTCTTCCCGCAGCTTGAAACGTGAGCCACAGTGCCACGAACCCCGGCGAGAAGATGCCGAGCAGGAACAGTGCGCTGACGACTGGTTGTGGGACCGTCGGGCCAAGACCCAGCAGCGATGCTGCCGCGATCCACATCGCCCAGGTGGCGACGAACGTCAGGACGAAAAACCAGAGCAGCGGACTCAAGGCGCTCACAGTGGCCCCACTCTAGCGCGGATTCGATTCGCGGATAGAATCTGCGTGGCTCATGTCACTGCTTCCCGGCACCCGCCTCGGACCCTACGAAATCGTCGCCCCGCTTGGGGCGGGCGGAATGGGCGAGGTGTATCGCGCGAGTGACACGCGGCTGAACCGCACGGTAGCGATCAAGGCGCTGCACGACCTGTTTGCGCAGCACCCTGAGCGCGTCGGTCGTTTCGAGCGCGAGGCGCAACTGCTGGCCTCGCTGAATCACCCGAACATCGCGGCCATCCATGGCCTGGAAGAGGTCCAGGGTTCCAAGTATCTCGTCCTTGAGTTTGTCGATGGCCGCACGCTGGCCGATGTGCTGAAAGAGGGCGCGTTGCCCGCGCCTGAGGCCATGGCCATCGCGCGTCAGATCGCGGACGCCCTCTCGGCCGCGCACGAGCGCGGCATCATCCATCGCGATCTGAAGCCTGGCAACGTGATGGTCACGTCCGAGGGTGTCGTCAAGGTCCTGGACTTCGGACTTGGCAAGGCCCTGGAAGCGGAACCCACATCCGAGACGTCCAATTCGCCGACGATGACGATGGCGGCGACGCAGGCGGGAGTCATCCTCGGCACCGCCGGATACATGAGTCCGGAGCAGGCCAAGGGGCGTCCCGCAGACAAGCGCAGTGACGTGTGGGCCTTCGGCTGCGTGTTGTTCGAGATGCTCACGGGCCGGCGGGCGTTCGAGGGCGAGGACATCACGGAGATCCTGGCGGCAATTGTGCGCGGCGAGCCTGACTGGAAGCTCTTTCCCACGAACGCGCCTGCGGCGGTCCGTGAGCTCGTCGAGCGGTGCCTCATCAAGAACAAGTCGGAGCGGCTGTCCGATATGTCGGTGGTGCGGTTCCTGCTGAGCGACCGCACGCACGCTGGGTCGACGATGGCGGGACCGGCCACCGTCGAGATTCCCGCCACGCGTGGTCGGACGATCGGCTGGCCGCTTGCGGCCGGCTTGATTGCGGCCGCGGTGATCGTCACTGCCGGCGTGATGCAGTGGGCGGCTCGCGGATCCGCCGACGTGCCGGCCGGGGCGGTGACCCGCCTGAGCATCGCCCTGCCGGACGGCGACCAGCTCAACTTCCCGAACATGCTCCCGTTGGCGATATCACCAGACGGATCCACGGTCGCCTATGCCGCCTTCAGAGACGGCGCTTCGCAGTTGTACCTGCGGTCGCTGGCCGAAACCGAGCCGAGAGTGCTGGCCGGCACCGAGGGCGCAAGGGGCCCGTTCTTCTCTCCGAGTGGCGAGTGGATTGGATTCTTTGCACAAGGCAAGTTGAAGAAGATCGCAATCGGTGGCGCGGTGCTCCAGACACTCACGGACGCGCCAGAGCCACGCGGCGGGACGTGGGACTCGACCGGCATCATCTATTTCACGCCCAGGAACTCGGGGGGCATCTGGAAGGTCTCGGCGGATGGCGGAACTGCGACGGAGTTCGCGATCCCCGATCGGGCCAAAGGCGAAACGAGCTTTCGCTGGCCGCATGTGATTCCTGGGCAGCAGACCATCCTCTTCTCGGCGTTGACCGGCCCGGGCCAGGATGAGCGTCTGGTGGTGTCGCAGTCCATCGCGACGGGTGAGCGCCACGTGCTCGTTCAAGGCGGCGCCACGCCGCGATATGTGAAGGGGCATCTGCTCTACGGCAATCGCGACACGCTGTTTGCCGTGCCCTGGACCCCCGCGCAGACCAGCCTGGGAGGAGCGGTGCCGGTGGCCATGGCCGAGCTGCCAAGGCTCGAAAACGAAACCGCGATGGCGTACGGCGTATCGGATGACGGGACGCTGGTGTACCTGGCCGGTGGCCCATGGCGCAGCGCGAACCGCGTGGTGTGGGTGGATCACACAGGCAAGCCCGAGGCGCTGGCACTGCCGGAGCGCGAGTACGAAAGCGTCGTGATTTCTCCGGATGGAACGCAGGCGATCGTACAGGTGTTTGAGGGCACAATGACGCTCTGGACGCTCGACCTGATGCGCCACACCCTGACGCCCTTCGTCACAAGCGGCAGCAGTCAGGCGCCGGTCTGGACAACAAATGGTAAGCGCCTGATCTACCGGGGCACCCGCGCGGGTTTCAGAAACCTCTACTCGAAAGCGGCCGACGGCACCGGTGTCGAGGAACGCCTGACCGAGAAGGCGGATGTGGTTCAGAGCCCAGCATCGGTGTCTCCCGATGGGGAGTGGCTGGTGTTCAACGAAAACAGCGTGGATGGCGTCACCGTCTGGAAGTTGCCGCTGAGGACCGCCTCGAAGGCGCCCGAACCTCAGTTGATCTTCCCGGCCAGTGCCCTGGCGCAGACGGGAATGGTCTCCCCGGATGGGCACTGGCTCGCGTTTCAGTCAACCGTGTCTGGGCCCTCGGAGGTGTACGTCCAGCCCTTTGTGGGCACGGGACCAAAGACAACGATTTCAACGGGAGGCGGCACCTCGCCGCGGTGGTCGAAAGCCGGCCATGAGTTGTATTTCGATGCACTCGATAACAAGGTGATGGTCGCCGAGTATTCGACGGCCGGAGGGTTCTCTGCGAAGGTGCCGCGCGTGCTCTTTGAGGGACGGTTCAAGAACTCCGCCAATGGCAACACGCCCTACGATTTGTCACTCGACAACCGACGCTTCCTGCGCGTCCAGCAGCTCAGGCCCGGAACCGCTGTCTCGCAGATTGAGGTCGTGTTGAACTGGGCGACGCAGCTGGGCCGCCGGTAGCGATGACTTTCGTCGCCGCACTTGCGCTGTTTGGTGCCGCGCACACCTCGCCGCGACTGTCAGCCTCCTCACCTCACTCGCAGGACGATAGCTGCCCCAGTCCACAGCAGCCCGCGGGAGCACTCGGGCTTGAGACCCAGCCCGAGCTACGTACCGGCCCGAGTTTCGTACCGGACCGCGACACGCGCCGCTGCTCTGGCCACACGTTCCGTACGTAGCTCGGCCTGAGCCTCAAGGCCGAGGTCTACTCTCAAAGCATGGTGCCCACCGCGGAGTAGTCCAGGTCCGCACCACCTGAGGCGACAAGCGCTTCGACCAGGGCCGCGATCAGCGTCGCTGTTGGCATCGCAGCGCCACTAGCGGCGCCGGCCTCAAGGGCGATGCGAAGGTCCTTCTGGTACAGGCGCGTGCGGAAGCCCGGCACGAACTGGCCCGTCAGTATCCGTTCGCCGTGCACTTCGAGCACGCGGCTCGAAGCAAACCCGCCAAGCAGCGCCTGGCGGACGCGCGCCCCGTCTACGCCGGCCTTGCGCGCTAGCGCCAGCGCCTCACTCACACCGGCCAGCGCGCCACCGATGGCCACCTGATTGCAGACTTTGCAAAGCTGTCCCGAACCCGGCTCGGCGCCGATGTGAACGATCCGATCCGCATGGCCGAGGCATTCGAAGATCGGGCGGGCGCGCTCGAACGCCTCAGCGTGACCGCCGACCATGATGGACAGTGACGCGTTGATCGCCCCGATCTCGCCACCGCTGACCGGCGCGTCAAGCATGGTGCCGCCGACGTCGGCGAACCGGGCGGCCAGCGCCTTCGCGGCCACCGGCGAAATGCTGCTCATGTCGATGACCATCCCGCCCTTCGCCAGGCCGCCGATCACGCCGTCCGGCCCCGTCAGCACCGCTTCCACGTCCGGCGTGTCAGGCAGCATGGTGATCACCACGTCAGACCGGCGCGCCACTTCCACTGGCGACACGGCCGCAACGGCGCCGGCGGCCACGAGTGCGTCCACAGGACTACGGCTTCGGCTGTGCACCACGAGCGGGTAGCCTTTGGCGAGTAAATGTGAGGCCATGGGGCGGCCCATGACCCCAAGCCCGATGAATCCAATCCGTACGTGTGTTTCAACCACAGCCCAACACCCTTCTCACAACTCCGCAGCCACATCCTGCGTCATAGATCACAACACCATGAGTCCATTTCGTCCAACACGCACGCGTTTGCGGTCCGCCCTGGTGATCTCGGTCCTGCTGTCATCCTGCACGTCTCCCACAGCCCTTTCCGCATCTCGTTCGATATTCTGGCGCCATACCCGTTCTCGACGCGCGGGATCCTGCCCGCCGACTATCGCGCGACGTTTTCCGTCAGTCGGCGGTAATGGCACTCGGGCTTGAGAACCAGCCCGAGCTACGTACCGGAACAAGTTGGCGGGTCCCAGACCGGCCCGGCGCTGCTGCCCCTCCCCGGACGTAGCTCGGCCTGGGCTTCAAGGCCGAGGCTCTACGTACCGGCGATGAGCATCGCGCGCGTAAGGTTCTGGGCGAGTCGCTGGTGCACTATCAACGAATCCGGCCACGCGGGCACTTCGAGTTGACCTTTCCGCTCACTTCGTCATTTTGCAAACAACCGTACGGCCAACTCGCGTTCAACTAGAGCTCCGAAACGTGGCAACGTCGTCTCCAGGCTGTGAGCCGCCGCGTGTTGCCGGGCGGCCGCTGACAAGGACGCATACCGCCCCGGATCGTCCAGCGCCGTGATGCGATCGATCCACTCACCGAGGTCCCCTGCCCGATCGATCAGGACGCCGCCGTCGCCGACCGACTCCGGAAGGCCCCCTCTGGCGCTGGCGATGGTGGGAATGTCACACGCGCCGGCTTCAACGGGCAGCCGTCCGAACGGCTCCTCCCAGAGACTCGGCATCAGAAGGATGCGGGTCCGGTCGAACACCCGGCCCATGTCGGACGTCCAGTCGGTACACGTCACATTCGGGCGCCGGGCCGCCTGCGACCTCAGGTGCGGTGACGACCGTGCGCCCGCCAGAAACAGGAAGCGACGCTCCGGCAGGGCCTCGGCCAGGCGAAGCGCGATCGACGCCCCTTTCCACTCGTCCAACCCCACGAAGGTCAGGTACTCACGAGGACCGCCGGTCAACGACGCGCGCAACGCCTCGGTATCGATGAAGGGTGTGACCACGTGGCTCGGAATGCCGGCGCGAGCCAGCAGCGCGTGCTGGAGAAAACGGGAGTTGCTCACGACCAGGTCCGCGCGCTCGATCAGCGCCCGGCTCCTCCGGAGACGTGCGACCCGGAGTGGCCGCCCGACCACCTGCCTCCATCGGCTCGGGTTCGCATCGCCCGCGCCGTAGCACATGAGACTGCGCATGAAGATGATGACTTTGGTCGTTCCCGGCACATCGTCCGGCGGCAGCCAGGCGGGCGCCTGCAGGATCAGCAGATCCGGCTGCTGCTCCCGGACGCGACGCGCCACGAGGGGGCGAAACCGGGTTTCGACGACCATGGCTGCCAGGTGAAACGGAAGGGCGGCAGGCATGCGATGCCGCTCGGGGCAGATCGCGTCCACCTCGTGCGTCGCCGCGAGCCGACCGAGCAGGGTGCGCGCCGAGAGTTCCCCGCCCCCGAGGGGGTGGGCCAGATCGTGACCGGCAAACAGAATCCGCACTACCGCGCCGCCACCTTTTCGAACACCGTCATCAATTGGCGGGCCGATGCCTTCCAGGAGAAACCTGCGGCCCTGGCGACTCCTCGCGCACCCAACTCCCGGCGTAGGTCGGGATCGTTCAGCAGTCGTGTAATCGCTCCGCTGATGGCCGTCCGGTTCTCCGGGTCGAAGGTCAGGCCGGCATCCCCCACCAGTTCGGGAAGTGAGCCCCGGTTGCTGACGGCCACCGGCAGGCCACACGCCATCGCCTCCACCACCGGGAGGCCAAACCCTTCGTCAAATGACGGCAGCACCAGCAGACTCGCGGCGTGGTAGAACCCACGGAGTTCCTCGTCGCTGACAAATCCAGTGAAGGTCACGCGATCCGCCAGACCGAGGTCGCGTCGCAATCGCTCGACCTCGTGGTAACAGCCAAGGGCGCTGTCCGTCGTGTGGTCCCCAATCAGCACGAGGTGCCAGTCAGCCGAATCGCCTGCAGGTCCCTCCGCCATCGCCTTCAGCAGCCCGGCCAGATTCTTGTGCGGGCTGATCGCGCCGACGTAGAGCACCAGCGGGACGTCAGCGGGCACGTTGTGGCGCGACAGGGTCTCGCGCGCTGCAGCCGGATTCCCTGCGCCGCGAAACACCTCCGCCGGCGCTTCCTCAATCCGCGCAATTTCCTCCACGGGCCAGCCGAACGCGGCCGCCACGCTGCGCCTGGCGCTCTCGGAGGGAGCCACGATGGCGGCGGCCTGACGACGCGCCAGCCACAGCTTGACCTGCCAGAACAGGTGCGCCCGACGCGTCGGAAAAAACAGGGCCGGCTGGCGTTCGGTCATCGCGTCATGGATCGTCACCACGACGGGCACCCGGCCGATCACCGGATAAAACGAGTAAGCCGCGGGGAACCAGAAGATGTCGGCGCCGCAGCGTGCGGCCCGCCAGCCGAGGGTCATCAGGTCCAGGGGACTCCTCCACCCGTCGGCGGCCGCGGCACGCATCGGTTGCTCCCGCGTACCGACGACGACCACCTCAGCTCCATGCGGGAATTTCGCCTCGACGGCGGTGCGCGCGTCGGCGATGAGCACGAACTGGTGCGCGGGCGTGAACTCGCGAACGAGCTGACCGACCAGCTCCCGCGTGAACCGGCCAAAGCCACGTGTGTTCTGCCAGCACGAGACGTCGATACCGATGCGCACGGGGAACTAGTATCATGGGCGCGCGTTGTGGCACCTTCCCGACGATGGTCTCGGCAAGAATCCGTACGGCCAGCTCTTGATGAGCAGCCTCCGGGCCCGGGGGATTCCCGTGGTGCCGGTGCCCTACGGCCATGTTTTCGCGCTGCGCGCGTTGCGGGAACGCCCTGACGTCCTTCACTTCCAGTTCATCGTTCCCTACGTCCTGCCGGCGGCTCCTTCTGGGTCGTGGTGGCGCGCGGGCATCAAAGCGGGCCTGTTCTTCGTGCAGGTCGGCGTCCTGCGGATCGCCGGCTGCCGTTTCGTCTGGACCGCGCACAATCTGCTGAACCACGAACGGCGCCTGGCCGGCTTTGAGTGGTTCTGCAACCTGCTATTTGCCAGGCTGGCGCAGGCCATCGTCGTCCACGGAGAGGCCGCGAAGCGGGAGTTCATCGGCCTGTATCGGGCCCGTCGTATCGCGGACCGGATCGTCGTCATGGCCCACCCCAACTACATCGGCGCTTATCCGGGCGATGTGACGCGCGAGGAGGCGCGGCAGCACCTGGGCATTGAAGGTGAGGCGGTCGTCATCCTGTGCCTCGGCCAGATCCGGCGATACAAGGGGCTGGCTGACATCGTGCGCGCGTTCCGCGCGTTGCCCGCGGACGGCCGCGCGGAGCTGTGGATTGCCGGCGAGCCGGTCGATGCGGATCTGGCGTCGGAACTCAACCGGGACGCGGCCATGGCGGCGGGTATCCACCTCCGCTTCCGGTACCTGCCCGCCGACGAGGTCGGTGTCCTGCTCGCGGCCTGCGATGTCGTGGCTCTGCCGTATGTGCACATCCTGACGTCCGGCGCGGCCGTGCTCGCCATGTCGTACGGAAAGGCCTGCGTGGCGCCGCGCCTCGATGGCCTGGTGGAAGTCCTGGACGAACGCGGGGCCTTCTTCTACGACCCGGCGGACGCCACCGGACTGGAAGACGCCCTGGCCCGCGCGATTGCCTCAGCCGGGGACCTGCCGGAGATGGGCGGACGTAACCTCACCAAAGCGGCGGCGCGGACATGGTCGAAGGCGGCCGCGCAACTGGCGGACGTGTATGGGGGCCACTGATGGCTGACGGGGTGTGCCTGCTGCTGACATCCACCATCCAAGTGGACCACCCGGAGTTCCTGCGCCCCGGCGGACGCCTCGATCCGCGCGTGCGGTTACGGGACTACTGCGCCGCGCTCGAGTTCTGGATCACCACCCAGCGAGCGGTGCGCGACATTGTGTTCGTGGACAATTCCGGCCATCCGCTTGACGCCCTCCAGGCCATCGTCGACCGCCATCAGTCGGCCGGCAAGCGTGTGGAGCTGATCTCGTTTCGGACGGAGGGTTATTCGCCGGCCCGGGGTCGCAGCTACGGCGAACTGGACATCATGCGCACGGCGCTCGAGCGCAGCGCGCTGCTCAGCGGCGCCGCGCGGTTTGCCAAGGTGACCGGCCGGGTGTGCATCCGGAATTTCGACGCCATCGTCGAGGCCGCCGCGCCGGATTTCGACATCGTGGGACGGTTGTCCCAGAACCTGACGTGGCTCGAGACGGTGCTGGTGTTGTTCCGCACGGACCTGTTCGCGGGGCGGTTGCTGCCGTATGCGCTGGCGCACGTCGACGATCGGGCGCGGCAGCCGATCGAGCGTGTGCTCGCGAGCGCATGCCTGCACAGCATCGCCGACGGCCACCGGTGGTATCCCTTCGCCCAGACCGCACGCATCCGTGGCGCGCGCGGCATCGACAACGTCCCGTATCCGGAGGGCCTCCTGCGGGCGACGGTGATCGACGTCTTCACGCGCGGCCACAACCGCGCTCTCGATAACGTCAGCAGTGCGGCCGCGCCGCACCCGCTGGATCAGTGGACGGCCGGGCGGGCGCCCGACGACGACGGAAGGCGCTGAGGTCGGCGGCGCCGAGCGGCGTGGCCCGTTTGTCTTCGAGCCGGTAGACCACATCGGCGATCTCCACCAGCGCGGGCTGGTGGGTCGCGATCACCGTAGTGACGCGCGGCCGCAGCGCCAGGATGGCCTCAATGACGGCCGTCTCCGTCTGCGCGTCGAGTGACGCGGTGAATTCGTCGAGCAACAGCAGCGTGGGCCGCCTCGACAGGGCGCGGGCGATTGCAATGCGCTGGCGCTGCCCCCCCGACACCTGCGCGCCTTGTTCACCGACCATCGTCTGCAGCCCGTGTTCCAGCCCGGCAACCCAATCCCACGCGCCGGCCGACATGAGAGCCGCGCGCACGTCCTCGTCGCTGAGGTCCGGATCGCCCAGGCGCACGTTCTCGAGGATCGTGCCGTGAAACAGCGTGGTCTCCTGAGGCACGTACCCCAGCGACCTGCGCCAGGCGCGGACGGAGATGTCGCCGAGCGGTACACCGTTGACAAGGATCTGTCCCTCGGCCGGGCGGTGGAACGCCACCAGCAGATCGATGAGGGTGGACTTGCCGATGCCCGACTCGCCCACGATGGCCGTGATGGACCCCGCCGGGATCTGCATGGAAAGGTCGTCCAGGATCCGTTCGGCGCCGTGGGCAAAGCCGAGGTGCGTGATCTCGATGGAGACCGGCCCGACCGGCACCTCGCGTGTGCCGGTATCCGGTTCGTGCGCCTCGCGTGACGCGTCAAGCATCCCCTGCAGCTGCCGGTAGTACGGCTCAGCCACGACAAGCTCGCGGTAGGCGCGGTTCGCGAAGCTGAGGTGCGCGCCGCACCGCCAGAGGGCGAAGACCACCACCGCCAGCGCAGGGAAGTCCTGCTGCAGCAGGAACCGGCTGGCCACCACGAACATCGCGATACCGACCACCAGGATGGGCTCCTGAAGGACCGGCATCAGGTAACTCATGCTGACCTGGCGCGCGATCGACGCGCGCAAGTTGTCCGCGTCGGAACGCGTCAGCGTTTCGAAGTTGTCTTCCCTGCCCATCGCCCGGATGGGTTTGATGCTCTGGACGGCGTTCAGCAGGTTGGTGACGAAACTCTGCTGCGCGCGCGCTTCGTTGTCGGCGATCGTCCGGCTGTACCCGACCAGGCTGCGCAGCGGCGCGACGAGCAGCAATCCCACCACCAGCGCCAGCGGCACCGACACCGGCGAGACGACGGCGATCGCCGCGAGGTAGACCAGCACCAGCAGCCCTGCCGCAAACAACTGGCACAGCGCGAGATAGGCATGGGCGGTCACGTACGCCTGATGACCGACGGCCGTAGCCAGTGTGCCGATGGGCTGCTGCGCGAAGTACCGCCACCGGGCCCTGAAGAGGTTGCCGACCAGCCGCAGCCGGAGGTCGGTCGCGATCTGCGCCATGGCGCATCCGCCGACGCGCCAGGCGAGCCACTGAAACAGCCCCTTGCCGACCATGAACAGTGCGATGACGATCACAAGCGTGACGAGCGAATACGGGAGGCCGGCCCATTCGAACACGCCCGCCAGCATCCGGCCGGGCGGATGGCGCGCGTCCGGCGCGCCTCCGGCGCTGATGGCGGCGGTCACGGCGGGCACCAGCGCCACCACGCCCATGGCTTCTGCCGCACTGGCCAGCCCGATGAGGACGCTTGTGCGACACGTCTCCTTCGGATAGCTGCGCGTGAGGAAACGCGCGAAGCCCGGTGTCGAGTGCCGCGGCGTCACGTTCTGCCGGTCGGCGTGTATCGCCGGCCTTCCACGACGAAGCCCACGAGGTTGGCCACTTGCGCGAGAAGCAGCAGGCCCGACTGCAGCCAGGCCCGGGATCCCGCGCCCCTGGAGAAAGGATATCGAATGAGGTTGACGTAGAAGGCCAGTGGTTCTGGTGTGGGTCGTACTGCCCGCCTGGGCACCCCACGTTTCGCCCGGGCGCGATAAAAGCGCCTGGACCCTCGTCCATACGCCATGTGCTGGCGCCAGAAGCTCACGAGATCATGCGGGTGCGCGTGTCGCACGACGACTTCGGAGGCGGTGACCATCGGGAATCCGCGCGTGAGCCATCGGTCGCAGAAATCCCGATCTTCACCGGTCGCGCCCATTGAGGCATCAAATCCGTTGACGCCCAGGAACAGATCCTTGGTGACGGCCAGATTGTTGGGCGTGAAGAACGGCGCCTCCGTCGCCTGACTGTCGCGGCAGCGATCCAGGTAATCGATGAGCAGGGCGCTGCCGGTCGCGAACGGATCCTCCGGCAGCGCGTTGACGACCCGGCCGCCGACCAACGCGCCGGGATTGGTACCCAGCCGGCGCTGGACGGTCGCCAGCCAGTCCGCGGCCGGCCGGCAGTCGTCCCCCGTGAAGACCAGATAACGCCCGCGCGCCGTCGCGGCACCCGCGTTCCGGGCGGCACCCGGTCCCAGCGCATCCTGTCGCATCAGGATCAGCGGCAACGCCGCCGTGAACGGCCGCGCGACCTCGTCAAGCGCGCCCTCCGCACCGCCGTCATCAACGACGATCAACTCAAAGTGATCCGCCGGAAGCGTCTGCGCCGCCATCGATGCGAAGAGGCCGGACAGCAGATGAGGACGCCGCCGGGTCGGCACGATTACAGAGAGCAGGGGTGGCGGCACAGCCACGGCAGGGCTCGATGCTGACAAGAGCGCCAGTATACTCCGGGCATGGGGATTGAAGCGTTTACCCTGCGGATGTTGTGTGACGCCAGGCGCCGCGGAGCCGTGTTCACGCACACGCTGACCCTGGGACGGCAACATCTGTCGGTCCGCCCCGCTGAACTCGACGAGGCGCGCCGCCTCATGGGCCGGACCGGACCGGACCCGCACCGCCGCGCAGGCGTGCCGCCCACCTTCGCCGACGACGTGCTGACGGATCTCCTGGCGATCACCACGCTGGTCTCGATGGACTGCTCCGGGTACGAAGGCGCCGCGGTCACGCACGACCTGAACCTCCCCGTCCCGGAGGCGCACTGGAACGCGTACGACGCGGTGGTGGACGCCGGCACCCTCGAACACGTGTTCAACTTCCCGGTGGCAATCGCCAACTGCATGAGGATGCTGAAGGTGGGCGGGCGCTTCTTCGCCTTGACGCCGGCCAACAACCATTGCGGTCACGGCTTTTACCAGTTCAGCCCGGAGTTGTTCTTCAGGGTGTTCAGCGAGGCGTCCGGCTTCGAGGTCGAGCACGTGCTGGCGGTCGAACACGCCTTTCCCGGAATCGAGCTGACGGCCGGACGGACGGTGTACACCGTCCGTGACCCCGCCGAGGTGGGCGGCCGGGTCGGCCTGGTCACCAACCGGCCGGTCTACCTGTTCGTCCAGGCCGTCAAACGCGCCGGCGTCGAACCGTTCGCGGCGGGCCATCCGCAACAAAGTGACTACACGACGGCGTGGACAACGGCCGCACCGGCGCCCACGTCGATCGGTTGGCGCCTCCACAGGGCACTGCCCTTCGTGCTGCGTCGCCCCCTGCTCGGCGTCTATCAGCGTTGGCGCCGGGACACGTTCCGGAACCCGGCACACTATCGCCGGTGGAATCCGTAGACCGCCCTACATCTCGTTGACAATTTCCCGCGCAATCGCCCGCGCATTCGTGACAGCGGTGACGACCTTGCCGCCGAGCACCGACCAGCAGCCGAAACCATGATCGGTGACGACGGTCGGGCGCGCATCGAAATCCCGGGCGAACGCGTTGACCGCCCGCGTCATCCACTGTGACCGGACGTCGTAGGCCTGCGTCACGATGGGCAGATACCGCTCGGCGTGACGCAGCAGATTGGCCCGATTACTCACCACCCCCGACCACGTCGGCGGCATCCCATCGTCCGGGATCACGCTGCGTGAGACGGAGTCGTGGATGTGGGACAGGAAGAACTGATTCTCCTGCCCGGTGCCCGTCAGCGAGGTGAACGGTCCGTCGATGACGGTGACGCAGATCTGCGGAATGGGGAGCCGCAGCAGGAGCAGCTCACAGAGATCAAAACGGAGTGGCTCGATGGGAAACCCGAACCACTGCGCCACCAGATTCCGTCCCGCGAACGTGGCGTTGACAAGGTAGTCGAACGAGGCCTCGACGGTGCCGTCCGGACCGCTCACCGTCATGCGCTTGGTCCCGTCCCCGGTGATGACCCCCGACACGACGGTGGTCCGCAGGTGACACCGGACGTTGGGGTTGCCGGCCAATCGCCGGTGCACGATGTCCCGCAACCGATCCACGTCGTACACCCCCTCGTCGGTGAGTACGCAGAGGCTGACCGATGAGGGGTTGACGATGCCGGCCGGCGGATCGGCGATCGAGAAGGCCAGGTGATTGCTCCTGCACGAGGCCAGGTACCGTTCAGCCGGAATCTCGATGCCCGTGGCCGAGGTGCAGTAGTAGGCGGGAATTGCGCGGTCGATGGCGTCGCCGTACTCGGCCTCGAAGGCCTGGCGCGCCGCGCGGATCTCGGTGATCGTGTCGTAGCTGCGGGGATAGTGAAACCCCGAATGGTGCCGCCGCTGGTTGGTCGCGGTCGTTTCGGTCAGCAGGTCGGCATGGCGCTCAAACAACGTCACGTCCCCGACGCGGGAGAGTTCGAGGGCGCATGTGGCGCCGAAGACACCCCCGCCAATCACCGCGATCCTCGGCCGCCTGGGGGCGGGCACCGGCCGCGACGCGAGCGCCACTCGAACCATGCGTTCCCCGACCGCGGCATCGGGATGCGGCAGAGACGGTTGCCGGATCGCGCCGACGAACCTGCGCAATTCCGCGAGCAGCGCCCCCGACGTGGCCGGGAAGAAACTCTTGTGCAGTTGGTTGTTCTGCGTGGAGACGACGATCGAGTGGTCGATCAGGTCGATTGTGAATCGGCGGTCCGAATAGACCAGGTGCAGCGTCCGCACCTTCTGCTCCCCTTCCCACCCGAGTCGGAAGTTGGCGGTCATCGGGCCCGGATAGCGGAGGCTGACGTGATTGAGCGGGCCCCGCTGCCGGCCGAGCGCCACGTCCGGCGCCACATCAAAGAGGAAATCGACGATGTCGAACAGATGCAGCCACTCGAGATTCGCCTCGGCACGCCCGGCCTGCTCGCCGGCCGGATTGATCATGACGCCCTCTATGCCGCGGGGACGTTCGGGGATCGCCGCCACCAACCGCTGCAGTTCGATAACCACGGGGTGGAAGCGGTACACGTGGCCCACCATGAGGACGCGATCATGGGTGCGCGACAGCGCCGCCAGCGCCGTCGCCTCGTGCAGGTCGGTGGCCAGCGGCTTTTCGACGAGGACATGGGCATACGGCAGGCAGCGCCGAACCAGGCCCGCGTGTGTGTCAGGCGGCGTGACAAGGTCCACCGCGTCCACGCTCTGGATCAGATCGTCGGTCAGGTCAGCAAACACCTGGACGCCATACTGACGGCCGACGGCCTCGCGCCGCCCGGCGTTCCGGACGACCACGCCGGCGAAGTCCACCTCTCCGCCGTCTGCCAGGCGGGTCCATTCCGACAGGTGCTGCACGCCGAACCGGCCGGCGCCGACAAGAAGGATGCGCGGTCGCAGAAGCGCCATTCTTCCGGTCACCAGCGGGGCTGCGTCGCCGCCACGAAGGCCTCAAGGCCCTCATGCTGGCGCTCGAGGACCCTGAGATACTGCGGATACGCGTCCGGGAGCGTCCGGACGGCGCGTTCAATCTCGGCGGGGTCGGTCCCCCAGGCGATGCCGCTCAGGCCCAGTTCCCCCTTCGCAATGTCCTCACGCGTGTAGGGACCATTGGGGATGATCACGGCGAGGGTGCCACACCACGTGGCTTCGTAGTTGACGCCCGTGAGGGTGTCGTAGCTGTACACCACCTTCGACCGCCGCAGCAGGTCAGCCAGGTCGGGATGGGTCGCGGGCCAGGCCCGCGTGATTTCGGTCCGGCCCCGTTCGATGTCCTCCCGCCTCGCACTGGCGAGACCCTTCCCGACATAAAACAATTCGCCGTGTTTCTCGGGCAGGTCGTGAGGGTGGAAGAGCCCTTCGTTCGGCGTCTGCAGGTTGAGGATGGGCCGGGTGTCGTCCATCATCGGGCTGAACGCCATAACGTAATCGTCGGGGCCAAACGGCATGACCGTGCCGTTGATGTACCCGGGTCGATTGTGGATCCACCGCACCACACGGCGGGCGTGCAGCGGGTTGGCCTCGAGTTCCCCGTAGACCACGATGCCGTCTTCGACGTGCCGGCGGGTGGCAATCGGCGTCCGCCACGAGGGATTGGTGTCCGATCGCCGCAGCAGGTGCATGTACGCGGGCACCCCCATCTGATTCAGCAGGTGGCACAGCAGGTGCTGGGTACGAACGCCCCAGGATTTCTCGGTGTAGCCGGGCGCGACAATCACATAGGGTTTCATGGACAATGCAGACCTGAATCGCAGCCGGTATCATATCTGGTGACTTGATCTGGCACTTCAGTCCCCCCACCTCTCGATCGTGATACCGGCGCGCAACGCGGAGCAGTCCCTGCGGGCATATCCCGCGCCGCCGCATCGGCTGCGCCGGAGGGCAGCCGTCACCCAAAGCGAACCGCGCGGAGCCGGCGCATCACTTCGCGTACCAGGGCCTGTGACAGGTGCCTCACGCCGCGTTTCTGCAGGTCGTCGGTATCGAGCACCGTGTAGAGCACAGCCTTCCCCCTGTCCCAGGCTCCGGCCTCGGCCGCCAGGAGCAGGGCAATCTCGCCGAACATCCGGTGCCGTGACCGGATCGACTTGGCATCGTCGTGTGTGTGTACGAAGGCGAGTGTGTCCCCGATCACGAGGAACCGGTGCCGTTCGGCCATCCGGAGCCAGAGCGCGAGGTCCATGCAATAGTCCAGATCAACGCGCAGAGGCCCGGCGGACACCCAGGCGTCCCGGGTGAAGAAACACGCGGGCTGCATGAAGTTCATCCCGCTGCACCAGTCGAGCAGGCTCTCGTGCGTGACGACCGGCGGCAGGGGCGAGTGGAAGACCCGTCCCCGGTCGTCGACCTTGCTGCCCACGCCGACGACGGCGCCCACGTCCGGGCTGGCTGAGACGAGCGCCGCGGCGGCCACCCCGAGCGCGCCCGGCGCGAAGTAGTCGTCGCTGTTCAACCAGCCGAGCACCTCGCCGGTGGTACGCGCGAATCCCCGGTTCACGGCGTCGGACTGCCCGGCGTCCGGCTCGCTGCTCCAGAACGTGAGCCAGCGTTCGTACCGCCTGATGATCTGCACGCTCTCATCCGTGGAGCCGCCGTCGAGGATCAGGTACTCGAGATTCGGGTACCCCTGCATAAGCACCGAACGGATGGTCTCTTCCAGGAACGGCGCCTGGTTGAGGCTCGGGGTGACAATGGAGACACGCGGCCAGGGTGAGCCGTCCGGCCGGGTCCGGGGCAGCGGCGGCGCCGCGTCGGTCCATGGCCACCCGGTGCGGCCGGCGGGAGGCGGGGGCAACGCCGCCGGCGTGGCGCCGCCAGGGCCCCAGGTGGCGACGGCGTGTCCCTGTGGCGCCTCATGCACAACCGAAGCATACCGCTATCGGGATGCCAACGCCGTGCAGGTCTACAGTCCCGCCGCATCGGTGGCGCTGACGCGCGTGACCTGCCAGGATCACTGCAACGTTTGTCGTTTCTACGTGGTCGCAATGAGCGACTCGTAACAATCCACCGCACGGAACAACTCCGCGATCTCCAGGTGCTCCTCATCGGTGTGGGCCACGGTGATGGACCCGGGGCCCAGCAGCATGGGCGTGCCCCACGCGTCAAGAAACGGCACGTCCGTGGTGTAGGCAAACACCGCCGTCTCGAAACCCGGCACCGTGTGCAAGCGCACCGGCGGCACCACCAGCACGTCGTCAATCGTCGCGCACGAGCCGATCGCATCTTCCAGTTGGTCGCGCACCTCGCGGAAGTCGCCGACGGTGCGGAACATCAACTCCGCGCCGGCAGAGGGAGGGATCACGTTCGGCGCCACGCCACCCGACATCAGGCCGATGGAGTAGTTCGTGCGGCCGAGCAGATCGTCTGCAGGCCATTCCACTTCGCGCAGGGACACGAGCGCGTCCAGCATTTTCTCGATCGCGGATTCGCCCAGTTCAGGCAGGCTCGAGTGCGCGGCGCGTCCAGTGGCGGTGAGTCGCGCGCGATAGACGCCTTTGGTCGCGAGACCGAGCCTGTTGTCGGTCGGTTCGCCATTAATGAGCCACTGCGACGCGTTCGGCCAGAGGTTCGCGGCCCGGGCGCCGTCGCTGCCGCGCTCTTCACCCGCGACGAACAACAGGCCCACATCCGTACGACCTGCCGCCCGTGCACGCTCGGCGGCCGCCACCTGCGCGGCCAGAATGCCCTTGGCGTCACACGCGCCACGCCCGTAGATCCGCCCGCCCTCAAGGCGACTCGGGATGAACGGCGGCACACAGTCGAAATGGGTGGACAGCATCACGCGCGGACTCTCGGCCGCACTCGCTCTGGCGATGACGTTGCATCGCCCATCGGCCAGCGGTTGCTCATCAACATGCCAGCCCAGGTCTCGCAGCGTTCGCGAGAGGAACGCGGCCACGGCCTGCTCCCGCCCGGTCGTGGAGTCGATGTCGATCAGCGCGCGGGCAAAGTCGATGAGCGCTACCTGATCCACGACTCCAGCTCCGTCTTTGTGTCGGTCTTGTCGTCGCGGTACTTCACGATTACGGGTGTCGATAGCGACAGGCCCCACTCCTTGCCCGCGCCCACCGTCACGGTCCTTGCGCCCGGCACCACCACCGCGCCTTCCGGAATCACGAGCGGTTGACCAGGCTCGGGCTTGATGATTCGACCGTGCACCAGGTCGTACACAGGTGTTGACCCGGTCAACACCGTGCCTGCCGCAATCACGGCTCGCTGCTTGATCACCGCGCCTTCGTAAATGCCCGTATTTCCCCCGATGAGCACGTCGTCTTCCACGATCACCGGCATCGCGCCCACCGGCTCGATGACGCCGCCAATCTGCGCGGCGGCGCTCACATGCACGCGCGCGCCGACCTGGGCGCACGAACCCACCAGCGCATGTGAATCGATGAGCGTGCCCTCGCCCACATACGCTCCGATGTTGATGTACATCGGTGGCATGCAGACGACGGTGCGCGCCACGTAGGCGCCTTGCCGAATGGTGGACCCTCCGGGAACGATGCGGATGCCGTCACCGAGCGCCGGCTTCTTGAGCGGCATGGTGTCCTTGTCGAAAAACGGCCACTTGCCGTGATCCGACGAGGCGTCCACCGTGTCACCAAACCGGAAGCCCAGCAGGATGCCCTGCTTCACCCACACATTGACGCGCCAGCCGGTCGGCGATGTACTGTCGGGTTCGGCCGCGCGAACCTCACCGGCGTTCAGGCCGCGCTGCAACTCGAAGAAGGCCTTCCGGGCGTCGTCTTTGTTCGCGTCGCTTCCTGCCGCGAACAGTGCGGCGATGGTGGTCTCAAGCGAGGTCACGCAGAGACTCCGCTCATGGCGCCGGCAACAACGGGCAGTCCCAACTCGGCCAGCACGGCTGCGATCTTTTCCTGCGACGCCTTGCGCGGTGAGACCATCGGCAGCCGGTAGACCTCTTCACACAGCCCCATCGCGGCCATCGCGTACTTGACCGGCACGGGATTGGCTTCGATGAAGTTAATCTGCATGAGAGGCAGCAACTTGTTGTGCCAGTGCCTGGATTCGAGCAGCGCGCCGCGCTCGAACGCCTCCACCATCTGCACCATCTCCGATGGCACTTCGTTAGACGCCACCGAGATGATGCCGTGGCCTCCCAGCGCCATCAGGGGCAGCGTGAGAGCGTCGTCTCCCGACATCACGATGAAGTCTGATGGTACGGCGCGGCAGATTTCCGCCATCTGGGTGACATTCCCCGATGCTTCTTTGACGCCGATGATGTTTGGAATCGTCGCAAGGCGCACCAGGGTGGCAGGCTCGATGTTGACGCCGGTGCGGCCCGGCACGTTGTAGACCACGATCGGCAGATCGGTGCTCTCGGCAATGGCTTTGTAGTGCTGGTACAAACCTTCCGGTGTGGGCTTGTTGTAATACGGCGTCACCGAGAGCAGCCCGTCGGCTCCGGCCGCCTTCGCCACCCCGGCCATGTGGATGACTTCTTTCGTGTCGTAGCCACCCGCGCCCGCCAGCACGAGCGCGCGCCCTTTCGCTTCGGCCACGACCAGTTCGATGATGCGGCGCTTCTCGTCCACCGACAGCGTCGGCGTTTCTCCCGTGGTGCCACACGGCACCAACACATGCACGCCGGCGTCAATCTGACGGCGGGCCAGCCGGCTGACCGCAGCCGTGTCGAGCGTTCCGTCGTGGTGGAACGGGGTAATCAGCGCCGTACCAACGCCAGTGAAAGGGACTCTCATCGCAACTCCTTCAGGTAGTCGTCCATCGTAAACCAGCCCTGCCGGCCCACCAACCAGCGCGCCACATCCAGCGCGCCTCTGGCGAACACGGCTCGATCGCGCACGGTGTGGGTCAGGGTCACCGTCTCGCTCGGGCCGTCGAAGCCAACGGTGTGCGTGCCAGGAATCGAGCCGGCCCGAGTGGACGACACATCGATTCCCCTGCTGTACCCGGCCGTTTCCATGGCGTGCTTCAACGTCAGGGCCGTCCCGGACGGTGCGTCCCTCTTGGCCACATGATGCGCTTCGTGAATCCAGGCGCCCACCTGCGGCTGGGCGGCAAAATCCGACGCCGCCTGTGCGACCGCCGCGCGAAAGATGTGCAGCCCAATTGAGAAATTTGACGCCGCCAGCACGCCAATCTGGTGGTGAGCTGCCACAGCGCGAAGCGCCGACTCAGCCGCCTGCCAGCCGGTGGTGCCGATCACCACGTTCAACTTGCGCTCGGCCAGCGCGGTCACGTTCGCCGCCACCGCATCAGGCGTCGTGAAATCGATGGCCACGTCAAACGGCCCTTCGGCCTCAGCAACGCCGCGCGCGCCGGCTGCGCGCGTCACGAGGCCCGCAACCACGCACCCGTAGTCGGGCGCCAATTGCTCCACCAGTGTGCCCATGCGACCGTGACCGATGATGAGGATTCGCGTCTTCATGTAAAGAACTCCTCGTGCACGCGGGTCAGCGCCCCTGGCAACTCGGCATCCGGTATCACGATGGTAATGTTCCGTCGTTCGGACGCCTGCGACAACATCCGGATGGGCACGGGACCCAGCGCCTTCAGCAGCCGGCTCACAAACGTCGCGTCGCCTTGAATGCCTTCGCCGACCACGCAGAGCACCGCCAGGTCGCTGCTGCTCGTCACTTCAGCGAAGGCCTTGAGGTCTTCCAAAATCTTCGGCAGCCGTCGCCCATCGTCCACGGTGACCGAGACGGAGACTTCAGACGTGGTGACGACGTCGACTGATGTCGCGTGTTGTTCAAACACGCCGAAGAGCTTGTGCAGGAACCCGTGCGCCATCAGCATTCGCGTGGACGAGATGTCCACGACCGTGACGTGGCGCTTCGACGCCACCGCTGTGAGCGGAAGCCCACTCGAAGGGCGGCTGGCGGTAATGAGCGTGCCCAGTCCTTCAGCGTGACGCGAGTTGAGGATGCGGACCGGGATGTTCCTGGCCATCGCCGGAAGAATGGTGGCCGGGTGCAACACCTTGGCGCCGAAGTACGCAAGCTCCGAGGCCTCGTCGAACGAGAGCTGCGGCACGACCCTCGCGGACGGCACCAGCCTCGGATCCGCCGTGAGCATGCCGTCCACATCCGTCCAAATCTGAATCTCCGACGCGCCGATGCAGGCGCCGACAATGGCTGCGGAATAGTCTGACCCGCCCCGGCCCAGCGTGGTGGTCACGCCATCCACCGTGGCGCCGACGAACCCACCCATCACCGGCACCCGCCTGGCCGCCAGCAGAGGAATGAGCTCAGCAGTCATCTTCGCTTCGGTCTCGACCATCAGCGGCGGCGCGGCGGTGTGTTCGGCGGTCGTCACCATCACCTTTCGCGCATCCACCCAGGCGGCCGGCACACCGCGCGACTCGAGGGCCGCAGCAATAATGCGGCTGCTGGCGAGTTCACCAACGGCCGCAATCGCGTCGAGCCATCGAGGTGACACCTCTTCGAGCACAGCCAGCGCCGACACCACCCGCGCGAGCGACCCGAACTCGGTACCGAGGTAGGCCTCGACCTCCGATCGCAGTCCGTCGTCGGTGATGACGCCCGCCACCTCGATGTGACGCTCCAACAACAGTCGCACGTTCTCGCGCGCGCCATCGGCATCACCAGCCCCGGCCTGCGCGGCCAGGCCGAGCAACCGATCGGTCGCGCCTCCCAGCGCCGACACCACCACGATGGGCCCTCGCGGGTCCTGCTGCGTGCCGACCAGCACGTTCGGCAGCGCTGCCTGTCGTGTCGCGCGGACGATTTCGATGAGCCGGGTAATGGCAGCGCGGTCCGCAACGGACGTGCCGCCGAACTTCAGGACAAACATTGAAGCTCCGCGTGCATCAACTCGGCGTTGAGGATCGATGCGCCGGCAGCGCCGCGCACCGTGTTGTGCCCCAACGCCACGAAACGAAAGCTCATGACCGGACACGTCCGCAACCGACCGACCGACACCGCCATGCCGCCGCCAAGGTCCGAGTCAAGACGCGGCTGCGGGCGGTTGGGCTCATCGCGCAGGAGAATCGCCGGAATCGGCGCGGTCGGTAACTTGAGCTCCTGCGGCCGGCCCACGAACCCCTGAAACGCCGCTCGCACATCGTCGAGTTCCGCTTTTGCTTCCACTTGCACGGACACGGTCATCGTGTGGCCATCGATCACGGGAACGCGGTTCGTATGGGCAGAGACGACCATGGTGTGAAGCGTACGGCCGCCGTCCGACCCGAGGATTTTCAAAGTCTCGGTTTCGATCTTTTCTTCTTCGCCACCGATGTAGGGCACCAGGTTGCCCAAGATGTCGTACGACGGCACGCCGGGATATCCCGCACCCGACACCGCCTGCATCGTCGACACCACCGCGCTCTTGAGGCCGAACCGCTGCAACGGCGCGAGCGCCATGACCAGGACCACGGTGGAGCAGTTCGGGTTGGTGACGATGGCGCCCGACCAGCCCCTGACGCGACGCTGCTCGGCCAGCAACGAGAGGTGGTCGCTGTTGATCTCGGGCACGAGCAGCGGGATCAGCGGGTCCATCCGATGGTTGCGCGCGTTGCTCAGCACGATGTGACCCGCGCGGGCGAACGCTTCTTCCACGTCACCAGCCACGCCGGCGTCGAGTGCGGAGAACACCATCTTCGGGCCCCGGCCAGGAATACAGGCGTCCACGGTCAGGCGGCGCGCGGCCTCGGGCATCGGTGCCGGCAGGCGCCAGGCTGACGCCTCGGCGTACGGTTTGCCTTCCGAGCGTTCACTGGCCGCAAGCCACGCCACGTTGAACCACGGGTGGTTCTCGAGACGAGACACGAACTGCTGCCCCACCATGCCGGTGGCGCCCAAGACTCCTACGTCGATCTTCGTCACTGCCTACTCCTTCAATGTGCGCAATATTGACGCGCACAACGAAAAAACCCGCTGAGCGACAGGCGCATCAGCGGGTATCAGGTGCTCGTGTTCCGAGCCGGTCTTTTCAGACCACTGTCGTCACCGCCAATGCGACCGCGGGACCCGCTTTCGCGAGGCCCGCTTGGACTTCGTCTGTTTGGACGAACTGCGCGCGACGGTGAACATCATGACTGCGGCGGAAAGCATAACACGGCGTGGTTAATGGCTCGCCATCACGATGAAGCCGGCCCAATAGAAGGGGTGGCGATAACGCGGGTCTTTCATCAGCGCGAGCGCCGAACCACGAAGGGCGTCGGCCGCCGACACGGACCCAGATTGTGATGCAAGCAACCGCTCGTGGAGCCCAATCATCAACGCCGTGGTACTCGCCGAGTCCACCGCCCACTGGCTCACCACTGCTGTCGTCGCCCCGGCTGCGAACAGCGCCCACGACAGACCGATCACACCTTCTCCGCCGCCGACGACGCCGCTTGCGGTCTGGCATGCAGACAACACCACAAGATCGGCGGTAATCTCGAGATCGAGCAACTCCCGCGCCTCCAGACGGCCGTCGGTGCCGACCCCGGCCTGGTCTGGCGCCAGCAACAGATGGGAATACATCGGGCTGCGATCATCGAGCACGCCATGCGTCGCGATATGCAGGACGCTGGCGTTCCGCACGGCCGAGCGCAATGTGCCTTCGGTGGCCGCGCTGCTGACAAACACCGTACTGCGATTGGCCCCGTACAAACGTCCCAGTGCCTGTACTTCGCGAGCGGCCTCGGGCAGGCGTTTCGACAGATTAGCCGTGGCACCTCCGGCGGCGAGTTCAGGATCGCCCAGAGCCAGCAACCGTGGCTCTGCGCCGACCCGTCGGGCGCGTCGCTCGCGCAGGGCCATGAGCGCCGACAGCGAGGGCGCATACGACACCGCGCGTTCCTCCATCAGAAACGCGCCTCGCGGTGTGAGCAGTGCCTGGAAGGGGACGCGCCACAGCGCGTTGTCGGGCACGACGATGAGGTGGCTGACATCGGCGAGTGATGTGTCGAACGCACCCAACAGCGCCGAATACAGTTGGCTGGACGTCGCGGCGAAGCCCAGGTCGCGCCCCGACACCTGGTTCGCGAATCGGTCCGCCAGTGTGAGCAGCGGACGGGCGGGCGTCTCAAGTCGCTTCGCAATGACCACCGGACCATCGGGCCCGGCTTTCACCAGATAGGCCCAGACGCTCTCTGCCTGAACCACCAGCTCCAGCACCGCGGTACCCGGAGTCAGGATGGCGGCCAGCTGCCCGCGCGAGAGGATGGGTGTGTCGCCGCGGATGATCCGCAAATCCGGGTTCGCTCCGTACAGCTCGGCCGTGAACGCTTCACGGGCCAGACGAGCCGCGGCCAGATCGGCATCGAGCGCGGCCACGCGGGCGGCGTCTGGCGTCCGCTGCTGACGCTCGGCGGCCGCCTCACTGCCCAACGCCACAATCACGTTGCTGAGGTGACGCTCCTTGTCACGTTCCGCCGCAGTCATCGTGCGTGTGGGTTGACGACCGGCGGCCAGGATATCGAGCAGCGTGCGCGCGCGTGCACGCTCGACGGCCATCAGCGCGTCGAGGCCCCGGCCGGCCCTGGCGTGAAGGGCCGCGACGCTGAGGTACGCCCCCACGCGCTCTGCCATGAACACCTGGCGGGCCCGCTCGCCACCGACGGTTCGCGTACGAAGCGCTTCTGCCGTCGTGATGGCGGCCTCGTAGGCCGCGATCGCGGCATCGGTGCGTCCCAGTGCTTCGTGAATCTGCCCTTCAAACAGTTGGGCTCTGCTCAGATGAGCGAGCAGACCGGAAGACTGCGCCATCCGCACGGCTCGCGTAATGTATGGCTCGCCTTCGAGTGCCCTCCCCTGCCGCACAAGCAGGCTGGCCGTCTCCGACAGACTCTCCACAAGGCCCGCCACGTCGCCACTGCGTTCGCGCAAGGTGAGACTGCGGCGCTGGAGCGCTTCTGCCTCGGCGAATTTTTCCTCGTCGCGACTGAGCGTGCCCTTGTTGTAGAGCAGGGTGGCGACCGTGCCGGAATCTTCCGACGCCTCGGCCATGGCCAGCGCCCGATCGAACGCGGTTCTGGCCAGATCGGGCTCGCCCAGGTTGGCGTGTGCGCGGCCAATGTTGTTCCACGTTGAGGTGGCGGCCGGGGCGACGCCGACTTTTTCGATGAGCGCCAGTGCCCGCCTGTAGTACGTCAGCGCCTGAGGATAGTCACCGAGTTCGTCGTACTGGCCGCCGATATTGTTGAGCGTGTTCGCAATGTCCAGCGTGCCGCGGCCGCCATCGTCCACCTTGAGTTCGAGGCTGCGCGAGAAGTAATCGTGGGCCAGGCGCGCGTTGCCCAGGCTCGCGTGCATCAAGCCGAGGTTGTTGTACACGCGCGAAATGGAACTCGGCCGCCGAAGTTCTTCGGCCAACGCCAACGCGCGGTCGAACGACGCTTGCGCCAACTCGAAATCACCCAGGCGCCTCTGGACGATGGCGAGATTCGCGATCACCGGTTGGAGGGCGGCCGGGTCTCCAAGGGATTCGGCCACCTGGAGTGCCTCTGTGAGGTGCGCCTTCGCGCCGGCGAGGTTTCCACGTTGACCATCCACGCTGCCGAGCCCGGTCAGGGCCGACGAGCGCAAGCGCGGATTGCTCGTCGCTGTCGCAAGCCACAAGATCGCCCGGAACGCGCGTTCGGCCGCCGGGTACTCGCGACGGGTCAGGAGGCCTCCGGCGTGATCGGACAGGGCCATGCGCGCCGGCTCGGCGGCGAGTTCCGGCGCCTCCTTGAGCACGGCGGCGCGGGCGTCATCAGAGGCGGCCGCAACGAAACGTGTGACGAGAGCGCTGAGGGCGGTCGACGCGTCGGTGGGCCCTTGATTGGACGACGACTGCGCGTCGAGCGGCCGGTGCCCGGCACAGAGCGCCGCGGCGAAGCACGCGATCGTCGCAATCCGGCGAGTGGTGGAGTGTCGCACCCCCATCAGGGTAGCTTACGGCGCGATCGCCGGCTGCATGAACCCTATGTCACTGATGGGGAACTTGGCCAGGTTCGGGAAAGCCCCGGCGAGATCCACAGCAGAGGCGCCAAACCACTTGCCCAGTGTGGCACCGAATTGTGCGGTGGAGATGGTGGGAATCCACACGCCGCGATCGTTGGCGTCATCGGGCCCGCCGAGCGCGAGCGTTGGAAGTGCGCCGTACACGCCGCCCTTCACAGCGCCACCCAGCACAATCTGATGGCTGCCCCAGGCGTGGTCCGACCCACTGCCGCTGGGCTGCAACGTGCGGCCGAACTCCGATTGCGTGAACGTGGTGACTTGCTGAATCAGATTCGCGTCACCAATGGCATTGTGGAACGCCTGCAGCGCTTGGGAGAGCTGCGAGAGCAGGTACCAGTGGGTCCAGTCCTGGGAGCTGTGCAGGTCGAATCCATCCATGGAGCAGAAGAAGACCTGGCGACCTGGCCCCATCGCGGAACGGACTTTGACGAGTCGCGCCACTTCCTTGAGCTGATTGCCGATCGACGTACCGGGGAACACCAGGCCCGCGTCGGATCCGGCACTCGCTGCAAGTGTGTCGGCGAGCTGGAGGCCATCGGCCATGGCCTTGTTGGCCGCCTTGCGCAGCGGGTGGCCGCCGTCAACCAGGAGCATGTTGTTGACGGCCTGGCGACGTTGCAGCGCTTCGTTCTGCGGCCAGAAGTTCATGCCACCCAACTGCAGGTTCGCGCCCGGGGGAATCACGTTGCCGCCGGCGCTTTGTCCCTGCAGGAACAGGGCATGCTGCGAAACGGAGACGGCCCCGAGGCTGTCGGATTGGCCGAAGCAGTCAAGCAAGCGGCCGCCCCAGCCGTACCCGTCGGCCGTCGGCATGCCCGTCTGCGCCTGCACGGTCTGGTCGGAGTGCGAAAACAGGTTGGTCGGCGCAGCCTGCCCCGCCAGAAACCCTGCGCGCGTCAGGGGGCTTTCAAGCAAACCCGTGTTCAGCACAAAGGCCAGATGGCCGCTCTCGTAGAGTGGATTCATCTCGGCCAGTCCATAGTGCATGGCCCACGGATTGCCTCCGGCGTCGGCAATGGGCGAGAGTAATTCGCTTCCTGTCAGGGCGAGACCACCGCGCAGGTTCTCGTACTGCGCGCGCCTCGTCGCGTCGAGCGGCACGATCATGTTGTTGCCGTCATTCCCGCCAAACAGGTACACGCAAACCAGAGCTTTGTAGTCGGTCAGCGCCGCAGTGGACCGCGCCTCGGCCGCAAACAGCGTGTGCGATCGGCGCAGGCCCGTGCCAAGGCCGGCAAGGCCCAACGCCGCAAGCTGAGCGCTGAGCTTGAGGAAGCGACGACGATCCGGGGTGTTCTGGTGTGAGTGTGCCATGGTCACTGGACTCCAAAGTGCACCACGAACTCACTTGAGATCGCGGTGAGATACAACGTGCCCAACGCCCGCTGCTTGAGGTCGGACGTGGCCTGCGCCGCTGCGAGCAGAATCTGGCGCAGTTCCTGCGACATCCGGCCGAACAGCAACGTTTGATTGACGTGTTCAACCAGGACTGCGGGATTACCGGCCAGTGTCGTGAAGGGCGCAAGGTTCACCGGGAACGACGAACTGAACTGGCTGTTCAGAATCTGGTAGATGAAATTGGCGCGTTGGATGGACAGCGCCGGCCCGTACAGCTGGAACTCCGGTCCGAACTTCGTCGGGTCGCCCGGCAGCGGCGCCAGCGGCGAGTAGTAGCTGAACACCGTGGTTGGGGTCAGCACCGACTGACCAAGGTTGCTGAGCACGTACATGAACTGGTTCGGATTCGCAGCCGTCAGGCCAAGCGCGCGCGAGAGGCCAAGCACATGCAGGATGGGATCGCGCAGACGTCCGTCGCCGGCACCCGAGAGCGCCGCCTCCGCGTCGGTCAGGATGGCCACGAGGACCGCCCTTAAATCACCACGCACGCCCTGGCCGTTGTCGACGAACACGGTGGCGACGCGCTGGATGTACGCCGGCGTCGGATTGCTCGTGACGAGCGATCGAATCAGTCGCGTCGCCAAAAATGGCGCAACATTCGGGTGAGTGAAGACGGCGTCAATGACGTCTTCCATGTCCTTGGTGACGGACTGCCCGGCCGGAAGCGTGATGCCATTGAACAAGGTCTTCGCGTCGGCATCGTGGCGCGTGGGCCTTGGCTCCATCAGCCCGACAAAGTAGTCCTGATTGCGAGACTGCGGCTGTTGGCCTGGCTGTGTGGGATACGTCCATCCTGAGAGCGCACGCGCCACGTTTTTCAGGATGGTCTGGTCGTACGTCGGAATCAGTTGTCCGGCCGCGTCCTTCTTGAACGTGCCATCCATGTTGAGCTGATACAGCCCGATGGTGAACAACTGCATCAGCTCGCGCGGAAAATTTTCGTTCGGCGCACTGCCGCCGGATCCAACACTGTTCGCCAGGTCCAGGTACTTGCCCATGGACGGACTCAACGTCATATCCCGCAGGATCGATCGGTAGTTGCCGAAGGCGTGATTCTCGATTAGGCGCACCCACGGGATGACTTCGTATCCGTTGACCAGTTTGTTGGTGGACACCACCAGCGTCTGGCCGAGGGCAAACGCCATGCGCTGGCGCAACTGGTCTTGGCCGTTCGCCATCTTGAGAAACATCGTGGCGCGAAGCTGATTCGTGTCCAGGCCATCGGAAATGCCGCCGACGGGAATCTGGAATTGTTCCGCCAGCCAGCGATTGATGCCCTTCGCTTTCACCGCGGCAAAGTCCGTCGGCGTTGGCCCGTACGTGGCCTGCTGCAGCAGGCGCTCTGACGTGATCGCGTCGGTGGGTGACGCCTGCGGCAACGTGTCGGCCGACAACGGCGGAATCGGCGACGGCACCGGCGTCGGCTCGAACGACGGAGGAGGAGGAGGTGGTAGTGGTGGCGGAGGTGGTGGTGGTAAAGGTGGTGGTGGTGGTGGCGCCGGAGCATCCACAACCGTGATGGTGTAACGCGCCTTCTCGGTCCACACCTGATAGACGATGATGTCGATTTTTGTCCGGCCGTCGCAGACCCAGGCCCGTGCCGTGGCGCCACTCGCTGTCAGACTGCTCGCGATATACATCCGGTGGATCGCCGGGTACGTAAGGGTGGCCGTCACCGGAATCGAGCACGCAGCCGTCCTGGGAATGGTGTAGCTCTTGATCGCCGGATCAAACACCGGGCTCAGGTCCGCCACAGTCAGGCTGGTCAACATGCCGGTCTGGGCCGCAGACGAGCCGGCCATCACCGCAAGCACCAGGACGAGCGAGGTCGTCATCGTGCGCACACCACCCCACACCACGATTCGAAGTTCCCTCATGCGATATGCCTCTCCCTCGGGTATGACGCGAAACCGGACGCCGTATTACCATCCGTGCAACTCTTCCCATGTGCGCCGCTGCTAATCCCCGATCGAACGATCCCCGTCTGGCCGCGTTTCTCGACGCCGTGCCGGATGTGGATGCGTGGCGGGCGCTCGACGCGCTGCTCTCGGGTGACGTCGGCACGGCCACGCGCGACTCTGTGGCTCAACGGCTCGCCCGCTCGCGGCGAATGGTGCATCAGATTGACGATGTGCTGGCAGAGGTACGGCTGAAACTCACCCGCAAACTATGGTCGTTACGTGCGGGGGTGGGAGAACCGATCGATGACATCCTGGCCTACAGCGTCACCGTATCGGCACACTGCTGCCACGCGCTCATGCGGCAGCAATTCCCGGAACGCACGCGACTGCGCAATCGGTTGCGGTACGCACTGACCCATCATCCAGAGACCAGGCTCGATGAGGACGATGAGGGTCTCTGGCGATGCCGCTCGACATCCACCTCATTCGCCACATTCGGCACATCGGCCGCGAGCGCGGACCGCACACAGCTCTTGCTCGAGACGCCTCAGGCGTTCGCCAGGGATCACCTCGTGGACCCGGCGGCCGCGCTCCCGGCTGTGGCCGCCGGGTTGTTGAAGGCGTGTGGCCAGGCAGTGGAATTCGACCGATTCGTGGATGCCATGGCCACGCTGCTCGGCGTGTCGGATGCGCTGCCGGTGACCAGCGCGGCCGACCCGAGCACCGCAGACCGGCTCGGCCAGGTGGCCGACCCGGCGCCGTCCATCAGCGTCGTGCTCGAACAACGGACCGCACTGCAGGACGTGTGGAAGGAACTGGTCGCGCTCCCTCCGCGGCAGCGCTCGGCCCTGCTGTTGAATCTGCGCGACCCGGACGGCGGCGCCATCCTCCAGTTGCTGCCTGCCACCGGAGTCGTCTCAATGGCCGAGATCGCTGCAGCCCTCGAAATCTCGGAACGCGACCTGGCACATTTGTGGGCGGACCTTCCGCTCGACGACCTGTCGATCGCCGCACGGTTGGGCATCACACGGCAACAAGTGATCAACTTGAGGAAATCCGGGCGCGCGCGATTGGCTCGCCGTTTGACGGTGGATCGCTCATGACTACCAAAACGGTAATATCGATTTCGTTTTTGCATCATGTGCTGCAGAAGGAGTCGTTGTGACCGAACCGCGTCGCCCTGCACCGCTTGATCCGGATACGGTGGCCCGAACACTCTCGGCCACGCTGACCGCGGCGCCCGATGACTTCGACCACCCGGGCCACGAACACCTCACCGCGCTTGTGGATGGGCAGTTGGATGAGGCGGACCGCGAGTGGGTTGAGGATCACGTCGAACACTGCCGTATCTGCCAACAGGACGTTGCCGATCTCGCGGACGTCGCGAAGCTGATTCCGAGGCGGCGTTCGTGGATGACGCCGGTGGTAGCCTGGGGCGCTGCGGCAGCCAGCATCGCGGTGGTCCTCTGGCTTGGATGGCCGACTTCCGAACAGAACATCGCGATACCGGCGGCGCAATCACCTGCAGCCACTGCCACTTCGCCCTCCCCGCCGACTGCGCCTTTGACGACCACGGTCCTGACTGCGGAAGAAAGTAGCGACGTCGCCCTGGCGCTTGAGTCAGGCCGGATGGAGTTTCCGCCTCATGCAGCCCTGCTGCGCGGGCACGCGGGGACGCTACTCGGAACTGCCGAGGCTGAAACGCCAGCGGGGCTCACAACACCCGTGGGCACCAGCGTCATTGACCCGCGGCCCCTCTTCTCCTGGACGCCAGTCGCCGGCGCCACCGCGTACTCGGTGGCGGTCTTCGACGAACGGTTCAGGGAAGTCGCCTCAAGCGGCCGGCTCGACACGATAACGTGGACGCCCCGGAGAAATTTGCCGCGAAACCGGGTGCTGGCGTGGCAGGTGACGGCCTATCGACCAGAGGGTGAGGTCGTCCGCCCTGCGCCGCCACAACCCGAAGCGCGATTCTTTGTCCTCAGCGTGGCCTCCGTATCGACGGCCGAGGCCGATCGCACTCGACTGGCCACCGAACCCGTTGCACTTGGCCTGGCGCTCACCAAGGCCGGCCTGTTCGACGACGCGAACCGGGCGTTCGAAGCCGCGCTGTCTGACGCGCGCTACCGCCGTGAACAGATTCAGGCGCTGCTCACACGCCTCCGCGCGCGATAACGCGTGAAAAAGACGTCGGGTGTCTTTTTGCATGCCGCAGGCAAAAAGACACCCGACGTCTTTTTCACTGATCCCCTATTTCTTCTTGTAGAACGCTTCGATCGGCGCGAACGGTCCGAATCGGTGTTGCTCAGCGGGGAACGGGTCGGCGTACGGCCCATACGGAGAGTCCACCGGCTTGGTCGACCTGTCGGGATAGTCGCCCTCGAGCTTGCTGCTGGACATCTGCGGCCGCGGCATGGAATTGATGTACGCCGCCACATCAAACGCCTCATCGTCAGTCAGGTCGGGGCGGCCGAATGGCATGCGGGCCTTGATGAACCTCGCGGCCGTCAGCACGCGCGCCATGCCGGCGCCGTTGTTGAAGCTGTCGTCGCCCCACAACGGCGGAAAGACGTAGCCGCGCCGGGGATCCTGCGAGGCCAGCATGCCAAGACCGTCGCCGCCATGGCACACACGGCAGCGTGCTTCGAACACCTTCTGCCCCGCCTCGGGTGACGCCGCGCGCGCGGGGGTGCGAAGTGTCGGCGGCTCAAGCACGACACGCAGCGCCGGACTGGTGGCCACCCATCGGTCGTTGAGCGAACGGATGTACGCCACCATCGCATTCATCTCCACGCCATCGCGCGGCAACTTGCGACCATTCATGCTGCGTTCCATGCAGCCGTCGATGCGTTCCTTGATGTCGGCCTCTTTGCCGTCACGCCCGGAGAATCGTGGGTATTTGGTGAACGACTCGGTCAACGACAACATGCCTGGCTGGGTGCCGGTATCGAGGTGGCATGACCCGCAGTTGAGGCGACTGTTCATGAAGCGCCGCTCAGGATCAGGATTGTCGGGGCCAAGCAACCACGACGTCTGGGCAATCAGCCGACGGCCGTACTCTTCAGTCGGCGCCGGGGCGTCGTCGGGCACCTCACGCCGCTGCTGGCTGAGCACGAACCAGGTGCCGACAATCGCCATGACGGCGACCACCGATGACACGGCCAGGACGACCGTCCAACCGGAGCCTGGGCGCGAGGAAGGTTGGTCAGTCATCGGATCGATCGTAGCGTCGAACATTCTCGAGGAACAAGTATTTCGGGCGCTCGATCCTGGCGCGCAGGTCGGGTCGCAGTGCCCAGGCGGCCACAAACACCACAGTGAATCCGCACGACAGGTACACGATGATGTCGGTAATCATCTGCGCCCTCGATAAAACTCGCGCACGTAGTGAGCCACGGCTGTCAGCTCATCGTCGCGCAGGCGTGGCGTCCAGGGAGCCATGGGGGTGCCGTCGATCCCATTGCGCAGCACGCGTAGCGCCTCGTCGAACATGGGCGTCTGTCGCGTGAAATCCGCAGGAGCGATGGTCAACCCTTTGGCCGCAGTGCCATTGCCGGCGCCATCGGTGCCGTGGCACTGCGCGCAGTTGGCCGCGTAGACACTGGCGCCCAGGTCGAGGTCGGCGGCCGTGGGCCTGACCTGATCTTCTCGAAGGGGGTCCGGCGGCAAGCCGGGCACCGTGATGCGCTGCAGGTGCGCGACAAGCGCCGAGAGTTCCGCAAGGGGTCGATCGCGCCACGCGGGCATGGCTGTGCCTGCGACGCCGTTCCACAGAACTTCGGCCAGACGATCGGCCTGGTAAGCATGCAGCGCCAGGTTGGCCGGACGAGGGCGTAAGCCACGCGAGCCGGAGCCGTCGCCGACGCCGGTTGGGCCGTGGCAGGCGGCGCAGTGACTGGCGTACAAGGTTGCGCCCAGCACTGAGTCGCCATTGGGGGGCAGAGCCGGAACCTCGCCGGTCCGCCGCGTGCGGGCCGGGTGCGCGTTCAGGCTGGTTGCCGGGACCGACAACGGCCGGTGATCGTGTGCGACCGCCGCTGCGCGAACCGCGCCCTCGGGTCCGGCCAGTTCACGCGCACGTCCCAGCGTCTCGAGGTACGCCACCACATCGCGCGCCGATTGGCGCGGGCGATCGGGTCCACCATCGAAGAGATGTCGATACGCGGGCATCACCGACGCCGGCACCACCGAACGCGGGTCGTAGAGGTGCGTCAGGTGCCAGTCGTCGGGACGCGTGCCGCTTGTACGCGCCAGGTCCGGACCGATGCGCCGCGTGCCCATCATGTGCGGCGTGTCGCCCCTGGTCT
Organism: Vicinamibacterales bacterium; assembly: GCA_046594875.1. GTDB lineage: Bacteria > Acidobacteriota > Vicinamibacteria > Vicinamibacterales > SCN-69-37 > SYFT01. The sequence goes on from JBKJQX010000152.1 coordinate 63,265, forward strand.
CCCATGCCAGCGTGGGCGCGCCGAACCTTGTCACGTCCGCATCGGTGAAACGCACCTGCTGCGAGTGGCAGTAGGCGCATCCTTCGCGTGCGTAGATCGAGCGCCCGCGCTGCTCGCTGGCGGTCAGGGCGAGCGCGTGTTCGGGGCCTGTGAGCCGAGCCTGCTCGGCCAGCTTCCTGGCAGGCCACACGCCCAGCCACGCCACCGACAACACGAAGAACGCGACGCCCGCCACACTCGCCGCGAGGTACGACATGCGGAGGACCGGCCCAGGTTGCGTGGTCATGGGGCCACCTCCGCGCGTGCTGGCGTGCGCGGACCAGTGGTGAGACCCACGAGGAACGCGATGAATCCGCTCGCGATCGGAATCGCCGACAACGTGCGGACGATCCAGTACGGGCGGGCAGCGTCGAGTGAGCTCGTCCACGGCGCGCCCATCTGCCACAGTTGTGCCTGCAGCAGTCCTGCTATTGTGAGATCCAGCACCATCAACATGAGTCCGCCAAAGAGCAGCCAGTAGGCCCAGGTCATCGCCTTGGAGTTGTAGCGGGCGCCGGGGATGTGGGGCCAGACGTGTGCGATACCGCCGGCGGCCGCAAACGTCGCGAACCCGAGCATCGCGAGGTGCGAATGCCCAATGACCCAGTCGGTGAAGTGCACAAATGCATTCACCGACATGAACGCCTGCATCGACCCCTGGATGCTCACCACGAGGTAAAACAGCGTGCTCATCACGACAAACCTCAGGCCGGTGTCTTTCGGGAACGCGCCTGCGCCGTGCAGTGATAACAGAAGGTTGGCCACGACGATGATGACGGTGACGCCGAGCAGCGCTGAGGCGGTGATGGCCGTCAACTGCGTCTCCATCGGAATGATGGAGAGCACGTAGTGATGGGTGCCGTTGAGCGGATAGAGGAAGAACAGCAGCCAGAAACCGAGCATCGACAGGAAGTGACTGAAGATTGGCTTACCGGTCACGGCCGGAATCACGTAGTAGATGATGGCCAGCGCCAGCGGCGTAACGAACAGTCCCACGGCGTCATGGATCCACAAACCACTGAACGCCGCGCCTGCAGCGCCGGGAACAAACTCGGGCACGATGTTCCCCATCGGGTAGGCCATCGCGGTGAAGATCAATCCACCGATCACGTACCAGCTCGACACATAGAGTGAGTCGAGGCCGCGCGAGAAAAATGGCGGCACAAACTGCACCACGGCCATCACGATGCCGATGACCACTACGGCGTCCACGACCAGTGGGAACTCGGCCCACTCGAGCGGTTGGCTGACACCCGAGAGCACGAGCACCCAGCCGGGAAGCATCACGGCGACGTTCCAGAGGGCGAAGAGCCACTGTCCCAACCGCGCGCTGGTGACGGGGCGTCCGGTCAGCCGCGGTACGGCGTGATAGAGGAAGGCGAAAAACGCGTTGGCGAGCCAGCCAAGCATGATGCCCTGCGTGTGGGCGTACCGCAGGCGGCCCCAGCTCAGCCAGGGTGTATCCGCGCCCAGGTCTGGCGCCCACAACTGAATCGAGATGATGATGCCGAACGTGACCGACAGCAGCAGGGTGCCGAGTGCGGCCAACCCGTGCGCGTATACGAGGCGCGATTCAACGGGCGCCCGCCCGGTGACTGGCCGGGTGACCTGACTCATCAGCCGACGTGAAGGAGGCTGTAGCCGTACTCCTGCGCGCGTGTGACGGCCACCACACCCGCGGCCATGATGTGGGCGTTGGCGATGGTGTTCTCGGACAGTTCTTTCAACACCGCTTCGCTCTCGTTGCCCCGTCCCGCAATCATGCTGGCCAGTCGGCGCGTGGCCAGGCCGCACACCGCGAAGTGCGCACCGCGCTTGATCAGTCCATCGAGCGCCGGGCGCTCGCCGGTATTGCGCGGATTGGCCTTCGGTTCGGCGCCGTTGGGGTCTTTGTATTCGGACCCTTCCGCGAGTTGCTTGCCGTACTTCGCCCACATGGCGTTGTTGAAGGCGAACCCGGTGGCGGAGTGGCGAAGGCACACCACCATCGCCAGATCGGCATTCTCGATCTGATATCCGGTGCGGCTCGCGTTGTAGATGTTCGTGGCATACGCGATGCCCCACGTCGAGCCCTCAGGCGAGGTGACGTCGAGAATTACACGATGTCTGCCGGGGAGCGTGTCGAACCACTCATCCTGCGCATGACGCGCGGGCTGAAACGGCGCCGCCGGTTGTGCCGCCTGAGGCGGCGTGACGGCCGCCTCGGCATCAACGCGCGTCGTCCCCAGCGCCACACCGGCGGCCGCAGCACCGACTCCGGACATCCACGCCCTGCGATCGAGTTTCGTCTTTTTCATGAGCCCTCCGTGCCGGCTGAAATCATATCCGAAGGGCGGACCAATGCCCCATGGGCTCATTGTCATTGGCTCACTGGTCCATTCCTATTTGGGCCAGCCCGCTTGCGGCAGCCCCGGCGTGATACGCAGCGCGTTGCGGTAATAGATGTCCTTGAGCACTTGGTCTGGCAAGCCAAGGCCGTACAGTTTCCAGAACGCGTGATAGTCGCGGTAGTAGTCGAAGTAGTCGTCCCTGGTTTCGAGCACGCGCCAGTAGTAGGGATACTCCTCGGGCTGGTACGAGTCCTTGCCAAAGAGGACGCGGTTGCCATACTTGAGCAGGAAGTCGTGCGCCACGCGCGGCTGGCGACCGAAGTCGTACAACACCGCGCCCAACTCGGCATATAAGTTCGGCATCGCGTCGAACATCTTCGCCAGCCGTCCCAGGTCGTTGCCGTGCCAGCCAAGGTGCGCGGCCACGAACTTCGTTTTCGGGTGCCGTTTGAACAACCGATCGCGTTCAGCCATCAGCGTTTCGAATGCGGGGAACCGGTCGGAAGGGTACGCACGGCCGGGAAATAGCGACAGCTCGAGCCAGCGCTCGTTGTACATGTCGATGGGCTTGAAAAACTCCGGCGGGTCGGCCGTATGGATGAAGACGGGAAGGTTCAAGCGCGCGCAGGCATCCCAGAACGGCGCCAACTCGGGGTCGTCCATTTGCAACCGCGACCCGTCGGCCTTGCGGGCGCTGAGGCCAAAGCCCTTGCCGATTTCGCCGACGCCCACCGCACCCGCAGCCACATCCGCCTCAAGCTGCGCGATGGCTTTGGTCGCCCATCCCGGCCCGACGCCGCTCAGGTTTACGCCTGTGAAGATCGCCACCCGCTTGGCATAGGGCGACGCCTTGACCGTGGCCAGCGTCGTCTTCAGCCGGTCGCCCGACATGTTCTCGGCACTCAACATCAGACCGACGTTCAACGCATCCAGCTCTTCGAACATGGTCTTCAGCCCTTCCGCAGAGCTGATGCGGCCGCCCGGATGACCGTGGAAGTCGATGGCCGGATACTTGGCTTTCTGCACCGGATGCGCCGGCGCGATCAGTGTGGACTTGGGTCGGTAGTCCACGATGGAAGGCGCAGGAGTGGCCGGGGCCTGACAATTGCCCGGCCGCACCAATGTCATTCCCGCCGGGCACTGACCGTCGGGTCCTACTGGGGCCCCGCCTCGACCGCCACCCTGGCGGCCGGCGGCCTGCCCCTGCGCCACGCCGCTGGGAGGCAGACTGATCACGATGGCACCGATGGCGAGTGCGGAAACGAAGGATAACGTCCGGAAAGATCTGCGCATTCGCCGATTCTACTCCTGCCGGGTAGAATCTCGCGTGATGCTGACGTTCACCGACATTGAAGCCGCTGCAGTACGACTGAAAGGCGTGGCACACCGCACACCGGTCATCACCTCACGAACACTCGACGCCCTCATCGGCGCTCGGGTGTACCTCAAAGCCGAAAACCTGCAGCGGATGGGGGCCTTCAAATTCCGTGGCGGCTATAACGCCGTGAGTGCGCTCGGTGAGGCTGGTCGCGCACAGGGGGTCGTCGCGTTTTCCTCTGGCAACCACGCGCAGGCCGTGGCGCTGGCCGCGCAACTGCACGGGTGCGCAGCGACCATCGTGATGCCTGCCGATGCGCCGGCATCAAAGCTTGAAGCCACCCGCGGTTACGGCGCGGAGGTGATCACGTACGACCGCTACACGGAAGATCGCGCGGCGGTGGCTCGCACCGTCGTCGAGTCGCGGGGCGCGGCCTTGATCCCGCCGTTTGACTACTACCCGGTGATGGCGGGCCAGGGCACGACGGCGATCGAACTCATCCAGGACGCGCCGGAGCCTCTCGACGCGCTGATCGTGTGCACCGGCGGCGGCGGATTCGTGTCGGGATGCGCCGTGGCCGCCACACACCTCAGGCCGGGCATCGAGGTCTTCGCCAGCGAACCCGAGCTGGGGAACGACATCCAGCAGTCACTGGCGGCGGGTCACATTGTGACCATCGATGTACCGCGCACGATCTGTGACGGCCAGCAGACGCAGTCGTGCGGCACGCTGACCTTCCCAATCATGCAGGCGCTGCTGGCGGGCGTGTTGACCGCGCCCGACGCAGTCGTGGTGCAGATGATGCGTTTTCTGTTCGAACGCCTGAAACTCGTGGTGGAGCCGTCAGGCGCCAACGCGCTGGCGTCACTCTTTCACCACCGCGATCGGTTCGCCGGCAAACGCCTCGGCGTCACGCTCTCTGGCGGCAACATCAGCGCGGAACGTTTCGCGGCCTTGATGAGTGGCGCAGAACCCGCAGGCTAGAGCGTTTCGAGGTGCATGTCGCCGACAACGCAGCTCGGCCTGAACCTCAAGGCCGAGATGCTCGTCCTGTGTGCTCCGCCATCGGCTACAATCCGCCGGCAGGAGGCTTCATGCGATTAGGCGTGGTGGTGGGGGTGGGTGTTGCGCTGGCGCTCGGGCTCTGGATGTACTCATCGCAGATGGACAACCTTGGGAAAGCGGCCGGCGCTGGAACACCAGGGGGAATCATTGACACCGTAGGCGTCAAGACCGACCTGCTCAGCATGGCCAGCGCCATGAAGCAGCAGTTCGCGCTGGAAGGTAAATACGTCTCGCTCGAGGAACTGCGCGCAAAGGGCGTGCCCATTCCGACAAAACGTGGTGCGTTCGAGTTCACCGCCGACGTCACCGAGCAGACGTTCCTCATCAAGGCGACCTATGTCGCGCCTGATGGCACCAAGCCGCAACCGCCGATGACCATCGGCCCTGACATGCTGGTCAAGTAGTGACCCGGCCCCGAGTGTCTGTGTTCGTGCACACGCTGGGCGTGAATGACTTCATTGACGCGATGACACATTGACGACCACCGAACCCGTCTGTGTGATTGGCGCCGGTCCGGGCGGACTCCTCATGGCCGCCGCCCTCAAGGCACGCGGCATCCCGTTCGAGATCGTTGACGCCGGACGGCAACCGGGCGGCATCTGGGACATCGACCGCGACGAGACGCCGATGTACGAGTCGGCCCACTTCATCTCGTCCCGGCGGCTGTCGGGGCTGCCCGGATTCCCGATGCCCGAGTCGTATTCCGACTATCCGAGGCACGACCGCATCCTCGACTACCTGCGCGCGTTTGCCAGGCACCACGACCTCGAGCGCCACATCACGTTTGGTGTGCGCGTGGAGTCCGCGATTCGCCGTGACCACGGCGGATGGCAGATTGTCCTGAACTCCGGAGCGCGACGCCAGGCCCGCGCGCTTTGTGTGGCCACAGGTACCACCTGGTTTCCGCGGGTGCCGGTCGTGCCGGGGCACTTTGAAGGCGAGGCCTATCACTCGTTCTTCTACCGGTCACCGCGCGAATTCGAGGGCAAGCGCGTCCTTATTGTGGGCGGCGGCAACTCGGCGGCCGACATTGCCTGCGATGCGGCCAGGCACGCCAAGGCGGCATTCATCAGCCTTCGACGCGGGTATCACTTCATTCCAAAGTTCATCTTCGGTCAGCCGGCCGATGTCTTTGCCCACAGCGGGCCGCAGTTGCCCCGCTGGCTCGAGGAACGCGTGTTCGGCTTCCTCATCAACCGGATCCTGGTGGGCGACCTCACGCGGTACGGCCTGCCGAAACCGGACCACGCGATCCTCCGCTCGCATCCCATCCTCAACACCCAGATCCTTCACCACCTGGGCCACGGGGATATCTCGGTGCGCAGGGACGTGGCGTCACTGGATGGCAGGACGGTGCGTTTTGTCGATGGCACCGCCGAAGAGATCGACGTGATCGTGTGGGCCACAGGCTACGACAAGCCATTCCCGTTCCTCGCCGACACGGATCTCGATCGCGCCGGCGACGCGCTCGATCTCTACCTCAATGTGTTCCACCGGCGGCACCCTGATCTGTTCTTCATCGGCTTGTTCGAGACCGACGGCGCCGCGTACGCGCTGGACGGCGCTCAGGCAGGGTTGGTCGCGTCTTACCTCGATTCACAGACACCGACAGGGGTGCGAGACGCGTTCGACGCGTTGCGACGGACCGATCGCCCCGACCTGCGCGGAGGGGTGCAATACGTCGCAAGTGCGCGCCACGACTACTACGTCAAGAGCGACGTGTACGAGAAGGCCCTGCGGCAGGCGGGCAAGACGATTGGTTGCGTCGACGCTCGGGCTGGGTCTTAAGCCCGAGCGTCTCCTCGGCCTTGAAACCCAGGCCGAGCTACGAAACTCCGGGACCCTGGACCCTGGACCCTGGACTCTAAAATCCGAACCGCATCCCGACCTGGAGCTTGCGTGGGTTCATGACGTTTGTGGGCTGTCCGAAAAACGGCGACCCGATGACGCCGCTGTAGCCAACGTAGTTCGCGCGATTGAGTAGGTTCTGGGCTGAGAGATACAGTTCGATCCGGAATCGCTTGTCCGCCGCGCCGCCGCCGAAACCGGCGGCCATCCCGCCACCGCCACCAATCATGACTGTGGTGCCACCGCCACCGCTGCCGCCGGCCTGTGGGCGAACACCAAAGCCCCACGAGTAGGACAGCCGGCCGCCGAGGTCCCACTGCGCGTCCGTGCGGGCAGAGTTCCGGGGCGTGCCGTCGGGTCGATCGTTGAACAGGCCATCACGGTTATCATCGCGCCCCGAGGTGATGTTGTAGGGCGACCCGGACTGAGCGCGCACGTTCAGACTGAGGCTCATGTTGGTGATGGGCGCCATGCTCATGGACACGCTGGCGCGGTGTCTGGCGTCGCCGCCGGAGGGTCCCCACTCGGTGTCGAGATTGTCACCATTGGCGGGCAACGAAAACGGGCCCGTCGTGTTCGTGTCGCTCTTGGACCACGTGTAGTTGGCGAAAAAAAACGACCGCTTCCACTCGAACTTCGTCAGGCTCCAGCCTACGTTGACGGAGTGGCTCTTCGCTTCTGAATCCGACACAAGTGACACGATGTTCGCAAACGAGGCATCGGGCCTGACGCCGTCAACCGGCGCGTTGAGGTTGCTGCCACGCAACAACCCTCGTCCCCACCCATAGGTGTAGGCAATGTTCATCCGGGAGTTCGGTGAAAACTGGCGGTCGGCGCCCACGTTGAACCGGTGACTGGTGGGCAGCGTCAGCGTGTCGGACCAGAGGTACTGGTTGGTCACCGAACTTGCGCCTTCCCCAGGTATTTCCGGGTAGGACGGATTGATCACATTGAGCTCACGCTGGCGAAAGCCATCCACCTGAAGGGTCTGTTTGTAGAGGTCGCCGCTGATCCAGTCGTAGAAGTAGCCGTACCCGGCCCGCAGCGTCAGGTTGCCGTTGCGGAAGGGCGACCAGCCCAGGTTCACTCGGGGCGACAGGTTGACTTGATCGTCAGCCAATGTCTGGAAGCCGGCGCGCACACCGGCCGACATCATCAGGCTGCGGCTCATGCGCCAGTCGTCCTGCACGTAGAGCCCCGCCTGCCACCGCGAATACGTGATGTTCGGATCACCGATGCGCCGAGTGAAGTTGGATGGCTTTCCCGCCAGGTAGTCGTCGATGGACGCGAACGTATAGGTCCCCAGATAGTTCGAGATGTCGTCTGACGTGTAGCGGCCCCCTTCAATCAGACCGCCCACGCGCCAGGAGTGCGCACCACGGACATAGTCGAGGTCGCTCGCCAGCTCCAGGTCGAAGCGATCCTGGCCGCCGCGCACCTGCGCGCCGCCGGTGGTGAACCGGTCGAGCACACGCACGGTGGTCGATTCCACATCAGAGCGGCTGCTCGACGAACCGAAGATCAACTGCAGCCGCGACTCGGTAAACATGCGGCGTCCCAAAGGACCGTTCTCGGAGATCCGCAACGTGTTGGTTTCTGATGTGGACCGGAACGCTCGATCGAGCAGATTGAAGCCACCGATGCCCTGGTTGCGGCTTTCGCGTGAACTGCGGTCGAAGCTCGCTCGAATGGCGTGGTCCGCATTCAGCGCGTGGTCGAGGCGCACGTTCATGTTCATCACATCGGAGGGGGACCTGAACGAATCGGTCACCTGGGTGCCATCAGCCAGCACGGCGAGGATGTTCGGCGATGTGTACTGCGACGTCCCCCCGAGATTGAGCGAGAACGAGGTCTTGTTGGGCCGAATGGTCCCGAACAGCGACAGGCCGTACTGGCGGAACTGTTCCGCACCCTTGGCCGGGGTAAAGGGGTTGCGGGCGTTCATCGAATCGTCCTGGAACGAGCCGTCAACGCTACCCCGGAGGGGGCCTGCGCCTGGCTGCGTCATGATGTCGATGTGCATCATGCCGTTCATGCCGCCGTGATTTTGAGCCGCGAACGCGTCCATGCGGGGCAACCGGATCGATCGGATCTGTGACTTCGGCGGCATGCGACCGCCGGTGAACCCGTCCACGCGAATCTGTGACCCTGGAGGCGACATGGCCTTGAGCACCGCCTCCATCTCATCGGGGTCATCAGGCAGCGCCTCGATCATCTCGCGGGTCAGCACGGTGGAAAACGCGCTGCCCCTCGGGTCAAGACCCGATGTGCGGCCATCACGTCCCACGGTCACTTCCTGCTCCACCTTCATGAGGCGCAGCGTCACAGTGCGGCGATTGTCACCAGCACGAACGCGGACGTCCCTGACGGTTGCCGTTTCAAAACCGGGAAAATCCGCCTGCAGGGTGTAGCGGCCGAGGGCGAGCCCCTCAAACGTCGCGATTCCCGCCACGGTGGCCGACGCCGGGGCCAGGGTCGCCACACGCGTCGCCGGCTCCTGGCCGACGATCGTCACGGTGGCATTCGGCAGGATGGCGCCGGTCTGGTCAGCCACCGTGATCACCAGCGTGCCGGCAACCGCCGGGGTCTGGGCGGCGGCGGGCCACGACGCCAACGCAATCAGGCACACAACCACTGTCATGCGAACGCATGTCTTCAGCACGGGACTCTCCTGTAAAAACGGCGGACTACTTCGAGACGACGAACTTCTGTTTGTCGATCTTCGGATTGACTTTGATCTGCTCGAAGGTCGTCTCTTCCGTGGGCTTGCCGTCGATCGACCGTTGCAGCGTGTGCGGAAGCTTCACGCCGTTGACGGCCTTGAAGTTGGAGTAATAGATGCGGTACTCCACCACCTTGAGCGCCGCTTCGGCTTCCTTGCGGCGCGCCTCGGCGTCAGCCATCATCTTCTTCATCTCTTCGTCGGTGGGCGGTTTGCCGCCCGTGCCCGTGGAAAACGACGCACCGCCACCCATCTGGACCGTGTGCCCACCGCCTGCGGGCGCAGCGCCGGGGCCGCCACCGCGATTGATCGTCTGCGTCATCATGAGCGGCTCTTTGTCCGACCACGACAGCATCAACGGCAGATTCGTCTGCGCATCCACAAACAGCTTCGCGGCGAAGTTGTCGGCACCCGTCACCGTGATGACGTGAGCCTTCCCATCGGGTGACTCAGCCTGACCGCCGTAGGCAAATTCCAGAGGAAAGGCCTCGAACGACGATCCAAACATGCCCACCGTCATGCGCGCAAAGTCTTTCTTGGACGCCGCCAGCAGGCGCGCGTCCGACGCCGCCTTCTGCTCAGGCGATTGCGCCTGCCCTGGCGCGCCGCTGCCAGCCGAGCGCACCATGATCATGCCGCCGCCGGTCAGATTCGGTGGCATCTCGGTCTCGTTGATGACACCGTTACCGTTGAAGCCGGCGTTGCGGTACACGCTCATGCTGCCCATGTTGGCCAGCACGGTGCGCGCCACATACTTGTCGGGCAGCTCCATGGCCAGTTCCATCTCGGCTTCGGATGCGGTGCCGTTGGGCGATGTCCGCTGCGTTCGGCCAACCGCTGTCAGCGTCTTGACGGCGGCCACTTTGTCGGCGCCGCCAAGCGCGGCCCGCATGTCGGCCAATACCTTGTGCACATCCCCGGCCTGCCCCAGCACGAGCGCCGGACCCGCCACAAGCGTTACCACCAGCACGTTCATCAACTTGCGCATCACTGTGTTTGCCCTCCGCGACATAAGACGGCTTTATCGTCCCCTTCGGTCTCCCGGTATTGGTTAACTGTGAGCTAAGAGATTGTAAAGGACGTAAAACCTTATTTTTCAATAGCTTGCGGGTAACCGAAGCACACGGCCCCCATGTTAGACTCGCACCCATGCCGGCCCTTCGGCTCCCACTCCGACTCGTTTTGCCCATCGGGCTGATCCTCCTCGTGGTCGCACTTGGCGCGCTGCAGTACCGCTGGCTGGGTCAGGTCAGCGAGGCCGAACGCGCACAACTCCAACGATCGCTGAACCAGCGTGCCCGTGAATTTGCGGAGGAGTTCGACAAGGAAATTGGACTGGCGTACGCGCTGCTCGGCGTCACGCACGACATGATCGCCGACGGGTTGTGGCCCAAGCTGGATGCCAAGGTCGATTCGTGGAAGGTCCGCGCGCCGCATCCGGACCTGGTCAAGGCCGTCTACTTCACCCACGCGGGACTCGACGGCACGTCCCGGACGCTTGAACAACTCGTCATCGGCACCGGCACATCGAAGGCGGTCGCATGGCCGGAACAACTCGTGCCAGTGCTGCGACTGCTCGATCGCGTCCCGCCCAGGCCGCTGCACATTCCCCAGGCGGCACAGCTGCTGTCGCTGACCCGCACCAGTGTGGTTGAGAGCGTGCCGGCGCTGATTATCCCGGTGACGCAGGCGGCAAAACCGGTGGCCGGCAACACCAACATGATGGCGGCCATACAACTGCCAACCACGGCGGCGGTGGTTGTGGAGCTCGACCGCGATGTGCTCACCTCACGCATCCTGCCTGAACTGGTCGAACGGATATTCCCCGAGCGCGATGCGGCTCAGTACCACATTGCGATCCGCGACAACGGCCGTGTCCCGCTCTTCGTGAGAGGGGTGAAGGACGCAGGCGATGTCACGACGGGGAACGCGGATGTGGTGGCGGGATTTTTCTCTGCGCCCCATCGTGACGTGCTGGCGCGCACGGTGGCTGACGGCCAGCTCCTGTCATGGGACATCGGGTCACTCCAGGCCGCGCGCGCCACACCGGGCGTGAGCCTGACCGCTCCTGTGGCCGCACCCACCAGCGGCAGTTTCTCCATCATGGTGCAGGAGCGCACCAGCGCTCCCGCCGTGTCATCCAGCACGGTGTTCATGACCGGGCCTGGCGGGTGGACCATCGCCTTGCGGCACGGCGCCGGGTCACTTGACGCTGCGGTGAACCACGCCCGTCGGCGTAACGTGGCAATCAGCTTCAGCATTCTTTCGATCCTCGCCTTCGGCGTCGGCATCATCGTCGTCAACGCGCGCCGGTCCGAGAAGCTGGCCGCGCAGCAGATGGACTTTGTCGCGACGGTGTCGCACGAACTCCGTACGCCGTTGGCGGTGATTCGGTCCGCGGCGCAGAATCTGTCGGCAGGCGTTGTGGACGACCCGGTCCGGGCCAAGCGGTACGGCGAACTCATCGAGTCGGAAGGACGCCGCCTGACCGACATGGTCGAAGAGGTTCTGGAGTTCGCGGGCTTGACGGGTCAACGTCGCGCGCTGTCACTCAAGGCCGTGGATGTCGTGTCGATCGTGCGAGACGTGGTGGAGTCGTCTGGGGCCCTGATCGCCGCGGCGCAGGCGCAGGCCGAGGTCACGATTGGCGAGGACGTGCCGTTGGTGTTGGGCGATGAAGAGGCCCTGCGTCGAGCCGTCTCGAACCTGCTGACCAACGCGCTCAAACACGGCAGAGAGGGCCAGTGGGTGAGTCTCGGCGTTGCGCGGCATCTTGCGGATAGCCGTGACGAAGTGCACATCACGGTCTCGGACCGAGGGCGTGGCATCGAAGCCGCAGACCTGCCCCACATCTTCGAACCTTTCTATCGCGGCCGACACGCCACCAGCCAGCAGATTCAGGGTAACGGGCTAGGCTTGAGTCTGGTGTCGCGAATCGCTGAGTCACACGGCGGACGGGTGACGGTGGTCTCCACGCCGACACAGGGCGCCACCTTCACCATCCAGTTGCCTGTGGCCGCCGACCTGGTGGGCGTCTGATGGGCACATCCGTGCGCGCCCGGCGTGTGCTGCTCATCGAGGATGAGCCGGGTCTGGTGCTGACGTTGACGGATCGGCTCACGAGCGAAGGGTACGAGGTGGCGGCGGCATCCGACGGACCGGCCGGCCTGGAACGCGCGACGCGGGAATTGTGGGACGTCATTCTGCTCGACGTGATGCTGCCTGGCGCGAATGGTTTTGATGTGTGTCGGGACCTCCGGCAGCGGAGCATCACCACACCCGTCATCATGCTGACCGCGCGCGGGCAGATTATGGACAAGGTGCTGGGCCTGAAACTCGGCGCCGACGACTATCTCACCAAGCCGTTCGACATGCTGGAGTTGATGGCACGTATCGAGGTGCAGTTGCGGCGTGCGTCATCCACACAGAGCGGCACCACGCCGTATCACTTCGGCAACATCAGCGTGGACTTTCGCAAGGCGCAGGTGCTGAAGGACGGGGTGGAACTGGATCTGTCCGCGCGGGAGTTTCTGCTGCTGAAGTACTTCATCGAACACCGGGAAGCGACGCTCACTCGAGATGAATTGCTGAATGAGGTGTGGGGGTACCACTCGATGCCGTCCACGCGAACGGTGGACGTACATGTGGCGTGGCTCCGGCAGAAGATCGAGCCAAACCCGCGCAACCCGCAGTACGTGCTGACGTTGCACGGGTTGGGGTACAAATTCGTGGGGTAGAAAAGACGTCGGGTGTCTTTTTAGTGGAAAAAGACACCCGACGTCTTTTTGCGAAAACGGTCACTTTGTCAGGAATAAATTCTCGCGGCGGGCGGTGACCACGCGCGAGATGAGCGCCAGCAACAGCCAGGCCACCGCCGTGACGACCACGAGCCACGCGGTCATCGCCAACAGCCTTCCGACAGGTGTCGCGTAGGGCATCAGTCCGGGAACCGCGATGATCAGCACCGGCAGGATTGCGGCACACCCGGCGAACATGCCAACCAGGGCCGACGCCGTGTGTGGATTGCCGCCGGAGCCGGCTTTGCTCATGTCGGCCGCCACCGGAAAGACTGCGGACATGAGGGCCGCCACCGGCGTGATCGTGACGTACGTCGCGAGGCCGCCCACTGCGGTCATCACCCATGGCACAAGCGACGCGCTCCCGGTGGCCACCGCGGCCGCCACACCTGAAATCAACGCGGCCATCAGGAACAGGATGCCGCCGGCGATCGCCTTGCCGCGCACCAGATCCAACGCGCTGACCGGCATGAGAAACTGCAGCGTCAGACCGGCCCGGTCGGAGGAAAACTGGTTCATCGTGAACGGCTGAATGGAGAAGATCCCCACAAACAGGCTCACGCCAAACAACAAGTGACTGTAGGTGCCAAGCATCGCGATCCAGGGCGCCTCGTCCGGCTCCCGGAGCACGACGAGCGACACCAGCGCCATCATCGGGCCGGGCAACAACACGGCCACGCGCCCGCGCACCGATCGCAATCCGCCTTTGACCATCACCCACGCGACGGCCATCGCCTGCGGGCTTACAGGGGGCAGACGCCAGGGTGGGCGCATTCGCGCCATGCGCTGACGCCGGCTGGTCGATCCCCCGGCCGCTTCCAGCAATCGCCGATGGACGAGTCCCGACAGCCAGAAGAACACGATGCCTTCGGCGACGAGCACGGCCACCCAACTCATCGCGGCCCGTCGATCGCCATCGACGACGGCGCTCGTCATTGCCCCGCCAAACAGCTCGGAGGGCAGTACCTGCGACCAGGCCGGCAGCACCGCTTCGATGCGGGCCACGCTCATTGTTCCTCTGCCTTGGCCGCCTCGGCCCCTACGCAGTCCACTGCCCGCATCATCCAGGAACTGCGGCAACAGGGCGACCACGGAGATCGACATCACCGCGATGATCGTGAGCAATTCGGCACGGCGCCGATCGCGAAACAGCCAGCTCACCGAGAAACTGACGAGCGCGGCCATGGACGCCAGCACGACGGCAAGCGCCATTCCCGCCACGGCGGCGATGGCCGCCAGATCCACTCGCCCGCCCCACGCCAGTCCCGCGGCGAAAAGTCCGAGGCCCGGCAGCGTGAACAGGATCCAGGGATCGGCCAACCCCGCCACCACTTCAACCAGATGCAGGCCGCGAGTGGGAATGGGCAGCAGCAACAGCCGTGAGTACTTTGTCCCGGTGGTTTGCGCCGCGCCGCCGATGGGCATGAACACGACAAGCGCCGTAGCCCCGAACAGCAACGCGCGCGCGACAAAAATGATGACGTCAGGAGCGACGAACCTGCCGGTGGCCAGCGCGTTTCCGCCGATCAGCCCGCCGAGCGCCACCAGGATGATCGAACCCAGCGACATGACGACGATGAGCGCGGGGACGATGAGCGCGAGTAGCCGGGAGACCTGCTCGAGCGCGTCGCGCCGACGGCCGCTTCGGACGCCATTGAGCAAGAGCCGCCATCGCAGCCAGGCAAACGCGCGAAGAAACCGGATCATCCCGCGAGCCAGTCCATCGTTGGCATCGCCGCGCGCTCGGTGTCCACCAGTTCCAGGAACAGCTCTTCGAGTGTCTTCATCCCGCCGGCACCGGCTCGCAACTCGGCCACCGGCCCCTGGGCCACGAGGCGGCCCTTCTGAATGACGCCGATGTGGTCGCACAACCGCTCGACGATTTCGAGGATGTGCGAGGTCAAAAAGATTGTGCCGCCGCCCCTCACATATTGCAGCAGCAGTTGCCGGATTTGGCGGGCAGCAACCGCATCAATACCTTCAAACGGCTCGTCGAGAAACAACATGCGCGGCGCCGGCAGCAAGGCCACAGACAAGGCCAGCTTCTTGCGCATGCCGTGGGAATAGTCGGCCACCATCTCGCCCGCGGACTTGGTCAGGTCCATGAGCGTCAGCAATTCTCCGGCGCGCGTTCGCACCTGTGCCGGATCAATCCCATGAACCTGGCCGACAAACGACAGGGTCTCGGTACCCGTCAGGCGATCGAACAACGCCAGGTCCTCGGGCACGACGCCAATCTTGCGCTTCACGGCCACTGGATCGGCCAGGGGGTCGGTGCCGAGGATGCGGAATGTACCGGCCGTCGGCGTCATCAGCCCGGTCAGGCACTTGATCGTGGTGGACTTGCCGGCGCCGTTCGGCCCGAGGAACCCATAGAAGGAGCCGGTCGGCACAGCCAGCGCGATACCGTCAACCGCCACCAGGTCGCCGAAGGTCTTGCGCAGTCCTGTGGTCTCAAGCGCGAGTGGTGCCATCGGGCCTAGGTCTCCTGGGTATCGAATCGCAGAAAGAGGATCGCCACCGCAGCGATCACGGCCTGCAGTAGCGCCGCCGGCCCGCGAAACGAGGGATCCAGATTACTCGGCAATACACCGGTCCACGCGCTAAAAAGTCCAAAGGCCGCGATGAGGGCCAGGGCCGCCACTCCCAGCGCCGTGCCCTGGGGGCGCCGCTGGGTCACGAGCCAGCCAGACACCATCGACAACGCGGCCACCATCACCCTGGCCAGCATCATGGTCACCGAGATGGCGTCGCGGCCACCCAGCGAGTCGGCCAGCCCGCTGAACCACATCCCGGTCATCACGCCGTCCACCATCAGCCAGACGCCGATCAGACGCCGCGCCAGTCCTCGCATCACACGTCAAGTTCTTCGGCGGCTTCGGCGTGTTCCATGATGAAACGGAACCGGGCGGACGGATCCTTGCCCATCAGTTCATTGATGATCCGGTCGGTGACGATGGCGTCTTCGATACCCACGCGCAGCAGCCGGCGGGTCCGCGGATTCATCGTGGTCTCCCACAACACCTTCGGCATCATCTCGCCCAATCCCTTGAAGCGCGTGATATCCACTTTGCCCCTGTTGCCCGGGCGCCCCAGGATCTGGTCCCTGTGGTGGTCGTCTGTGGCCCAGAACGTCTCTTTGCCGATGTCAATGCGGTACAGCGGCGGCTGCGCGAGATACACCCGACCGGCGGTGATGAGCTGCGGCATGTGACGGTAGATAAACGTCAACAGCAGCGTCGCGATATGGTGACCGTCCGAGTCCGCGTCTGCCAGGATGATCACGCGACCGTACCGCAACCGCGAGAGCTCGAATCCCTTGCCGATGCCGCACCCGAGTGCCGTCACCAGATCCGACAGCTCCTTGTTCTCGAGTACCTTTGCCGTAGTGGCGCTCTCGGTGTTCAGCACCTTGCCGCGCAGCGGCAGAATGGCCTGCCGCGCTCGATCGCGTCCCTGTTTGGCCGACCCGCCGGCCGAATCGCCTTCGACAATGAACAGTTCGCTTTCTTCACGGCCAGGCGACGTGCAGTCGCTGAGTTTTCCCGGCAGGGTCAGGCGCGACGACGTCGCGGACTTGCGGGTGACTTCCGCCTGCGCGGCGCGGCTGGCCTCACGCGCGCGCGCGGCGAGGATGATGCGCGCGATGATCTGCTCGGCCGTGCTCCTGTTCTGGTTCAGCCAGTGTTCAAGCGCCGGCCGCACCATGGAGTCCACGATGTTCGAGACTTCCGGGTTGTTCAACCGGTCTTTGGTCTGTCCCTGAAACTGCGGCTCGGCGATGAAAATACTGAGCACGCCCGTCATGCCTTCGCGCAAGTCCTCGGCCGTCAGCGTCACGCCTTTGGGTGACAGCGTGTGCGTCTCGATGAAATTGCGTATGGCCTTGCCCAACCCGGCACGCAAACCGTTTTCGTGCGTGCCGCCAGACCCTGTCGGAATGCCGTTCACGTAGCTGCGAAGATGTTCGTCGGTGGACTCGGTCCACTGCAACACCACGTCGAGCTTGAGCCCCGTTTCATCGTGATCGCGCGTGACCGTGAACGGCTGTTCGTGCACCGCCCGGGCGTGACGCTCGGTCAGGATCTTCTTGAGGTAGTCGGCGATGCCTTCGCTGTGCTGGAACTCTTCACGCCTGGGTTCGTCGCCAGTGGCCGCTTCGTTTTCGAAGACGACCTTGAGCCCCTTGTGCAGGTAGCTCGACACTTCAATGCGTTCGCGAATGACCGCGGCTTCAAACTGCGTCTTTGGAAAAATCGTGGAGTCGGGCCTGAAGAACACTGTGGTGCCCGTGCCGCGGGCCGGACCCAGTTTCTTGACGTCACCCTGCGGCACGCCTTGTTTGTACTTCTGCTCCCAGGTGGCGCCATCACGTTTGACGGTGGCCACCAACTCGCGCGAGAGGGCGTTCACGACCGACGCGCCAACGCCGTGCAGGCCGCCGGCCGTCTTGTAGTTCTGACCCTCGAACTTGCCACCAGCGTGCAGGGTGGTGAAGATCACCTCCAGCGCGCTGGTCTTGGTCGTCGGGTGTTTGTCCACCGGAATCCCACGGCCGTCGTCTGACACCGTCATCGACGCGCCATCGGCGTGCAGCGTCACGTCAATGTGCGAGGCATGCCCGTTCATCGCCTCGTCCACGGCGTTGTCGAGAACTTCCCACACCAGGTGGTGCAGCCCCGAGGAGCCGACGCCACCGATGTACATGCCGGGGCGCCGGCGAACGGGTTCAAGCCCTTCGAGAACCGTGATGTCTTTTGCGGTGTATGAAGCCATGGAATCAGCGAACGGGGTCTGGCGCGACGCAACTCTTCAGGCGCACGTGTTGGTCCAGTCCCTCACAAAAGCATTTCAGCGTCAGGCGCTGTCCGTCTGCGACGCTCTTGAGCACCTGCGCCGCGACGTCGTCGTGAATCGACGCCTCGACCAGCGGGCCCGCTTCGGCGCCCGTCATGGTCACGGAGGTCGTGTCGGGGCGCAGGCCGAGGATCACGCCGCTGATTTCAATCACGCGGCCGCGATAACGACCGTCCGCTGTGCCAGCGTCTGCGGCGTACGCCGACGACAGATCAACGGCTGAGAGCTTCACCGACGCCGGCAGCGAGAAGATTCGATTGTCATGGTCAGACACCGAGGGCGTGCACGCCGCCGCGCCTGTCAGAACAGAAATGACCGAAATGGCCACAACGGCCGTCATCGCGCCCCCTGCTGCAAATCCTTACTGGATGCTTGCTTGGCGCGCGCCTTTTCAACGGCCTGCTGAAACAGGTAGAGCGGATCAGCCTTGCCGCCTGGATCCGTGAAGTCGTATGAGCGCCCGCCCTTGATCTTCAGCTTGAGGTTTTTCGCCAGAAAGTCTGCGGTGAACGTCTCAATCCCGCCCAGAGCCACCGTGAAACCATCGTTCTTGTTGTCGGTCTCGTAGCGCAGGCCCGCGGGCGTGGCGATCAGGCGCCCTTTGCAGGACCCCATCCCATGCTTGTGGGTGACGGCGATGGACTCATCGAGCCGGATCGCCTTGAGCGAGATCATGACGTCGCGCGGCCCCGCGGCGACGTCCACCGACTCGACGACGCCGTCGTAGCCGGGCGCCGAGACGTTGATCTGGCGGGTGCCTGGTGCAACCTCTTCTGCGGTCACGGGCGCAACCCCGATGAATTTGCGGTCGATGAACACCTGCGCGCCGGGCACATCGCTGGTGATGTGGAGCGTGGCCGTCGTGGGCGCTTCGACCACCGCAGGCGGCGGGGCGACCGCCGCGGGTTTTGGTGCCGACGCTGTGCGCGGTGTCGCTCGTGGCGTCGCGGGCGCAGCCACGGGCGCGGTGGGGGTCACGACCGCTGACGTGTCCCGGGCCGGTGGAGCCGACGGTGGCGCGACCGTCTCAGGCCCGGAACGGCCGGAATTCATATTGAGACCCACCAGTACGGACACGCCGACGAGCGCAACCGTCACCAGCACCACCATCGTCTGACGACTCACGCGGGTGATCCTAGCAGCTTAAAGCACACGAGGCATGAAGGACTGAAGGTTAAAGTGGGCTTCTCTGAAAAGGGAAGTTCCTTCATGCCTCGTGTAAGCAGATCTTTATGACTCGAGCAAAAGTGTTCCAGGGTCTTCAACCAGTTCCTTGACGCGGACGAGGAATCGTACGGCTTCGGAGCCATCCACGATCCGATGATCGTAGGTGAGCGCGGTGTACATCATCGGCCGCAGCACCACCTGACCATTTACACCGACGGGCCTGTCCTTGATGGCGTGCAGGCCCAGGATGCCGACCTGCGGCGGATTCAGGATCGGCGTGCTCATCAGGGAGCCGAACACGCCGCCATTGGTGATGGTGAACGTGCCGCCGCGCAGGTCGTTGAGCGACAACGTGTTATCCGTCGCCTTCTGCGCGAAGTCGCGAATCGCGAGTTCGATGGCCGGGAACGACATCCGGTCGGCGTCGCGCAAGACCGGCACGACCAACCCTTCGGCGGCGCCGACGGCCACACCGATGTCGTAGTAGTGCTTGAGCACCATCTCATCGCCGTCAATTTCGGCGTTGAGGCGCGGGAACTGACGCAGGGCGGCGATGGCGGCCTTGATGAAAAAGGACGACAGGCCGAGCGACACACCATGCGTGTCCTTGAACGCCTGCTTCTGCCGGGCGCGCAAGGCCATCACGGCGCTCATGTCCACCTCGTTGAATGTGGTGAGCATGGCGGCCGTGGCCTGTACTTCGACGAGGCGCTTCGCGATGGTTGCGCGACGCTTCGACATGCGGACTCGGGACTCTGATCGGGGTCCACGGTCCGTGGGTGCGTCGGTCCGTGGGTGCGCGGAGCCGGCTGGCTTCGCCGCCGGGGCTTCCTTCTCGAGTCCCGGGGTCCTTGGGTGCTCGGGTCCTGGGGTCCTGGGGTCCTGGGGGCCTGCGCTCTTGCGTACATCCTCTCTGGTCACACGCGGCCCTTCGGCTTGCACGTCGTCCAGCGGGACGTCGCGCTCGCGCGCCTCACGACGCGCGGAAGGCGTCGCCCCTCGACTCGCCTGCGGCTCGCTGGGAGCAGGCCCCACACCTCCGGACTCTGGACTCTGGACCCCGGACTCTGGACCCTGGACCCTGGACCCTGGACCGTCTTCTATCGTCCCCAGCACGTCCCCAATTTTCACGTCGGAACCATCCGCGTGCAAGATCGACGCGAGCGTCCCCGACTTCGATGCGGCGACTTCTACGTCCACCTTGTCGGTTTCAAGTTCCACGAGAGGCTCGCCGACCGTGACGACGTCGCCGGCGCGTTTGAGCCAGCGCGCGACTCTCGCGTCCACCACCGACTCGCCCATTTCCGGCACCACGATGTTTATCGCCATCAGCGTCCGCTCCTGTTCTTTGCCGGCGTCGATGCCGCCCACGCAAGGGCGATCAACCGTTCCTGATTCTGCGCATGACGCGCGGCCGACCCTTCTGCCGGACTCGAACTGCGCGGACGGGCGATGACCGACACCGCCCTGTTCCCCGCCACGTCACGAAGCGAGCCTTCCACAAAATCCCACGCGCCCATGTTTTCGGGCTCTTCCTGCATCCACACCAGTTCGTTCAAGCGGCCGTACCGCGCGAATATGGCAGAGAGCGCCGCCGCAGGGAACGGATACAACTGCTCCACGCGGCAAATGGCCACGTGCCCATGGCTGGCACGGCTGGGATGCGTGAGCAGGTCCACCGCCACTTTGCCCGAGCACACGACCAAGCGTCTGACGGCGTCCGGGTCGGCCACGGCTGGGTCGTCGATCACCGGAAGCCATCGCCCTGTGGCCAGGTCGTTGGGCGATGAGGATACAAAGGGATGACGCAGGAGGCTCTTGGGCGTCAGCACAATCAGCGGCAGCGGATCGTCGACGAGCAATGCCGCCTGGCGGCGGAGCACATGAAAGTACTGCGCGGCCGTGGTGCAGTTGACCACGCGCATGTTGGTGTCCGCGGCAAGCTGGAGGAAACGCTCGGGACGCGCGCTGGCATGATCGGGTCCCTGGCCTTCGTGTGCGTGCGGGAGGAGGAACACCAGTGACGGCTCCTGGCCCCACTTGGCGCGTGCCGAGAGGACGAACTCGTCGAGCATGACCTGCGCGCCATTGATGAAGTCGCCGTACTGCGCTTCCCAGACGACCAGCCGTTCGGGCGCCTGGATGTTGTAGCCGTACTCGAATCCCACTGCCGCGTTTTCGCTCAACGGGCTGTTGTGGATCTCGAACGACGCGCGAGCGGATGCCAAGTGCTGCAACGGCACATATTCGTCGCCGGTGCGGGCATCGTGGAGGACCGCATGCCGATGACTGAATGTCCCTCGACCCACGTCCTCGCCCGTCAACCGGATCGGTGTCCCATCTTCGAGCGTCGCGGCAAACGCCAGCTCTTCGGCCGTCGCCCAATCCACAGTCCTGTCGTCGGGCGCATCGCACAAGTGGCGCCGCCGCTCGCGGTTGCGCTCGAGCTTGCGGTGCACAGTGAACCCGTCGGGCACACGCAACAGGTGTTCGTTGAGGCTGCGCAGGCGTTCAAGTGGCAGCTCCGTGCGTGTCTGACTGGCGGTGCCTGGCGCCGCGATCTCCGGCGTGGGCTCCACCAGGTCCCGCTCGGGATCGAGACCGTCGAGCGCCCGCTGCAATCGATCGAGACGCGCCTGCAGCATCCCGCTGGCCTGTCCGGGCGCGACGACGCCGCGTGATTCCAGCAGGGTGGCCCATTGCTCACGCACGGTGCGCTGGGTCGCAATCTTCTGATACATCACCGGCTGGGTGAACGCCGGCTCATCGCCTTCGTTGTGACCGTAGCGGCGATACCCCACCAGGTCGATCAATACGTCGCGCTGAAACGCTTCGCGATACGCAAACGCCAGGCGCGCAACGGCCACGCAACTTTCCGGATCGTCGGCGTTGACGTGGAAGATCGGAATCTTGAATCCGCGCGCCAGGCCGCTGGCGTACAGCGTGCTGTAGGAATCATCGGGGGTAGTCGTAAACCCGATCTGGTTGTTTGCGATGATGTGAATCGTGCCGCCCGTGGTGTACCCCGGAAGCTTGTGCAGGTTCAGGGTCTCGGCCACCACGCCCTGGCCCGGAAACGCGCCGTCGCCGTGAATGAGGACCGGCAGGACCGCATCGGGGTTGAAGACCGGCGCGCCCGGATGGCCCGCGTCGGTGCCGGCCGCACGCGCCATGCCCACGAGCACGGGATCGATCGCCTCGAGGTGGCTGGGATTTGGTGGCATGGAGATGATCATGTCCACCTCTTCGCCGCCGGTCACGGCGCGCGACGCGCCGAGGTGGTATTTCACGTCGCCCGCCCAGCGCAGCCCCACGCTCTCGTGCGCGCTCCGCACCGGATCCTTGAACTCCGCCAGGATGTGTTCGTACGACTTGCCCAGCACGTGAGTCATCACGTTCAGTCGGCCGCGGTGCGCCATGGCAATAAAGACCTGACGCAACCCTTTCTCAGCCGCTTCACTGATGACCTCGTCGAGCACGGGCACGAGCGTGTCGAGCCCTTCGATCGAAAAGCGGGTCTTACCTGGAAACGTCCGGTGCAGGAACCGTTCGAAGGCCTCGACGTCGGTGAGGCGCTCGAGCAGCGCCAGCGGGTCAATCGGATCGGCGGGCGCGTGATATCGGCCGGTCTCCACGGCTTCGCGCAGCCACTGGCGCTCTTGCGGCACAAAGATGTGCGCAATGTCGTAGCCAGTGGTTGAACAGTAGATTTGCCGCAATCGCTCAACCACATCCCACATCGTCTGTGCGCCGTCCGCGATGTGGCCGCGCATAAGGGAGGCCGGCATCGCGCGAAGGTCGGCTTCGGAGACGCCGTGTGTCTCGGGCAGCAGAGCCGGATCGCCCAGGGGCCGGCCTCCGAGCGGATCGATCTGCGCGGCCAGATGACCGTAGCGGCGGATGGATTGGGCCAGGTTGATGGCGCCCACCACTTTCGTGGAGTCCAGAGTCCAGGGTCCAGGGTCCAGGGTCCTGGGATCCTGGGGTCCTGAAGTCCCGGGGTCCTGGGGTCCTGGGGTCCACGTCGCAAACAGGTCGCGGGCCGATTGGTCTACCGACGCGGGATCTTCGCGCCAGCGGTCGTACAGCTCGAGGACGTAGCCCTCGTTGACGCCCGTGAAATCGTTCTTCGCAGAAGCCATGTGGTGTTTCCACCCGTCAACACCATGCGCTGGACGTGACTGGGGCGGGAAACACCGATGTTATCACCGGCCGAATGACCCCAGGGACCCCAGGACCCCGGGACTTCGACGACCCGTGTTAGTCTCTCCCCCGTTCAACAACCCCAAGGGAGGCGCTCATGGTCATTACGAAAGTCAACGCGGTGTCGGTAGCGAAGGTCGCGGCAGTCCTGTACGCGGGTCTGGGTCTGCTGTTCGGTGCGATGTTTTCACTGATTGGGATGATCGGGCTGACAGGCGCGATGGGCAACACTGAAGGCGGCGCGTTCCTTGGACTGCTCTTCGGCGCTGGCGCCATCATCGTGATGCCGATCGTCTACGGCATCTTCGGGTTCATCGGGTCATTCATCATGGCGTTGTTATTCAACGTCGCGGTGGGGATGACCGGCGGAATCGAGATCGAGACCAGATAGCCGATCGCGGCGCTCCATATCAGGACACCCTTCAAAAGATTGGCCGCGGACACCCGAGAATAGACGGCGGGTACCCGATCGTGTTCCGGTATTGTGAGAGGTATGGAAGCCCTGCGGTCATTCCGGCGCAATGCGGTGCATGTCCGCAAGGCGGTGGAGTTCATGGCCCAGGAACCTGGACAGGTGGGCGTCGAACGCGGATATCTGCAGGACGCGGGCCTGATGGAGCGATACAAGCGGCTTTCCATTCCGGTGCGGCGGGCGCTGAACGTTTCCGATCGCGCTTCGTTTTCACAGGCCCTGAACGCACTGGTTGAGCACGACGCGCTGGCCGGGCACGACGGCCTGGCGCGCATCAGGACGGCCTGGGAGCTGTTGCAGACCGAACTCGATAGCACGGTTGGCCTGGGCGGTGCCAAGGTGCCGCGCCGCCAGATTCTTTCTGATTGGCTCGACGCGGCGGCCTTTTACGACACGCTCGAACACGACCGGGCCTACGACCGACTGATTGACCAGTGGGGCAAGGCCGCCGAAGGCATCGGCGCCCAACTGACCGAACAGGCCGCTGAAGTCATCATCCAGCTCGACGAGGCCGCAGCGGCCGCTTTGGGCGAGCCCGTCATCCTCCCGCCGCCGCCCAAGACCCCACCTCCCCCTCCGGACCCGGACGAGAAGTGGTGGAAGAGGATCCTTCGGATCTAGGCGGAGTCAGGGGGTCCTGGAGTCCCGGGGTCCTGGGGTCTGGCCTTCGAATGGCGATTGGCGCCCGATGGTGCCGCAGCTAGGTTGACTAAAAGACGTCGGGTGTCTTTTTGCCTGCCGTCAGCAAAAAGACACCCGACGTCTTTTGATCACGACTTGAACATGTTCCTGATGACGAAGCCGACATTCGCCGGACGCTCGGCCAGACGCCGCATGTACCAGGGAAACCAGTACTCGCCATAGCTGATGAGGCAGCGGGTGCGGATGCCCTTGGCCGCCAGTTGCTGCTGGCGCGCGGTCTGAATGCCAAACAACATGGCGAACTCATAACGGTCGGACGCCACCTTGCGATCGGCGATCACCTTCAGCAACCGCTCCTGCAGGCCGATATCGTGCGTCGCGATGTGCAGCAACGCGCCCGGCTTGAACGCGTCCTCCTGCAGCAGGCGCGCGCAAATCTTGAAATAATTCTCGTCAACGTCGGACTTCTGCGGAAACGCGACGTCCGCCGGCTCAAGGTACGCGCCCTTGACCATACGAATGGCTGACCCGAGCGCCACCAGTTCCTCGATGTCCTTCTCGGTGCGGAACAGGTAGGCCTGGATGGCGATGCCGATGTTCGGCGTGCGCTGGCGCAGGCGCTTGAAGAGCGCGATGGTGCCGTCCACGTACGGCGAGCTTTCCATGTCGAGCCAGAAAAACGTCTTTGTCTGCTCGCAGCGGTCGATCAACCGCAGACAATGTTTCACACACACTTCGGGATCCTGGTCGTACCCGAGCTGCGTCGGCTTGACCGAAATCTGCGAGTCAATCCCTGCGGCGGTGATGAGATCGATCACCTTCAGGTAATGCTCGCAGACTTCGTCGGCTTCGTTGATGTGCGCGATGTTTTCACCAAGCCGGGTCAGGATCGTATTGATCCGCGCGGGCTTGAGGGCCTTTGCGGCCTCAACCGCATCCTCGATCCGTTCACCCGGCATGAACTTCGAGACCGATCGGCGCACAAATCCCGTGCGCATCGCATTCTCGCGAATCCAGGCGTTGGTTGATGCCCACAAGAGGGCTTTGCGCATGACACTCATCTTGTTGAATCGCTAATCGGTAATCTAGAATCCGCCGGCGCCGGCCGGTGGGGCCGTGAGGGGCTTCAGCGCGCCGCGGTGGCACGAATAACACGTGACCTTGTTGGGCTCACCGGCCTTGACGCCAAGCGTGTCGGCATTGAGCGCCATGGACATCTTCAGCATCTTGCGCGCGGTGGCCTTGGTCGGCAGGTCGTCCTTGAACCGCTCCTGAGGCGTACCAACGTGGCAATGTGTGCACTGCACGCCGAGCGCGACGGTGAACGTCCGCATGAGTGCGATCACATCTGCACGCGGCATGTCCTTGGGCAACACCTGAAGATTCTGCAACGGCGCGGCCTGTCCGCCACCCTGGGCCGACGTCTTCGTGACCGCCACCGCCATTACACAGACGCCCATCAGACCCGCTGCCAGCAAAGAACGCATTATGCTTCCTCCAAAAAAAGTGTGACCAGAGGGGCCGTTTGCGGACCCCGGAGCAAATTGTAAGTCACAAACCGCTCAATTTCGGTCAAGGGGCGCCGGAACTTCGGGCGGCGTGGGCACCACCCGCACAAACTGCCCACGTTGCAGCAGCTCGCGGCCCCTGCCTCCCCTGCCGGTAACCTCGTACTTGGTTGTGCTGATGGTCTGTTCGGCCCCTCGCGTGGTTTCCACCGTCATCAAGTCGCGGTCGCCGCGCGACGCCATGAATCCCAGGACGCGGTCGTCATCCTTGTTCAGCTTGATGAGAATGACGCCTCTGCCGGGCCCCGAGAGCAGGTTGATGTCCTCGAGCTTGCACAGCATCGCGCGGGCTTCGCGCGTGGCCGCGATCACGGTCTCGCCGCCAGTCACCCGCTCGACGCCGACGATCTCGGCGCCGTCGGCAGCGCGGGCGTAGCGACGCCCCGACCGGGTACTGGGTTCAGCGTACGGCTCGAATGAAAACCGCAGGCTGTATCCATCGGTCGACACCGCCAGGGCATGTGACGGCGGGGCGGTCTCCGCGTTCTTCGACGTGATCACACCCACCACTCGGGGATCGAGGCTGACCGACCCCACGATCCGTTCCCCATCCTTGAACTTGAAGAATCGCTGGATGGGTTCGCCGTGGCCCGTGGACGCAGGAATGTCGATGATGCGTGAAGTGTAGGCCACGCCAAGGTTCGTGAAGAACACCACCGACGCCCGCGTACTGCCTGGGAGCACCGCCAGAACCTGGTCCCCCTCGCGCACACGCGTAGACGCCACGTCTTTCACTTCCTTCTGCCGCTTGACCCATCCGTCGCGGGTCACGATGACGACGTTGTCTTCGTCGATGATGAAGTCGTCAGCGGTGTACTCGGGCTCATTCACCTCGCCGGTGATGACACTGCGGCGCGGATCGGTCTTCGGATCGCTGTAGGTCTTTCTCACCAACTCGATGTCGTCACGCACGATCTGCCACAAGTCTGTGTCGCGCCTGAGCAACCCGCTGATTTCCTTCGCGCGCTTCCGCTTCTCGGCCAGCTCCTGTTGAATCACCAGGATTTCAAGCCGGGCGAGACGGTAGATCTTGAGTTCGAGGATCGCGTCGGTCTGTTCGGCATCCAACCCATACTTGGCGATGATCTGCGACGCCGCATCCGCCTTGCCGTCAGACTTGCGGACGATGCGGAGGATGTCGTCGAGGGCGTCAAAGACCTTCGCGAACCCTTCCAGGATGTGGATGCGCTTGCCGAGGGCAGCCAGTTCGTAGCTCAGCCGGGCACGCACCACCTCGAGCCGGAAGTGCAGGAAGTGCCAGAGGATGGCGTGCAGGCCTACGCGATCGGGCTTACCCACGGCCGGGTTCTCGGTCGGGATCAGGCACGTCAGGTTGACCGGAAAGTTGGACTGGAGGGGCGTGTTTTTGTAGAGATACGCCATCACCATCTGCTCGTCCGCATCACGCTTCAACTCCAGCGCAATCCGCACATCGTCTGTCGAGAGGTCCCGAACGTCTACCAGATGCGGGAGCTTGCGCGAGAGCGCCACGTCGGCGATCCGCTCGATGAGCGTGGCCTTGCTCATCGCATACGGCACGCTGGTGATGAAGATCGTCTTGCCCGTGCGCGTCTCGGGGCCTTTCTGCCAGGTGGCGCGCATCCGGATGCTGCCTGAGCCGGTCTCGTAGATCTCCCGGATCTCGGCCGGGGTGTTCAGGATCTGGCCGCCTGTCGGAAAATCGGGTCCCTTGATGTATTTGCAGAGCTGCGCGCTGGTCAGCTCCAGATCGGCGTCAATCATTTTCACCAGCGCGGTGCAGACTTCGCCCAAGTGATGCGGCGGAATGTTGGTGGCCATACCAACGGCGATGCCCGTGGCACCGTTCACCAGCAAATTCGGGATCCGCGCCGGGAGGACGACCGGTTCCTCGCGCGTGCCGTCGTAGTTGGGACGGAACGGGACGGTGTCCTGATCGATCTCCTGCAGCATTTCGTCGGAGATGCGGGTCAGCCGGCACTCGGTGTACCGCATCGCGGCGGCGTTATCTCCGTCAAGCGACCCGAAATTTCCCGAGCCGTCCACCAGGGGGTAGCGCAGGGAAAACGGCTGCGCCATGCGCACCAGCGTTTCGTAGAGCGCGCTGTCGCCGTGCGGGTGATAATTGCCCATCACGTCGCCAACAACTTTTGCGCACTTGCGATGTTTGGCGTCGGCCGTCAGGTTCTGCTGCCACATCGTGTAGAGGATGCGGCGTTGCACGGGTTTGAGCCCATCGCGCACATCGGGCAACGCGCGCGAAGTGATGACCGACAGCGCGTAGTTGAGGTACCGCGTCTGCGCCGCGTCGTGCAGGGCGACGGGCTCGTCGCCGCCCGACGGCGGCCTGGTGGCTACGGTGGTGTCGTCCGGGGGCGCATCAAACAGGGACGGAGACTTCGACGAACGCTTGGCCACCGGAGGATCTTACACGAGGCATGAAGGACTGAAGGAGCGACTCCTCACTTCTTGCGACTCGGCGCTATTGAGGATTGAGGATGGAGCGACTGAGGATCGGGATGGAACGGACTGCTGACTGCGGAGTGACTGATGGGAATTGTCGGATGGTCGGATGGTGGATTGGCTGGGGCCTTCCCGGATTGGGGGAATTGTGCGATTGCCGGGTCCATCGCGCCATCAGCAAATCAGCCACCCCACCATCGGACCATCCGTCAGTCCCCATCCTCGATCCGAGATCAGCAATCCGTTCCATCCCGATCCCCAATCGCTCCATCCTCAACCCTCAACAGCAGCCGTGAGGCGCAAGTGTCCTATTTCGCGCCAAACGCGTACAGCGCTTCGACCGTGCGGATGTAGATCTTGCCGTCAGCAAGCGCCGGCGTGGTGTATGTGTCTTCGCCCAGGTCGTTCACGATCAACGGCGTGAGATCGCCACCTGGTGGCAAGACGGCCACAGCGCCGCGTTCGCTCACGAAATACAGGTGTCCGCCGGCCTCGACCGGCGAGGAATAATACGCGCCCAACGCGCCGGTCAATCGTCCCTGCTTGATCAGTTGCCCTGTCTCGGGATTCAGCGTGGTCACAATGCCACCGTCATTCACCATGTACAGCACGTTCTGGAAAACGATGGGCGACGGCAGTTGCGGCACGGCGCGCTGATACTTCCACCGAACAGCTTTGTCGGTCATGTCCCCTGACCCGCCCAGTCGGATGGCGAGCATGCCGTTCTCTGAATCCAGCGCCGCGCGGTAGTACTCCCACTCGTCCTTGGTCAGGCTGCCATTCAGGTTCAGGTCAGCCACGGTGAACCAGAACGCCGAGGAGTATTTAGGAAATTCGGGCTGGGTGATCACCCCGTCCTTGTTCGCGTCGGCAATGGGCCACACCTCGTCGGAGGGCGGCACGTTGACCTTGCGGTCCGGGTCGTTCTCGGGCGCGCCATAACCGTTGATGTAGATCGTGTCGCCGTGCACCACCGGGGTGGACTTGATCTCGAACGACAAGCCACGCACCCACCATCGGCGCTCGCCGGTCATCACGTCGTATGCGGTCAGCAGGAACGATCCGGGCAACAGCAACTGGTCGCGACCGTCAGGCGCACGCCACAGAATGGGCGTGGCGTGACCGCTCTTGGCTTCAGGCCGGGGTGTGCGCCACAGTTCCTTGCCGGTGCGCTTGTCGAGCGACAGCAGGAACGACCCGATGCTCTGATCCACCGCCAGGATCAACTGGTTGCCGACAATGACAGGCGATGCGCCCATGCCGTAGATGTTGTCGAACGGTCCAAGCGGCTTCTTCCACAGCTCCTTGCCGGCGGCGTCATACGCCAACAGCCCGTAGTCGGGGAAAAACACATACACCCGATCGGCTTCAAGCGCGGGGCTCGGCGACGCCGGGTTGTTGCGCTTGTCGAGAATGCGTGTCTTGGTTTCGGGTGCCTGGCGCTCCCACAGGAGGGTGCCTGCCTGCCGATCGATCGCCATGGTGAACAGCGCATCGCCACGAAACGCTGTCAGGTAGATCCGATCGTTCCAGATGATGGGCGACGAGTGGCCCTGAGGCAGCGGCAGGCGCCACAACATGTTCTTCGTCTTGTTGAACTCGGTGGGAAAGCCGGAACCCGACGCATGACCCGATCCGTTCGGGCCGCGAAACCTGGTCCACTCGGTGGGTGACTGTTGCGCGGACAACACGGTGACGGCAGTCAGCACGGCGCATGCGGCCAGGACCTGTGCGCCACGCTTCGCGAATGAGATGTACATGAAGCGGAGTATACGTCGGGTCAGTCGGTCCGCAGGACCTCGATGGGATTGACCGAAACCGCACGCCGCGCTGAAACAATGGCCCATCGCCCCATCGCCCCATCGCCAAATGTCGCGATCCCAAAATCCCGCGATCCGTCGATAGCCCCAATTGCCGATCAACCATCCGAGATCAGCAATTCGTCCAATCCCGATCCTCAATCGCTCAATCCTCAACCCTCAATTGCATGGGGATTGCGGGACCGGGGCCGTCTTTATCGCCGTCACCACTTCCAGTCGGCGATAAAGACGTTCGTGTCGCCTTCTTTGGCGCCGAAGCGGTTGGACGCAAAGACGAGCTTGGTGCCGTCGGGCGAGAACATCGGGAAGCCGTCGAATGTGTCGTTGAACGTGACCTGCTCCAGTCCCGTGCCGTCCACGTTGACCAGGAAGATGTCGAAGTTCCGTCCGCGCGGGTCGTGATAGTTCGACGCGAAGATGATCTTCTTGCCGTCGGGCGAGAAGAACGGGGCGAAACTCGCCTTGCCGAGACTGGTCACCTGCTTCGGGTTGCTGCCGTCGCGATTCATGACGAAGAGTTCGACTGACGTCGGCTTCCACAGGGCCTTTTTGAGCAGCGAGAAGTACTCGTCGAGTTCCGCACCGGGCGCCGGGTGCCGGCCGCGCCAGACGATTTGTTTGCCGTCAGCCGACACAAACGGCCCGCCGTCCGGCCCGGGCATATTGGTGAGGCGCTTGACGTTGGTGCCGTCACCGTTCATGGAGTACACCTCCATGTCGCCGTCGCGCACGCTCGTGAACACGATGCCGCCGTCGCGCGCAATCGTCGCTTCGGCGTCATAACCAGGCGTCTTGGTGAGTTGCACGGGATTCGATCCGTCGATGTTCGCCTTGAAGATGTCGTAGCTGTCGTAGACGGCCCACACGTAACCGTTTTCCATGCCCGGCCTCGGCGGGCATTCGCGTCCGCCCAGATGTGTGGACCCGTACAGCACAGACTTGTTGTCGGGATAGATGTACGCGCACGTCGTGGCGCCCTGGCCGTTGCTGACTCGGCGTCGATCCGAACCGTCCAGCCGCATCGTGTAGATCTGATCGCACTGCTCGGCGCCATCCATGCTCTGGAAGCTGATGCGGCTGCCATCGGCCGAGAAATACGCCTCGGCGTTCTGGCCGCTCTTGGTGAGCTGCTTGATATTGCTCAGATGCGGCTCGGCCTTGGTCGGGCCGGGCACCGGGCCAAGCGTGCTGACTCCCCGCTGGGCCGAAGAGGCCAGGAGGGCGGCAGGAATGGCCAGGATAACCGCGATACGAATCAGGGCAGAGGGCGTTGCGTGCATGGCCAAATCATAACAAGACGGGGCTGCCGTGTCTGCGCCATGCGCGACGCGGGACGGGCGCGCCGCTACTGACCACCCAGATACCGGACCGCGCAGTGTGCGCCGTCGATGGCCGCGCTCATGATGCCGCCGGCACTGCCCGCACCCTCACCCATGGGATAGAGGTTCTCGAAGCCCTCTGCGACTGAGGTCTCGCGATCACGCGGCAAGCGGATGGGTCCCGAGCTGCGCGACTCCAGACCGACGAGCAACCCTTCTGCGGACTTGAAGCCGGGAATCTGCTGATCGTATTTCAGAAGCGCGCGGGCAATCGCCTTGCGAGCGAGCGGCGGCAACAGTGTGTCGATGCGACCGGGCGTGGTGCCGAATGTGTAGCTGGAATGGCGGGTGGCCGGCGAGGGCCGTCCCGCCACGAAGTCATCCGCACCCTGGGCGGGCGCCGTGTAGTCGGAGCCTCCGGCCTCAAAAAACTGCCGTTCCAGCGTCTCCTGAAACTCCACGCCGGCAAACGGACCCGCGCCGTACTCGGCGGGGCCGAACGTGGTGACCAACGCGGCGTTCGCCCACGGCGACGAATGGGTCGAGTTACTCATGCCGTTCGTGCACAGCAACCCGGGGATGTTGGTGCTGGACACGATCGTGCCGCCCGGGCACATGCAGAACGAAAAACTCGCCGGCACCCCGCCTTCCGCCTTGCAAATCAGATTGTAGGAGGCGGGTCCAAGGATCGCGGCCTCGCGCCCCGTGCCGTAGCGGCCGCGCGTGATCAGCTCCTGCGGGTGTTCGATACGCACACCAAGCTGAAACGGCTTCGCCTCCACACGAACACCCTGGGCGTGCAGTCCCTTGATGGTGTCCCGCGCGCTATGGCCCACCGCCAGGAACACCGCGTCGCATGGAATCTCGCCCTCCGACGTCCGCACCGCGCGCACGCGCTGCGGTACCCCATCATCGAGCACCAAGCCATCCAGCCGGGTGTTCCAATGAAACCGCACACCGAGCGCTTCCATGCGTCCCCGCAACACCGGCAGGATCTTGTGGAGCCGGTCGGTACCGATGTGGGCGCGTGAGTCATAGAGAATGTCCGGCGGCGCGCCGCAGGCCACGAGCATCTCGAGGCAGGGGACCTCCAGAGGGTCATCCACGCGTGTATACAACTTGCCGTCGGAATAGGTGCCGGCCCCGCCCTCACCAAACAACAGGTTGGACTCGGTGTTGGGTACCCGCGTCCGGTGGAACCGCACCACATCCTTGCCACGCGCCGTCAGCTCGGCGCCGCGGTCAATCAGGTCCACCGCCACGCCGTTGAGGCCAAGCACCAGCGCGGCGTACAACCCGGCGGGCCCCGAGCCGACCACCACCGCCCGTGTTCCGGCGCGCGTCGTGCCTGCAACAGAAAAACTGCCGGCCTGCGGTGCCTCGATGACCCTGCCCGAACGAACCGCCGCCTCAAACCGTTCGCCACGGTACGTGTCGTCGATCACCAGATCGGCATGCACGATAAAACGGAGCCGGCGTTCTTTGCCGTGGCGACGCGCGTCAACCGACCGTCGCACCATGCGACATCCCCGGATGCGACCGGGATCAATACCGGCCGCGCGACCCGCACGATCGCGTAACTGGCGCTCGGGTTCATCGAGGCGCATCTCGATGTTGAGCACCCGCCATGTGCGTGCAGTCGTGGTCATCGCCGTTCGGGCAGAGTACCACCGCGCCTTCATGGGGCGAAAATTAAGCGTATGATTCCATCGGGATTCAGAAAGTGACGCGCCGCATCATCCACGTGGACATGGACGCGTTCTACGCGTCCGTCGAGCAGCGCGACCGGCCCGATCTCAAGGGCAAACCGGTGGCCGTGGGCGGCAGTCCAGACTCGCGGGGCGTGGTAGCCGCATCCAGCTACGAAGCCAGGAAATTTGGCGTCCGCTCGGCCATCCCGATGTCGCGGGCCGTGCGCCTCTGCCCGCACCTGGTCATCATCCGACCCAACTTCCAGAAATACCGGGCCGTCTCGCAGCAGGTGTTCGAGATCTTCCGCTCGGTCACACCCCTCGTCGAGGGCCTTTCGCTCGACGAGGCGTACCTCGACGTCACCACCAACAGCTTTGGCGAACCCCTCGGCATGACCGTCGCCACGCGCATCAAGGATCTGATCAAAGAGACCACCGGTCTGACCGCCTCGGCCGGCGTGGCGCCAAACAAGTTCCTGGCAAAAATCGCATCCGCCTGGCGCAAACCTGATGGCCTCACCGTCATCGCGCCCGAGCGCGTGGAGACCTTCTTGCAGCAGCTTCCCGTGGACGCGCTCTGGGGCGTCGGCCCGGTCACCGCCTCCCGCCTGCGCGAGCGCGGCATCCACAAACTCACCGACGTCCGCACGGCCGACCCTGTGGTGCTGCGCGAAGCCGTGGGCAACCTCGCAGACTGGCTGCTCAGGCTCGCGGCCGGACACGACGATCGGCCGGTCTCACCGAACCGCCCGGCCAAGTCCTCGTCGAGCGAATGCACTTATGCCGAAGACCTGACCGACCTGCCGCGCATCCGCGATGAGATCTCGGAGATGGCTCGAGAGGTGGGCGAGTGGCTCGAGCGCCGTGAACTGACCGCACGTACGGTCACCATCAAGGTGCGATACGAAGACTTCACCACCATCACCCGGAGCCACAGCGCGGCGGCCACGCGCGATGTGGAAGACATCGTGCGACGCGCGCTCGCCCTCCTCGACAAGACCGACGCCGGTCGCCGGCCTGTCCGCCTCCTTGGCGCCGGCGTCCACAACCTCGTCGGTGTGGTTGATCTGGACGATGAGGCGGACCGGTGGCCGCTGTTCCGCGAAGGCGGATAAGCTATCGGCCATACCGCATGGAGTGGCTCTCGCACGCAAGCATGTTCGTCTGGTACGCGTCGATTCTGATCGTGATCGGCGGCATTGGTGCGGTGCGGGTGTTTTCGGCGATGTCGGCAAGCGACGAAGTATCGGTGCGATGGGCGCAGGCATCACTGAGCATTGCGCGACTGGTGATGCCACTGGTGGTGTTGGCGGTTACCGCGCGGCTCGCTGTGCAAACGTGGCAGTCCTTCGGCACTGATCAACCCCTCCTCGCGTTCGCGGTCGTTATCATCAACGAAACCCCATGGGGCACCGGATGGTTCTGGCAGATGTGCGCTTCCGTGGCCGCGTGGATCATCATCGGCGCGCTGTCGGCGACGCGGTGGCCCGTGCTGCTGGGCGCTGCGGTTGCAACTGGGTTGACGGTCGGGCTCACCGGCCATGCCGCAGGTGCGACGGAGTACGTCTCGCTGCTCGTCGTCTCGCACGGCGTTCATGTGGTGGCGGCCGGCTTGTGGCTCGGCACTCTGGGCGCGGTCATGGCAGTCACCCGGCGCGTGACGGATGGCGGCGACGACGAGCGCACGGCGTTTGCGCGTGCCATCGATCGTTTCTCGTCCCAGGCGGTTCCCTCCGTTGTTCTGCTGGTGGCGTCCGGTGTGGTCGCCGCATGGCAACACGTCAGCAGCCTCGAAGGACTCCTCACGCCGTACGGCTTCGTCCTGATGGCCAAGGTGGTGACCTTTGGTTGCGCCGCCCTTTGTGGGTTCTACAACTGGCGCGTGGTGCGGCCGACACTCGGCACGCACGGGGATTCGGTCCGGCAGTTGCGCGGCATGGCGGCACTCGAACTGATGTTTGGGCTGGTGGCGCTTGTGCTGACTAGCGTCCTCAGCAGCATGCCCATGCCGGACCACGAGTAGGGCCCTCGGGCTTGAGAACCAGCCCGAGCTACGTACCGGTCCAGCCCGAGCTACGTACCGGCCCGAGACACCTGCGTACGTAGCTCGGCCTGGGTCTCAAGGCCGAGGTCTCCCTCGTGCTGCGGGACGTTTCAACGCGCGTGATGCAGGCGAATCCGCTTGGCTTCCGACGGGGTGACGTTGGCCCTGTGCGCGAAGTCGGGCCAGGCGGCCACCGCGTCGCGCACCTGCCGGATCACACGGGGTGCCGTGCCAATGCCCGCGCGTTCGGCGGCCACCAGCAGGTCGTCCTCCGTGATGCCGGCGAACTTGCCGTTCACCGACATCAGGTGTTGATACGTCCATTCGCCATTCGGGTTAAACGCGTGTGTCACGTCGTACACCGGCGCCAGTTCCCACGCGCCGCCCTCGCGCAGCAGGAATGAAATGTTTTTCGGATGGTCGTCACAGTTGGCCGCCATCACGTTGAACACCGTACGCCTGAACGCCTCTTCCATCGCGTCGTAGCCCAAGCGCAGGCGCGCGATGACCTGGAAGAACTGGCTGACGTCGTGTGTGGCTCGCTGCCTGAAGTCCATGTGCGCGAGGCCGCACAGCGTCTGCAAGTGATGTTTGCGGTGGCCGTCGCGATCAAACCGTTTGGTCATGAAATGCGCACGGCCGTTTTCCTCAAGCAGGCGGCAGTCCGCCATCGTCAGGCCAGCCGCACGCGCCATGAGGTGATAGGCGTATTCAATGCGCCCATAGTCTCGACTCACGCCAAGCCGCTCATCGGGACCGACGCCGTCGAACTTGATGAGCCAATGCTCGAAGCCGTCCGCCACATTGAACTGCCCGGCCCGAATTTCCTGCGTGGATGGATTCCACGCCACCACGGCCTTGGCCCGCGCACCGCCGGCGGACGAGCCCACCTGAATGATCTGCGCAATCGCCGCCTCCGCATGCGCGTCCGAGTCGACCTCGCCCGACACCGCACGCCGGGCGCTCTCCACGAGATCAGACATTTCGATCGCCGTAGTCGAGGCCGACGCTTTCGGGCCGCGGACGGGCTTGAACTCCAACGCGCCAAGACCGCGCTTGCCCATGTACGCCAGTCGGTCGAGCGACGTGATCTGCGACGCCTGCACGCCCTCGCGCGCCATCCACGCATCAATCAGCGCATTGCCGAAGTCGTCCGGCAGTGCATCCGCCAACAGACCGGGCAGTCGCCGGTAGGTGGCCTCCGCCAGACTGGAAAACACAAACGGGCCGCCTGCCGCCGACGCGAGCGGCATGGTGAGCGGCGCAATCTCGATACCCGATCGCAGGAACGACGGCTGGTACTCAAACGCATAGAACCCCAGCGTCGGATCCAGCGCAACCGCCCCGGCAGACATGCCCCAGATGCGGACTTCGACAATGGACACGGGGACGTACACGTCACGCTCCCTGGTCGGATGAGCCGGTTGCGCGCCTTCGGCGCGACGCACGTTGCCTGGGCGCCTTGGTCCGAAGCATTTGAACAGGACTGATCGAAACGGCCGGCGCGAGCGTGTCGAGCCAGTCGACGCGACCAAGCACCCGCAGGGTCTGCGTCAGCGAGTGCAAGGTGGCCCCCCGGCCGCTTTCAAGATTTTTGACCGCATTCAGCGCGATACCCGCCCGCTCGGCCACCTGTTGCTGGTTCAAGTCCTGGCGCAGTCGCAGTGCGCGAACCTGCCGACCAAGGCTGAGCTCGGCAGCGCTGAATTCATTCATGCTTATATAATAGACCTAAATATAACTATTAACTTAATATATTGTGCTTATAGTCTTAAAAAGGTCTGTTATACAATGCATGCCGAACGGTTTACTTAGCGACGCGGCGCACCTTGAAGATGGGATAAACCACGGGCCGCTGGTCTGCCCCCAGGCCGTGAAGCACCTGGTCCATCACGCCCCAGCCGACGAAGCCGTCCCGCGCCTGCGGCTCAAGGTAGTAGAAGGCCGCATTTGCCATCGGCTGCGCCATGTCCACCTGGAACGATCCGGCCGAAAATTCCTTCGTGATGATCGGCGAGAACGACCCGTCGAGCGTGGTCATGTCGTAACCCGCGCGGCGCACCGCGTACATCCGATCGATCGTGAACTGCTCTCCCTCGACTCGCACCGGCTTCTCGAGGGTCGTCACGCGAATGTTGTGGGCCCGCAGTTTTGCCGCGATCTCGCCCAGGCTCGCCGGAAGAATGTACGACCGCGGCACGGTGGCCGAGCGCGTGCCAACCGGCTTTGTGAGGTCGTCCACATTAGGCACCACCTCGGGCGGTCCTGACGCGGTGCCAGGCTTCGTGCTCATCAGGCTCGTACCGGGTTTGTATTGCGCTTCGTTGGTCCGGTACGACAACAGGTCGATCTTGCCGGCGGATTGATACTCGCCATCCAGGAAGTTCTTGATCGTTCCACTTTCTGCCCCTGCCAACACCGCCGCCACCGTGTCATCGTCGGCCTTCTTGACCACGGCCTGCATCTCTTTCGCATGCGCGCTGGTGTACTGCAGCAACGCGATGAGGTACGCGTACTGGGCGTAGATGCGGCGCTCGAATGTGGGCTGCCCCGGTGTTTCGGTGATGATCGCGAACCGATTGCGCAGTCCGTAGTCATTGACGACGAACTTCGCCTCCACGGTCCAGGCTGCGCGGTCATGACTCCACGCGGTGGGTGGCCAGGTGTTGGGTGTGGCCAGCGCATGGGTAAACACCTCGAGACCGAAATCACGCCGCACCTGATTGCGCACGGCGGGGAACAGCGTCTGCGTCATGTAGTCGCGTGGGCCTGGCGCCGCTGCAGGCACCGTGGTCGTGCCATAGGTATTGGCGTACCCGTGATTGACGCGGCTCATCAGGTGTCCATCAAGAAACAGCAGCGGGTCCCACTCGTTCAGCGTCCGGTAGAGCCCGTTCCCTTCAACCGTGGTCAACTTCACGGCATCGCGATTGAGGTCAAGGCCTTCCGAGTTCTCTCGCACGCCCAGGATGTGCGGCGTTTCGCTTCCCAGACCGCCATCCTGCGTCACCAACGTGTCGGTGCCATCGACGTTGTAGATCGGCGCCACCATGACGATCACGTTGTCGAGAATCGCCTTGTGTTTGCCGGCGGCCAGATCGCGGGCCACCATCAACATGGCTTCGGCGGCCTCAGACTCGGGCGGATGAATATTGCCCAGCAGGAACACCACCGGTTTGCCTGACGCCCGCGCCTGTTGAGGAGATGTCACCCTGGGGTTCGCCAGAATCATCGCCGGCGCAACCTTGCGGAGCGGACTCGTGAACATCCGCACCACGTGTACGTTCTCGCTCTTGAGCTTGAGCGCGGCTATCCACTCATGCATCTGCTCGGTGGACATCGTCCTCGTATAGTTCGTGCGTTCGGGGACGGTCAGCAGGTCGGCCGGCCACTTGCCTGACCAACCCGCAGGCACCTCATCGCCCCAGAAGATCTTCGGCTGTTGGGCGATGAGAGTGCCGGCGACGAACAGGAGCGGAAGGAGCGTGAACAGGCGGCGGGAAGATGTCATTTGGGTAAAGTGTCCTTGTGTTGGCTGTGGCGCTAGCGGGAAGGGTCCCGCAGCACGCCCGTGCTGGTGATCACCACCGGCTCGATCGCGCCGCTGGCATCGAAGCGAAGCTCATCGATGCACACCACCCGGTGGTTGCGGTCGGTCTGGCCCAGCGGCCGACGGTGATAGACGATGTAGTGCTTGCCGGATACGGGCGCGCGAAGCACGGAATGGTGCCCGGCGCCTGTGGCAACGGCAGGGTCCTGCTGAAGGATCTTCGCGACCCTTTCGAACGGGCCGAGTGGAGAAGACGCCACGGCGTAGGCCACCGCGTAATTTGGCCCTGTCCAGCCACCTTCCGACCACATGAAGTAGTACTTCCCGTCCTTCACGAACATCCACGAGCCTTCCACATAACCCTGCGGCGTGATTTCCTTGAACGTCGTGCCGTCGGCATGCGGCACAAATCCCGTCAGGCCGTCGTTGAGTTTCGCGATGTTGCAGTGACGCCAGCCGCCGTAGATGAGATAGAGCGATCCGTCACGGTCCTCAAACACGAAGGGGTCAATGGGCTGCGCGCCGTTGTGGAACCGTTCCACGAGTGGTTTCTTTAAATGGTCTTCGAAGGGCCCCTCAGGCCGACGCGATCGCGCCACGCCGATGCCGCCCAGTTGCTGATCGTTCTGGATGTCATTGGCGCTGAAGAAGAGGTAGTACCCGTCACCCTTGCGAACAATTGACGGCGCCCACACGGCGCGTCGGGCCCATGGAATATTGACCGCGTCGAGCACGCGCGGGTGCTTGGTCCACGTCACCAGGTCCGTGGACGAAAAAGCATCGAGGTAGAGTTGCTGGTCGTACGGCGCGGAGTACGTGGGATAGATCCAGTATTCAGGCTGGCCGGCGGCATTCGTGAAGACGCGCGCCTCGGGGTCGGCGTACCACCCACTCAATATCGGATTGCCCGACCGGGAAGCCGACGCGCCGGTGTCCTGAAACGCCGCCAGAGCCTTCAGGGGCGACAACAGGCCAACTGCCGCGCCGGCAGCCAGCGCTCGTGCAGTGAAGCGACGACGAGTCATGGGCATTGGCGAGATCAGAACCCGCCCTTGCCCTCGGCGTCAACTGATCTACCATCGGCCCATGGCGCACGGCGCAGGCGAAGTGGTCGTCGGCCCGCTTCCATCGGGCGACGCGAGGGCGTCGGGACTCGACGTCGTCAGGAAGGTCCAGCAGCAGCCGGTGGACGGCCAGAACCTGGCGGCGCCGGTCACAATACAACGCGTTTGGCGAATGAAATAGCCGAAACTACTTCGCGAGCTTGAAATGCACGCCCGCGCTGACAACCGCGTTGTTCGCCGAGTCATGCAGCACGGTGTAGACGAACTGCGCGAACGCCTGCATGCGACCGCTGGCCTTGACCGTGGCGCCGACGACGTAGTTGAACCCGAGTGCGGATTCATTGTCGGAGATATTGCCCTCGTACCTGATGCGCTCGAACGCGAGTCCGGTGCCCACATAGGGCTCAATGCGCGACGTGCCGGCCACTTCCAGCCGCTTGATCACGTTGAAGTCCATCTGGAACCGCGTGGCGAGATCGCGCACGAAATACGTGATGCGCGGATTCAGTTCCAGGTTCTGTGTGCCGACGGCGCTGCGCGCGTCCGCGCCTATCACCAGGAACTCATCCCAGCTGCTCTCGTGTTCGCCCCCGAGGAACGGACCCACCCGCCATTGTGCCGAAGCGGGAGCGGCCGATACCAACAGTGCTGCCACGGCCACACATCCAACGGCGAGCACACGCGCTGTCACTTTTCGTAGACCTTCGGAACGCATCTCTCCCTCCTTCGGGAATCCAGTGTCAAGACTCGAAATACATGGGTCTACGCGATCTATCGGCCGATCGCGCCTTCACGTGAGGGGCAGCGCCTCGATGCCCGAGAGCACCAGAACCAGACCGCGTCAGGTTTCGGCCCGCAGGGCGCTCAGGAACCGTTCGCGATCGACCACCTGCTCACAGTTCCAGAGGTCGCCAAGTTCTTTCAGTTCGGTGAGCAGCTCCGGGTACCAATCGATCCATTGCCGGGAGTAGCAGTCGTGCAGGCTGATGACGAGAATGTCGCGCTTCGCAATTTCGTCGCGCGACCGCGCCATCCACTGCGCGCGCGTGAGTGCGCCGGTGTGCAGCGGCCAGTCATCGAGGTGCACGGGAATCTTCACAATACCATTTTCGATCCTCGGTTCCTGGAACCCAAAACTGCTCGCCGACGAAAGGATCCACTCAAAATTCCAGTAGGCCAGGGTGTAGTCCGAGAGATCGGCGGTAATCGCTGACTGCGGTGGCCGGTAACCTTTGACCTGCAGGTCCACGTCGCGTGTGCGCGCAAGTTGCGAGGGATCGCCAATCTGGTGGTCGTACGAGTGGAATGCCAGGGCATGGCTGTCGCTTGCCGCGATGATCGGAGCCACGTCGCGGAAGAGCCGGCCCAGCACCTGATACGTGGCGCGCACGTTATGTGCGCGCTCGATGGCCAGCATACGGTGCAGGGCCTCGCGGCACTCAGCCTCTGGCACGTTCGTGTCGACGTTTGATTCAATATCGTGACAGATACAGATGATTGTCCGGCCGGAACCTTCTGTCTCAGGCATAGGCTTTGGCGTGAGACGCGCGATTCGGTCGAGGTTGTCTCGAAGCGGCACTGTCCAGTATTCGGCGCGACCGGCGACCTCCCTGCGACACACATATTGCGCGCCGACTGAATCATAAATCTTGGTGAACAGTCCCGGATCGATGCGCTTCTTTGTTGCGCCGATGATGTGGTCAGCGATTGGGGAATGGACGATGTCGAGACCGCGGTCGGCGGCAAAATCCAGGATGGCGTTGAACAGCATCCGGTACCAGTAGCGAAAGCGCGTGTCGAGCTTCGCGCTGGCCGCCCGCTTCAAGGCGGGGCTCCGGTAGATTTGCTGGCAGATGTCCGACTGCAGGTAGGTGACCACAGCGGATCGACCCTCGATAA
Source organism: Vicinamibacterales bacterium (assembly GCA_046594875.1). Classification (GTDB taxonomy): domain Bacteria; phylum Acidobacteriota; class Vicinamibacteria; order Vicinamibacterales; family SCN-69-37; genus SYFT01. The sequence continues at coordinate 105,122 of JBKJQX010000152.1, forward strand.
AGAGGCCCGTCGCCGCAATCAGCCCCTTCTTGCCGAACTGCTGACCATGCCAGTTGACCGCGGGATCGGTGAAGAGCGCGTCGGGGAAACCGCTCAGCCAGTTCGAGTACACGTTGAGCTGGATGTGCTGGCCGGCGGCGATTCGCCGGCGCGACACGCCGCGGTGCTCGAGGCACAGATGCGTATCGGCATAGGGCTTGGGCAGCGCGATGACCTCGTGCGTAAAAAATTCGCGTGGTCGGAAGCCGCGCGCGGTGAAGTGGCCGCGGTCATCGGCAATCTTCACGACGCGCCTCGCTGCCGCTCACGACGGGCGATCTCAGCCTGAGCAACATGGACCGGTTGCCCGTACCAGGGCATGTGAATGGCCAGGACCCGCGCCTTCTCGGCTCCGCGAAGCCCGTGCTTCTCAAGGATCTGCTCGAGCGTACGCTGCGCCTGATCCCGATCCCTGAGTGTCAGACGTTCACCCTGGTGATCGCGATAGTTGTACAGGCTCTGTGACACCACCGCCACCGTCGCGCCACGCTCCAGCATCGTCCAAATCAAGTCAAAATCGTCGATGCCCGGGTAGTCTCCAAGCGACTCGTCCAGCCCACCGGCCTCAAGCACGGCCGCCTTTCGGAACAGAAAGAAGTGCTTCAGGTAACGAGCCTGTTCCTCAAGAGTCGAGCGCTTCTGAAACTCCTTGAGACTTGGAGGCCGGCTGGCCGCGAGGGCCGGGGTGTGACCGTCAGCCAGATACACCGTGTGTCCTGTAGACACGATGTCCGCCTGATGCGGCATACAGAGTTCCACTGCGCGCGGGTCCAGCCAGTCGTCGGAGAGCAGAAGACCCACCCGATCTGCGCTGGCGAGGTGAATCCCGTGGTTGATCGCAGCGGCGAAACCGCCCTGCGGGGGCTCGGGCTCCACACGCAGGCCAGGATGCCCCGAGCCAAGTGAGGCCAGAAGTCTGGTGTTCGACTCGCGTGCGCGGGTCGAGTACACCACGATCACCTCGCACGGAACCGTTTGCGCAAGAGCCGATTGCACGCACTGCTCAAGCCAACTGTCGACCTGATCGAGCAGCGGCACCACAATGGTCGCGGCGAAACGTTCGGATGCCACCGGAATGCGAGCGTAGTCTATCGGCCGACGCGGCGGCAACCGCGTCGGCCGAAGGTCGAGGGCTACCGCCCGCGTTGGAGCCGCGCGAGGCCGCGCGCGGTTTCCACGAGTTCCGCAAAACCCGCCTTGTCAGTCGCGAGGGCAGGGGAAACGGTAATCGCGTTCACTCGCCGCACCAACGCGTCCCACCGGCCGGCATCAGTCGTTCCCCGGCGCAACATGAGACCGAACTCCGCAACGGCGGACGCAACCGGCAGGTGGCGAACCGATCCACCCGACCGCACCGACTGCTCAATGAGCGCGCTCACATCACTATCGGGCTGCTTGTAACGCGCCTTCACAGTCAGCCAGTCGCCGCCCGCGTTTACCGGGCGGGACGGACGGTCGATCATCGCGGGATTCGGCTGGTACTTGAGCGGGTCCACGCTGGGCCGGCCCTCTGATTCACCGGCACCTTCCCACCCGACTCCAACCGGCACCACTTCATAGAGCACAGTCACCGTGTGGCCGGCGCCCATCTCGCCGCCGTCCTTGCGGTCGTTGTTGAAGTCTTTGTCAGCAAGCAGCCGGTTCTCGTAGCCGATGAGCTTCCACGCCGCGACCGTCGCAGGATTGAACTCCACCTGGAACTTCACATCCTTCGCCACGGTCTCGAGCGTGGCATCGGTTTCGTGAAGGAGTACGCGACGTGCTTCCTGCAGCGAATCCAGGTACACGTAGTGGCCATTACCCTTGTTCGCCATCTGCTCAAGTGCCGAATCATTCAGATTGCCCTGACCAACGCCGAAGATCGAGAGGAACACACCCGACTCGCGCTCGCGCTCGATGAGGCGCACCAGCTCGCGGTCGCTTGTCACGCCCACGTTGAAGTCGCCATCGGTGGCCAGCATCACGCGATTGACGCCCCCGGGGATGAACGCTTCCCGCGCCATCCGATACGCGGTGACGATGCCTTGTGCGCCGTTGGTGGAGCCACCGGCGTTCAGGTTCGCGATCGCGCGCTGGATGACGTCGCGCCGACGGACCGACGTGGACGCGAGCGCCACGCCACTTGACCCCGCGTAGGTCACGATCGCAATGCGGTCGTCGGGATTGAGTGTGTCCACAAACAACCCGAGGGCCGTCCTGAGCATGGGCAGGCGGTCGTTCGGCGCCATCGAGCCCGACACATCGATCAGCAGCACGATGCTGCGGCCTTCGCGAGTTTGCGGCGCGGCTGCGCGGGCCCGGGCGCCAACGAGTACCAGCTTGTGCGAGGGGGCCCACGGGCAGTCGGCCACTTCGGTGGTCAGCGCCATCGGCCGACCATTGCGCGGTTGCGCGTAGTCGGGGTGGAAATAATTGAGCAGCTCCTCAACGCGCACCGCATCAGACGGCGGGAGTTGGCCCGACGACAGGAACCGGCGAACGTTCGCGTACGACGCGGTGTCCACATCGGCACCGAACGTCGAGAGTGGCTGGTTCCTGGTGTCCTGGAATCGGTTGGGATCGATGGACGCGTAACGCTCGCGGTCTTCGAAGTAGGGCTGTCCTGTGACGGTGCGTTCGTACATGCGCTGGGGTATCACCCCGCCGCCGCCCGCGCGCCCGGCGGCCACGCCGCCCGAGATGGTCATAGTCGGCGACGACGCGACAGTCGGTATCGGGGGAGGTGCGGTCGGCGACGTCATGTCAACGGACGACGAGGCCTTGCCGGCTTCCACGGCGGGTGCCATTACCAGCGGCAATTTGATCGCGGCCACGCCGGCCAGCACGCGAAAGTCGCGTAGCAGGGTCGGCGCACTGCGATGGGTGGCGCGCACGCGATAGTCCCCGGGCGCGACGTTCTGGAATGTGAATCGCCCCTCCGCATCGGACGTCGTGCGGCTCACGACCACCGTCTGACGTTCGAGCGTGATGGACGCACCGGCAAGGGGCGCCAAAGCCCCATCAACAACCGTGCCGGTGACGAGCGTCCCGGATGGCTGCGCGCCGGGCGCGGCCACAAGGAACAGGAGAACAAGCGAACAAAGCGGAAGAACGAAGAGTCGTCGAATCATCACTCACCTCGCTCTTAGAACGAGGCGGGCCAGAAACCTTGCAGGAGCCTATCGGGCGACCCAGTTCACGCCGGCGTCGGAGGTCGAAAACGTCCGGCCATCCAGGGTGGTGACGATCACGCGCAGGGCGTCAAGGGCCTGGACGGCCCTGAGGTGACCCGGATCTGGAAACGACACCCGGTCGAAGGTCAGACCGTCACGAGTGACGAACACGGCTCCGTCGCGCCCCACGAGCCAGCAGACGGTTTGCGAGGCCGCCGAGCCTGCGGTCAAGACGAATGGCGGGGCGGACGGCAGTGTCGCGCCCGACCAGGTCAACCCGCCATCCACTGAGCGCTGGACGCGAAAGCCGCCGAGAATCCGCCACCGCGCAGGGACGGGAACACCGCCACCTCGGCCGCCGGCCACGCCGCCGCGTGCGGCCATCCGCGTGGCCGAGGCCAGCGGATCGGGTGCGACAAACTCGATCGTCGCTGTGTCCGGGCTGACGCGTTCGGCCATCGCATCCATGAGGATGGCGGTCGGCCGTGTCGGCGCTACGGACTGCTGCGCGATGCCTCCCACGGTTGGCGCGGCCGCCGTCACCTGCACGGGCGGAGGAGGCGGTGCTGCCATGGGGAGCGGAGCTGGCGGCAGCGCCACCGGCGGCGGCATGGCCGCAGCGGGCGCAGGTCTCACGGCCGGCTCCGATCGGCGCGCCCGGCCGGGCGCAGCGGCAGGGGGCGCAGGAGTTGGCGCTTCGGTGGGCGGCGTCACGAGAGGCGGCGCCGCAGGCGCCAGATCGCTCGATGCCACGGTCGCGGTTGGCGACGGGACAGACGGGGGCCGCTTCGTCCAGACGACGAGCGTCACTGATGCGGCCAGGGCAAGGCCGGCCGCACCGAGCCGCACGGCCGGACGCGACCAGAACGGAAGGACGACCGCCGCCTGAGGCTGGCTTCGCACAAACGACGCCAGCACTTCCTGGCACCGCTCACAGTTGGACAGATGCAGTTCCACCCGCGCGGCCTCGGCAGCTGGCAGGCCGCGGTCTGCCCACGCCGCCAGCGTTTCGGCGTCGACGCAGTGCTCGCGTGTGGCGTCAGTGGTCACTGGGATCCCTCTCATTCTGAACGATCCTGCCGGGGGATCTTGCAAGCATCGCTCCCAGGTCCAAATCTCCCGCATCGTCCATCACCGTTCGCAGGCAGTCGGTCAAGGCAGGTGCAGCGAACCCGTACGTGTCACGCATCGCCGCTTCAACTGCGGTCCGAAGCTCACGCCGAATGCGAGTCAGGTGCCTCGAGGCGGTCGCCTCGTGCTCACCGAACATCTTGCCGATGGCCGACAGCGTCAAGTCCTGGACGTAGTAACAGCCGAGGCGCAGTCGGTCGCGTGGCTCGAGGCGACTGATGGCCCCGGCGAGCGCCGATCGGACTGCCGCTCGACAGGTGGTCTCCTCGTGGTCAGGCGGACCCGGACGAGTCAGCTTGATCGCGCCACCCTGCGGCGGGGTATCGTCATCAGGCAGCGGCACGAGGCGACGATTGGCGCGAATGCGATCGACATGGCGCTGGGCCAGCACGGCGCGCAACCAGGTGGCCAGGCTGCTGCGGCCCTGGAAGTATCGGAACAGCGACTGGCGTTCACCGTCACGCTCGCGCACACCAAACAGTTCGCCGAAGAGCGCGTCGGCCAGATCCCGCGCACCTCCGGTCGGATCGATGGCATCGGCCGCTCGGTACAAGCCCGGTCGGAACTCGCGCACGAACCGCTCCCACGCGGCTTCGTCACCAGCCGCGCATGCGGCCGCCAATGCAACATCGGCCTGATGGTCGGATTCGGGCGCGCCGGAACTCACGTGCGTATTGTGACGCCAGACCCGTCTGTTATAGTCGCAAGCCATGAAGTCTTCCGTGATCGCGTCCTTGCTGATGGTGTTGGCACTCGGGTTCGCCTCCCCTGCGTTTGCGCAGAGCGACAGCCCGCCCTGGTATGCCGGAGTTGGTGTGGGCCGGCTCAACGCAGACTTCCGGCCGTACTACACCTACTACGGTGGCGGCACGCCCGATCAATTCGAGAACGAGGCGCATGGCCCGGATGTCGAATTCGTTGCGGGCCGCCGGGTTCACAGTTCGAAGCGCTGGTCGCTGTCGCTACAGGCGAGCGCGGGCATCAACACATTCAAATGGTCACTCGATATACCCGCCGAACCGGCAGCGCTTGAGTACTCGCTGCCCTACCGAATGGCGCTCAGCCTGGTGCCGACACTGCACCTGGGCCGCCTGTCGGTCTACGCGGACCTGGGCGGGGGCCTGGGGCGCGTGCACCAGGTGAAGACCACGCCGGATGCGACAGTCTCGCGATATGACTACGACGAGATGCGGCCGACGTTGAACATCGGCGGCGGCGTCACAGTCAGAGCATCACGCAGACTCGACGTGTTCGCCCATGTCGGACACGTCCGGCACTTCGGTGTCGAATTCGATTCCTTCAGCAACGTGACCGGCATGCTCCCGGTGGTGAGCAAGGTGGAGCACATCAAGGATTCCCCGCGTGCCACCGGTTTCAGGGTCGGTCTCATCACGCGCTTTTAAAGACCCATGCTGTGGCGCGTTCCGTTGTGCCTGCTCGTAGCGGGTATCCTGGCCGGCGCTGCGGCCACGCCGCCGGCGCTGACGGTGACGCACTCGGCCCGGTCGCTGCAGCCGGGCGAGCTTGTGGTGCTCACCATCGTCTCGGATGCGCCGGTCTCGACGCTCGACGTGAAAGCCTTTGGTCGCACTGAGCATGTTCAGGCGCTTCCGTCAACGGCCGCAAGGCCTCATGCTTGGCGCGCGTTGGTCGGTATCGACCTCGACGTCCGGCCCGGTGCCTACCGAGTGTCGGTGTCCGGCGGCAGCGGCACCGAGACCACAATCACCCAGCACACACTTGCGGTAACCGCCAAGGCGTTCCCCACTCGACGGCTCTCGGTGAATCCGGACTTCGTCAATCCTCCGGCGAGCGAAGCCGCGCGCATCAAGAGAGAGACTGCGGCCATCGCGGCTGCGTGGGAGGGCGACGCCGGGCCAGACCCGTCGCCCGACCTGACATTTGTCGCCCCGGTCCCCCACAAAGCCAACTCGGTGTTCGGCACGCGCAGTGTGTTCAACGGCGAAGTACGCAGCGCACACAGCGGGGCAGATTTTCTCAGTCCGGCGGGCACGCCCATCAAGGCCCCTGCACCAGGCAGGGTCGTCCTCGCGGAAGACCTGTACTTCTCAGGCGGCGCGGTCGTGGTCGATCACGGTTTGGGTATCGTGTCGCTGTTCGCGCACATGTCGAAGATCATCGCAACGCCGGGCGCGGATGTGTCGCAGGGCGAGGTGCTGGGTCTGGTGGGAGCCACCGGGCGTGTCACTGGAGCGCATCTGCACTGGGCCGTGCGCGTGAACGGCGCGCGAGTGGACCCTCTCTCGCTCGTGACAGTGCTGAAGGGGCCGGAATCTCGGCCTTGAGGAGCAGGCCGAGCTACGTACGGAGGTGGCTTCGCCGGTACGTAGCTCGGGCTGTTCCTCAAGCCCGAGGTCTTAAAGTCCAGACCAATTGCTAATAGGGAATCCTCACGAGAGGATCGTTCGTGGTTCAGAGATAATCTGCAGGCTCCCGGAGAACATCTATATGGCCCAGCCACTTACGCGACGTCAGCTTCTGCAGCAATTGGGCGCTACGGCAGGCGCGGCGATGTTTCCTTTGGGCGTCATTCGGGGCCAGGAGGCGCCAATCATGGTGGCCGGCAAGCCGGTGGAGATCGCGGTGTTCTCGGTCAGCCCAGACACTGTGCGAATCACCGTGAGGCCGCTCGATGCGGGCGCGCCCGCCGCCATCGCAGAAACCGGCGCCCTGGTCACTTCGGAATTCGGCGCGGCGCGCGCTCGTAGCCGGACGGCCTCAGGTGTCAACCGCGTCGTCGCCGGCAACCTCGTGGTCGGATTCACGGATGGGCCGCCGACGATAAACATCGTGCGTGCCGGTCGAGGCGGCCGACCCGCCATTCCGGCCGTGATGGTCCAGCAATTGAAACTCGACGCTGCAGCGCCGGGCATGACGTTCCTCCTGCCGAAGGGTCCGCTACTGGGCCTTGGCGAAGGCGGCGTGCAGTTTGATCGCAAGGGCTCCACCGATCAGATGCGCAACGGCCAGGTGAACTCCGATGCCGACGGCTACCGCCTTGCCATTCACGGTACGCGCATGCCGATTCAATGGCTGGTGGGCACCGACGGCTGGGCGATGTTCGTCCATCAACCTTACGGGGCATTCGACTTCAAAGGCGTCGAGGGCCGCTTCACGCCGCGCGCGGCTGGTCAACAAGGGTCAGCCGCGGTCGCACTGCCGCTCGATGTCTTCGTGGTGAGCGCCACCGAGCCTGCCGCCATCATGCGCGAGTACGCACGCATCACCGGGCTGCCTGAGATGCCCCCGATGTGGGCGTTCGGCTATCAACAGTCCTCTCGAACCCTCGCTGGTCCGGAAGAAATTCTCGGAGTGGCGCGCACGTTTCGCGAGAAGAAGCTTCCGTGCGACACGCTCATCTATCTCGGCACCGAGTTCACACCGTCGGGATGGAACACCCGCAACGGCGAGTTCGCCTGGCATCCGACCAACTTCCCAGACCCCAAGGGCATGATCGACACACTTCACGCCGACCACTTCAAGGTCGTCGTGCACATCGTCATCGAAGGACGTCAATTGACGGGCCGCGTGTCTGATCCATGCACGGCTGAAGCCCTGCCACCGGGCCGGACGATGCCGGACAATCGATGGCCGCCGTCCCGACAGGTGTCGTGCTACTGGCCGGTGCATCAGGACATTCTCGACATCGGCGTTGATGGCTTCTGGCCCGATCAAGGCGACGGCTTCGACGGACCCTCGCGATTCAACCGGCATCGCATGTATTACGAGGGAACGCAGATGTATCGGCCCAACGAACGGCCGTTCGCACTGCATCGCAACGCGTCCGCCGGAGTGCAACGATTCGGCGGATTCATCTGGTCGGGTGACGTGCAGACGCGATGGGAAACGCTGAAGGTCCACGTTCCGGTGGCGATCAATACGGCGCTGTCGGGCCTTCCTTACTGGGGCACGGACATCGGCGGCTTCAACCCCACCGAAGAGTACACCCCCGAGTTGCACGTTCGATGGTTCCAGTTCGGTGCGTTTAATCCCCTGATGCGGGCGCACGGGCGCCAATGGCATCTGCGCCTCCCGTGGGGATGGGATGGTGGCGACGGCGGGCCGATCGGAGACGGCGCGTGGAAGGTCAACCCTGAGGATCTCAAGCGCCCTGACGTGGAGGTCATCAGCCGGAAGTATCTGGAACTGCGGTATCGGCTGATGCCGTACTTGCAGACCGCCGTGCGCGAAACACACGAGACGGGCCTGCCGATCATGCGCGCGCTCTGGTTGCACTACGCAGGCGATGCGGTGGCAGTGGCACGGGGGGATGAGTATCTGTGGGGCCGCGACATCCTGGTGGCGCCCGTCGTCGAGAAGGGCGCCACCAGTCGGCGACTCTATCTGCCGAAGGGCACGTGGATCGACTACTGGACGGAGAAACCGGAAAGTGGTGGTCGCGAGATCGACCGTCCGGTCGATCTCGCGACCATGCCGCTCTACGTGCGCGCCGGGGCCGTGGTGCCCCACGGCCCCATCAAGCAATACGTGGACGAAGTCGTGGACGCGCCACTGACGCTGGTCGTCTACCCCGGCGCCGACGGGTCTTCGACCTGGTACGAAGACGACGGCCGCAGTTTCGGGTATCGGACGGGCGCGTGGATGAAGGTGGCCATGCAGTGGCGCGATGCGACGCGGCGCCTGACACTGGAACTGGCGCCGGGTGGGCGGATGCTCCCGCCCGCCCGGCGCCAGATCGTCGTCCGCGTCGCGGGCGAAGCCGCGACGCGGACGGTGACGTTCGACGGCCGTCGGTTAGAGATCGACCTGGCGTAAAGTGTCCGGAAACGCAAAAAGACACCCGACGTCTTTTTCGGATCGTAGCTCGAGCTACGATCCGGGGGTCTCGACCAGGGCTTTCAGTCGCGCGAGATCCGCCTGAAGGCCTGACTGGAGCGGGCCCGTGACCATCGACTCTGGAATGAAGGGCATGTCCTTGAGCTCGCCTGTGTTCTGCACCTGCACCCGGGAGCCCGTGCCCGATCGCTGAATGCCGATACGGGCGGAACCCACAAACGGGCCATCGACAATCTTGAATGCCAGCACGTGCGGAAAGTGCACCACCTCCACTTCTGTGGTCCATGCCAGCGCCTGACCCATGAAACGGCCATGGTGCCGCACCCGGGCGCCTGGCGCCAGCGCGGGATCGATCACCTCCACGCGTTCCACCGCGCTCATCCATTCCGCATAACGCTGCGGGTCGAACATCACGCCCGCGATGGTGGCAGGGGATGCGGCAATATCGATTTCGGCACGGACATCAATCATGGTGTGATTACCTATATCACCGGCACGCCGCCAGCGCGCGCTTCTTCATCGTCCTGCTGCTGTTGCTGCATCTGGCGCAACACCATAGCGGCATATTCGCCACCCGACGCCATCAACTGCTCGTGGGTGCCCCGCTCGATGATGCGGCCCTCCGCCATCAGCAGGATTAGGTCGGCTCGACGGATGGTGGAGAGCCGATGCGCAATGATGAACGTCGTCCTGCCCGCCAGCAGCGATGCCATGGCGGCCTGAATCAACTGCTCGCTCTCGGTATCCAGGTTGCTCGTCGCCTCGTCCAAAATGAGTATTTGTGGCGAGGCCAGGATGGCGCGCGCAATCGCGAGGCGCTGCTGTTGCCCGCCTGACAGTTTCACACCGCGCTCTCCCACAAACGTGTCGTACCCACCAGGCATCTTGGCAATGAATTCGTGCGCGTTCGCCCTGCGCGCAGCGTCCTCCACTTCGTCGGCGGTCGCATTGTGCCGGCCGTAGGCGATGTTGTCGCGCACCGACCCGTCAAAGAGGAAGACATCCTGCTGGACGATGGCGAGCAGTTCGCGATAGGAGCGGAGTGTGAAGTCGCGGATGTCGGTGCCGTTCACCAGAATCCGGCCGCGCGTGGGGTCGTGAAACCGCGCCACCAGATCGGTCACCGTGGTCTTTCCCGCTCCGCTCCGACCGACCAACGCCACCACCGAACCACCCGGCACGGTCACATCGAAGGCGCGTACCACCGGCAGGCCTTCCCGGTACTCGAACTCGACGTCGTCGAACTGAATGCCCGTCACAACCGCCGGCGCATGGCGCGCATCGGGCCTGTCCGGCTTGTCGTTCTTCATCGCGAGCACGTCGAACACGCGCTCCATCGCCGCCAATGACCGCTGCAACTCAGAAAAGGAGTTGACGATGTTCCAGACGGGGTTCAGGAGCAGGAATGTGAACCACTGGAACGCCATGATGTCGCCGATGGACGCGCCACCCTGCAGGTACAGGTAGCCGCCATACCAGATGATCACGACGTTGACGCCTGACACGAGCAGGCCCCAGGCGCCCCACAAGACAAGTTCGCGCCGCTGCGCGAACATCTCCTTGCGAAGCACTGCGTGCCGGCCGAGCAAGTACAACAACAGCTCACGCGTCTCGCGGCCAAACGCGCGAACGACGCGGATGCCGGAGAATGTTTCGCCGACGCGGCCGTCGATTTCCTCCACGTCCTTCCGCACCACGCGGTAGATGGGCCGCACCCGTTTCGAGAACACAAAACTCACCAACATGGCGCCCGGGATAATTGCCATGGCGGTCAGGGCCAGGCGCCAGTTGAGGGCCATCAGAATGCCCACGGCAACGATCAGCCGAATGACGGATGTTGCGGGCGACACGATCGCAAGTTGCAGCAAGCTGGTGGTGGTGTCCACATCGCCCGTGAGGCGCGACAGGATGCCGCCAGTCTTCATCTCCCAGAGTTTGGGCAGCGGCAAGTGCAGGAGGCGGTCGAACAGCGATCGCCTGAGCGACAGCATGATCCTGGAGTTCAGCAGGCGCTGCCGATAGTCCTTGAATACGCCGATGAGGCTCGACGCGATGATCAGGGCCAGGAACCCGGCGCCGCCCAGATTCAACCGGGCCAGCCGCGACGCGTCGTCGAGCGTGGTGTTGAGCAGAACGCCGTCAATGATGAACCGCATGAACAGCGGCTCCACCATCTGCAGGCCCGCTGTGACCAGAGCCATGGCGAAGACCAGCGCCACCGACAACCGGTAGGGCCACAGCCAGCGGAAGTAGGCGCGAAGGTGCTGCCGCCGCTGTGCTTTCTTCTCAGCAGACGGCTTCCCAGGTTCGGCCTCGGCCCCGTCCGACTTCGATGGGGCCTCGTCACCCTGGTCGAGCGTGCCGAGCCTGTAGGCACGGCGGAAGTCGAGATACCGCAATCGCGATGCGCGGCGGGAACCTGGAGGCGTGGCCATGGAGGGAAACTGGAATCTTATCGGAAAGGATCTCAGGTCGCGCGGAACTCGCTGGCGCTCCGTACGGAGCGCGGCCTACGAGATCCACTCTGCGAAGACCCAGTGATCGATTCATCAGCCAAGCGCCATTTCGTGCAAAAATGTAAAGAGCCCTGGCAGAAATGACACGACCCGAGAAAACTGATCGGTGAATCGGGTGCACAGCATTGCATTGGTTGCTGGAACAAACTGTGCAAGCCTGTCCGTGAGTGCTCACTTCAATAATTCGACAAGTTACCGTCGGCAGGGGTTTATGGGATGAGTGAGCGTCAGGGCATCCTGGAACCGCGCGGGTTAACGGTTGGAGCGCTGAAAGGGTCAGAGGCGCTATGGATTCTGTTGGCCGTCGGCACGGCCGCGGGTATCCTCACGGCAGTGGGGCTTGGCCTGGCCGCCGTCCAACTGGGCAACTTTGTGTCGCAGGGAGTGCATCTGGCCTGGACGGGTCCGGTCGGCACCACCATTTTGGTGCTGGTGTGGGGAGGCCTGATCTGGGTGGCAGGTACGTTTGCGCCTGCCCTGCGGCGCCTGCCCCAGTTCGTCGCTGCCGCCGCCTGGCTGCCGTCGACCGGCCTCCTGCTCAATTTCAACGGCATCCACCCGGCCGCCGCGGTGGTGTGCGCCGCAGGTGTTTCGACAGTGGCGATGCGCGTCGCGAGGCGCGCACCGACGATGTCGGTCCAACTTGGCCGGCGAGTGGCGATCGGCGGCTTGCTCGCCACGGCGCTCGCGTTCATCACCATCGTGGTGGCCATGCCGGCGTTCGAAACATGGAAAACCGACCGGGTACCTCCCCCACAGCCCGATGCGCCGAACGTCCTGCTGATCGTGCTTGACACGGTTCGCGCGAAGAGCCTCAGCGCTTACGGCCACACCCGCCAGACGTCCCCGTTCCTTGACGCATTCACGAAGTCCGCGGTCCGTTTCGATCAGGCCTTCTCACCCGCGCCATGGACCACCCCGTCGCACGCCAGCATGATGACCGGGCTCTGGCCGACCGAACTGGAATTGAGCTGGAATCAGACGCTTGACGACCGGGAGCCCACGGTGGCGGAAGTGCTGCGCGACGCCGGCTACGCCACGGCGGGGTTTGTCGCCAACGTGGGCAACGCCGGCAGGAGCTCAGGCATCGCCCGGGGATTTACGCACTTTGAGGACTATCCGATCTCAATCTGGAACGTCCTGCGAGGCTCAAAAATTGGCGATCTCCTGGTGACGGGTCCGCGGTTGCGGCAAGCCATGGGGCGCCACAGCAGTCCTGACCGCAAGCGCAGCGCGCAGGTCTCAACCGAGTTCCTTGCGTGGCTCGATGGTCACGGTGATCAACAAGACCGGCCGTTCTTCGCGTTCCTGAACTACTTTGACGCCCACAATCCGTACGAGGCGCCACCTGAGATCGAAGCCCGATTCGGCGTGGCTCGGCAGAGCCACCCGATCGATGCATCGCCGCTTGACTGGATGACCTGGACGGCCGGCCAGAGAGACGTCGCACTGCGCCTGTACGAGGCGGCGATCGCCTATCAGGATGATCAGCTGCGGCAGTTGTTCGCCGAGTTGGAGACACGCGGCACGTTGGCGAACACGCTCGTGATCATCACATCCGATCACGGCGAGGAATTTGGCGAACACGGCGTGATGCGCCATGGCAACTCGCTCTACCGCTCGTCAGTCCATGTTCCTCTGTTCGTGTCGTTTCCCAACCGCCTCCAGGGTGGACGAGTCGTCTCAACACCCGTCAGCCTGCGATCGATCGCCGCAAGCCTTACCGCGCTCGTGCCCGAGCTGCGCCCCGACCTCTTCCGCGGTCCGAGTCTTTTCGACATTCTCGCCAACGAGACCAGCGGCGAGCCCGTGCTGTCGAGCCTCGACGGCATGCTTTCACAACCGGAGGGCTTCCCGGTGCACGACGGTCCTCTCTACGCGGTCGTGCACAAGGGCTATCGCTACATCGTCAACGTGGAGGGCGCCGAAGAGCTCTACCGGCTTGACGACGAGGATGAGCGGACCAATCTTGCGGCGTCGCCCGACGAGCAGGGGATCATGATCGAGATGAGAACCGCGCTGGCGGAGATGCCGGGCATCAAGGGGGGCGGCGCACCGTAGAACCGGGCCCGCCACGGCCACGGCGCCGTGCGATGCTGCCCCATTTATGACGGGCGTCATAGGCGACCGGCCACCGGAAGGGGTATCAAGGGTCGTTCCAGGAGGAACGCTATGACCCCACCCTTCCGAATCGCCGTCCTGATTGTCGCCGTCGCGCTTGTCGTTGCCGGCCGCGTGTCCGTTTCAGCCAGCAACCCGCAGGCCAAAGACATCGTCGACACGGCTGTGGCCGCGGGCTCGTTCAAGACACTGGTGGCCGCCGTGCAGGCCGCCGACCTCGTCGCGCAGCTCAAGAGCGCCGGCCCGTTCACCGTGTTTGCGCCCACCGACGAGGCGTTTGCCAAGATTCCGAAGGCCGACCTCGACGCGCTGATCAAAGACAAGCTCAAGCTCGCCAAAGTGCTGAAGCATCACGTGTTCGCGGGCAACGCCAATTCGACGGATCTCGGGATGCTGAAGGATCTGTCGGTGGCCTCCGGCGGCCGGTTGCCGATCCTCCTGGGCAAGGGTTCGTTGCGCATTGGCGGCGCCCTGGTGATTAAGGCCGACGTCGCGGCGTCCAATGGACTCATCCATGTGATCGACACCGTATTGATCCCGAAGTAGGCGTCACGCCACCTGGCACTGCATCAGACAAGGGTGTTGGCCGAATCACCAACACTTTCCTGACCAGCACAGGGGTCTTGGGCGTTTCTCCGTCCACCGGCGTCGCCGCAATCGCCATCACCACGTCCATGCCGCACACGACCCGCCCGAACACCGCGTACTGATTGTCCAGACCGCGACATTCGCCCGTGCAGATGAAGAACGAGGTCGTCGCGCTGCCCGGATCCTCGCCGCGCGCCATTGAGAGGATGCCCGGCATGTTGGGCGTGTTCGTGAACTCGGGCGCCAGGGTGTGGATAAGCGCCGATTGCTTCGCGGTCAGCGGCGTCTGCCGGTAGGTCGGCGATCCGGTCTGAATGACGAAGTTCGGCACCACGCGATGCACGAGCGTATCGTCGAATACACTGGCGACCGCCAGTTGCAGGAAGTTGCGGACGGTCTCGGGCGCTTTGTCGGGAAAGAACTCCACCTCGATCTCGCCCGCCGTGGTGTCGACCACCGCGCGCGCCTTTGCCATTTCCTCTACGGTCGCGTCCACAAACGGCGGCTTCACGGGCGGCGGCGTGTCACGAATCGTGACCGACGTGATCACGACGCGTTCCTTGGCCATGCTGTTGGCGTCGGCGTCGATGTTGGAGATGGCTTGCACCACCTCAAGGCCGTCTACCACGCGACCGAAGATCGAATACTGACCATCAAGCGCCACCTGCGGGCTGGCGCACACGAAGAACTGCCACCCGCCGCTGTCGGGCATGCCCGGCGCGAGCACAGCGCTCACGGTACCCAGGCTGTGCGTTTCCTGACTCAGTTCGCGCTTGATCAGGTTCATGCCGCCCGTGCCGTACTGCGCGGCCTTCGCCGGGTCCTTCGAGAGTGGATCGCCACCCTGGATGATCCCGTACTTGATCACGCGGTGAAACGTGGTGCCGGCAAACGCGCCATCGCGCGCCTGCTTCATGAAGAAGCCGACATGATTTGGCGCCGCCTTCGGCAGCAACTCGAAGACGAACGTCCCCTTCGAGGTTTCCACCACCGCCTGTTTGCCCGTCATCTCGGCCAGCGAGTACGGGGTGGTGAACGGCGCGGGCTTCGGAGAGGGCCTTTGGTAGCCGGTCGGAGCCCATGACAGGGTGACCAACGTAAGCAAGACGAAGAGCATGGAGGGAGATTATCGGGTAAATTGAGCGCATGCGCCGATCACACTTGTTCGCCTGTGGAATCCTTGTTGTTGCCGTCGCGTGCGGCGGTCCGAAGCTTCCCGAGACTGTGGCCGAAATGCCGAACCTGGATACGTCGCGCGTCCTGGCCGACATCACGCGCCTGTCGTCGGACGAGTTCCAGGGCCGCGCGCCTGGCGGTGAGGGCGAACGCCTCACCGTCCAGTACCTGACCGACCAGTTCAAGGCCGCGGGTCTGGAGCCGGGCAACCCCGACGGCACCTGGGTGCAGAAGGTGCCGCTCGTCGGCATCCGCCCCACCGTGTCGTCGCCATTCACGATCACGCAGGGCGGCAAGGCGCGCCAGATGAATGTGCCCGGTGACCTGATCCCTTTCAGCCGCCACGTTGCTGACACCGTCACGCTGGCGAACTCCGAGATGGTATTTGTCGGCTATGGCATCCAGGCACCCGAGTTCCAGTGGGACGACTACAAAGGCGTGGACGTGAAGGGTAAGACGATCCTGATGCTGGTCAACGACCCGCAGATTCCCGGAGGCGGCCCCGGGGGCCTCGACCCTGCGGTGTTCGGTGGCAAGGCGATGACGTACTACGGCCGCTGGACCTATAAATTCGAGAAGGCCGCTGAGATGGGTGCGGCCGCCGTGCTCGTGGTGCACGAAACTGGACCGGCGGGATATCCCTATGCGGTAGCCCAGGCGATGGGTGGCGAGCGCTTCAACCTCTCAACGCCAGACAAGAACATGGGCAAGGCCGCGATCGAGGGCTGGATTTCGCTGGAGGCGACCACGGCCCTCCTGAAAACCGCCGGCGTGGATTTCTCCGCGGCGAAGGCGAAGGCCACCACGCGAGAATTCACGCCGGTGCCGCTCAAGGCCACCGCCTCGGTGACGCTCACACAGGCCACTCGCACCCTCGACTCCCAGAACGTCGTCGCCACACTGACAGGCAGTGATACGGCCCTGAACACTGAATACGTCGTCTACACCGCGCACTGGGATCATCTGGGCGTTGGCGCGCCGGCGGCTGACGGTGACACGATCTACAACGGCGCCAGCGACAATGCGAGCGGCACAGCGACGATTCTGGAAATCGCCCGCGCGTTCAAGTCGCTGCCTGTCGCTCCCAAACGCACGATGGTGTTCCTGGCGGTCACCGCTGAGGAACAGGGCTTGCTCGGCTCCGAGTACTACGCGCGCTTCCCTCTCTACCCGCTCAACCGCACACTGGCCAACATCAATGTGGACGGCATGAACATGTGGGGCAAGACAAGTGACGTCACGGTTATCGGCAAGGGCGCATCCGACCTGGACGACTACCTCGAGGCCGCCGCGAAGGAAATGAACCGCACGTTGATTTCAGACCCCGAATCCGAGAAGGGCTTCTACTACCGGTCAGACCACTTCAATTTCGCGAAGGTCGGCGTGCCGGCGATGTATCTCGACGATGGGAGCACGTTTGTCGGAAAGCCGGCAGGGTATGGACAGCAGAAGCGCGAGCAGTGGACGGCGCAGGATTACCACAAGCCGTCCGACGAGGTGAAACCCGACTGGGATCTGACCGGTATGGCCGAAGACGGCAAGTTGTACTTCGCGGTCGGCTACCGAGTCGCCCAGGCGGCCACGTACCCGGAGTGGAAAGCGGGCAACGAGTTCAAGGCCGTGCGCGACAAGATGTTGGGTCGTTAATCGCGGCGCACCACGATCGTCGTCATCGACCGCTGCGCCTGAACCACCGTGGTTTTGAGCGGGTCGAGGAGTTGGCCGCCGAGTGTGGCAATGAGCGCCATCAACTGCTGTTCGTCCACCAGGTAGCGCTCAGACCCGTCGGGAAGCGCGAAGCGGCGGCCGGTGAGTCGGCGCACCTGTGATTCCATGCCGATAGACGACGCGAGGCGGGCGAAGAAGAGGCCGCCTGGGCGCAGGACGCGCCAGAGTTCGCGCATCATCGCATCGAAGTGTTCGTCATCGCGCGCGAAGTGCAGCACCGCGCTGCAGATGACGACATCGAAGGAATTTGGGCCGAAGGTCAGCGCTTCGAGCGGCTCCACGCGAAAATGATCGTCGTCGGCCGCCCGGCCCAGTTCGAGCGCGAGTTCGCGCAGACCGGCAACCGCCGACGGATTCGTGTCCACGCCGTACACGTCCACGTCCTGGGTCAGCAGGTAGTACGCGTTGCGCCCGGAACCGCACCCGGCGTCGAGTACGCGGTCTGTATCGCTGATGCGCCCTTTCAGGAGCTGGTCGAACAGATAGATGTCGATGTTGCCGAACTCGGCGGCCAGATCACGCACATTTCACCGGCCGATCGTCAGTCCCAGAGCGATGTGGTGCGAAGCGGCGGTCAGCCGGCCGCGGCCGCCGGCGGTGAGATCGATCTCGGGACGCGCGTACGTGAACTTGTACTCCACCATGGCCGAGAGCATCGACGTGAGCCGGGCCGTGACGCCGGCTGCCGCCTGCGCGCCGATGCCGGAGAACTCGTAGCCCTGCACGTTCAGGCCGGGCATCACGACGTCGCGGCCGGGGATGACGGGCCCGGCGCCGCCGCGAACGAGCAACGCGATGCGCGTACTCGGGTCGCCCAGCGGCTGCCGCAACACGATGTTGGCGAGCAGGAAGTTGAGGCCGTGTGTGTGGTTGTATCGATTCACGAACGTGCTCATCGGCAGCTGCCCGTTGATTGCGACGCCGTCGGACGTCCCTCGGACGTTCACCACATCCTGCGTGCGCGCCAGGGCCTTGCCGTGCAGGAGCTCGACCTCCACGCCGAACCGCCGTTCGCCGCTGAAGAATCGCGTGAGACGCACGCCGTAGTACGGCGCGTTGTCGAACGGCTTCCCGTCATAGTGCACGTCGTCGAACGTGAGTGACTGGCCTACGTCTGGACGGTCGATCGAGATGGACGAGGGCCGGGTGTGATTGCCGCCTGTGTACGTCGAGAACGCCCATTGCGCGTCGGCGGAGGCAGGGACAAGTGCGCAGGCGAGGGCGACGAGTAGGCGCATCAGGACCATGATTTGGGAGAGTGTATCGCGTAGTATCTGAAAAAGAGGTCCCACACATGCTCCAACGAATCCTTGCCCTCTCCTCCCTGACCCTGACTCTGGCGGTCCTGCCGCCGCTCTCAGCCGAACAGCCTCAGGCTACCCAACAGGGACAGGTCGCACAGCAGGCCCAGCCGGCACAAGCGGGTCGCGGTCGAGGCGGCGCACCGCAGCCGTTTGACGAGGCTCGCGCGCGCCAGCTCTACGTTAGCGATAAGTTCGAAGATCATGCCAGGCCGAACTTTCAGGCGGCGATTGAAGCGAAGGCCGCTGAAGACGCGCGCTACGCCGAAGCCTGCAAGGCCGTCATGGAGTGCACGAAGATCACGTACCGAAGCAGCGTGGGCGACATGGACATTCCCGCGTACCTGTTCCAACCCCTTCAGAAGGGTGGCCCGCGTAGCCGCGCAGCCATGATCTGGGTGCATGGTGGGGTGCATGGCAACTGGGCCATCTCGTACTTCCCGTTTGTCCGGGAAGCAGTTCAGCAGGGCTACGTCATCATCGCGCCCGAGTATCGGGGCAGTACGGGCTATGGCGAAGCGCTTCATATGGCCATCGACTACGGCGGCTATGAAATTGATGACACGCTGAGTGCGGTGGAATACCTGAAGACCCTGCCGCATGTGAACCCCGACCGGTTGGGCATCATGGGGTGGAGTCACGGCGGGTTCATCGCACTGCACTCCGTGTTCCGGGAGAAACATCCGTTCAAGGCCGCGGTGGCGATGGTGCCGGTGACCAACCTGTTTTTCCGGCTGTCGTACAAGGGCCCGAGTTATCAGCGGAGTTTCGCCACGCAGCAGCGCATCCTGGGCCTGCCGTTCGAGAAACGCGAGCTCTACAAGGAGCGCTCGCCGATCTATCACGTGGATAAGCTGCAGGTACCCCTGCTGGTGCACGTGGCGACCAACGACACAGATGTCAACTTCGAAGAAGCCGAGCAGATCATCGACGCGCTTCGTGCTCGCAAACCTACCCTCGCAGAGACGAAGGTCTACGTGAACCCGACGCCCGGTCCTGCGAGCGGCGGCCACACGTTCAACCGCCGCACGAACGTCACCACCCTGCAGCGCGACGACTCACCTGAACAGATTGAGTCGTGGAATTTGGTGTGGGCGTTTTGGGAGAAATATCTGAGATGAGCGCCGAAGCCATCGCCCACCTGAAAGCCCTCCTCGGGTCCGTGATCACCGAAAACGCGACCGTTCGCGAGAATCACAGCCACGGCGAGTCGTATCACGCCTCCGCCGCACCGGACGCCGTCTGTTTTCCCCGCACCACCGCGGACGTGGTGGAGATCATGAAAGCGAGCCAGGCTTTCGGCGTGCCCGTGGTGCCGTTCGGCGCAGGGTCTTCGCTTGAGGGACACGTGCAGGCGCTGCGGGGAGGGCTGTCGATTGACCTGACGCAGATGAATCGCATCATCCGCGTCAGCCAGGAAGACCTGGACGTGACCGTTGAGGCTGGCGTGACCCGCCTGCAACTCGGCAAGGCGCTGCGCAATACCGGGTTGATGTTTCCGGTGGACCCTGGTGCTGACGCCACCATTGGCGGCATGACGGCCACGCGCGCGTCGGGGACCACCGCGGTGCGTTACGGGACGATGCGCGAGAACGTGCTGGATCGCGTGGTCATGCCTGACGGCACGGTCATCACCACGGGGACGCGCGCACGCAAGTCGTCGGCGGGTTACGACGTGACGAGGCTGTTTGTGGGCTCGGAGGGGACCCTGGGCGTCATCACCGAGGTGACGCTCCGCCTGCATCCTGTTCCCGAGGCCGTTTCGGCGGCCGTGTGTGTGTTTGATTCACTTCAGGGCGCGGTGGACACCGTCATCGCGGTGATTCAGCTCGGTCTGCGGGTGGCCCGCATCGAGCTCCTCGACGCGCAGCAACTGGACGCGATCAACAAGTACTCGAAGACCAGTTATCCTCTGGCACCGATGTTATTTTTCGAGTTCCACGGCGACCACGAGCGGCACGTGGCCGAGCAGGCGGAAACCGTGCAGGGTCTGGCCACCGAACATGGCGGTCATGGATTCGAGTGGGCCACAAAGCTGGAGGATCGCGATCGGCTCTGGCAGGCCCGACACAACGCGCTGTACGCGGCGCTGGCCCTTCGACCCGGGTCACGCGCATGGACCACGGATGTGTGCGTCCCGATCTCGCGGCTCGCAGAGTGCATCATCGCGACCAACGAAGACAACACGGACGCGCCGTTCCCCATCTGCCTTGTGGGCCACGCCGGCGACGGGAACTTCCACATGCTTTACGTGCTTGACCCCAACAGCGCGTCCGAGCTTGAGGCTGCCAAGCGCCTGAACGATCGCCTGGTGGAGCGCGCCCTCGCCATGGACGGCACCTGCACCGGCGAACACGGCATCGGCTACGGCAAGAAGGCTTCGCTCGAAAAAGAACACGGCCACGGCGTGGATGTCATGCGCGCCATCAAGCGCGCCCTCGACCCCGACAACCGCATGAACCCGGGAAAGGTCGTCGATCTGTAGGCGGCAATAGGTTGACAATAGACCTGTGCAATGTGCACACTGCACAGGTGAGCACAAGAACCATCTCGGTGAAAAGCGAGGCCTATGGCAGGCTTCGAGCGGCGCGCCGGTACGCTGGCGAATCGTTCTCGGAGGTGGTGTTGCGCGCCACCTGGCCCGAAGACACCGTCACGGCGGGAGCCTTCCTCAAGATCATCCGTTCGCGCCGGAAAAGCTTGAGCGACGACGAGCTGGGCCGGATTGAAGAGGCGAAAGGGAACGACCGGCCGGCGGAGGACAAGTGGGCACAGCGCTGATTCTCGAGACCACGTTCCTGATCGACCTTGAGCGCGAGGAACGGCGGGGCGAACCAGGGCCGGCGATCCGATTTCTTGAACAGAATGAGGCCGCGCGCCTGTACCTTCCCTTCACGGTGGCCGGAGAAATTGCCTGTGGCCTGTCCATGCGCGAGCGCTCCAAGTGGGACGACTTCCTCGCCCCGCTGTACGTGCTGGGCTCCACAGCCGACGTGAGCTGGCACTACGGCCGGTCGTATCGGCACCTGCGCGACAACGGCAATCTGATTGGCGCCAACGATCTGTGGATCGCCGCCACGGCGCTCGCCTACGGTATGCCGGTGGTCACTCGCAATGTCGACCACTTCCGACGCGTGCCTGGGCTCGAGGTCGAAGCGTACTGACGCACGCCTGACCCGCGCGGCCGAGGAGTAAGATACCGGCCATGCTCCATCGATGCTGGCCGCTTGTGCTGTTGATCGCCGTTGGCGTCGCTGTGGCGCCGGTGCGCTCGGCACAACTGACAAAGAGCGCGCGGATATCCGAACGCACGCAATCGATCAAGACCTACCCCTTCTCAGAACCGAATCCGGTGCCGATCCTGGTCAAGGACACCCGGCTGTACCCCTACCATTCGTTCGAAGGCTACTCACACGAGGGCACACCCAGAGACTGGAAGGTCGTGACGCTGGAAAACGACCTGGTCGAAGTCTTTGTGCTGCCGGAGATTGGCGGAAAAGTGTGGGGTGCCCGCGTCAAGAAGACCGGGCACGAATTCATTTACCGCAATGAAGTGGTCAAGTTCCGCAACATCGCCTTGCGCGGCCCGTGGACGTCGGGCGGCATCGAGTTTAACTTCGGCGTGATCGGCCACACGCCCTCTACCGCCACGCCAGTGGACTACGCCCTCCGCACCAATCCCGACGGCAGCGTCAGCTGCATCGTCGGCACCATGGACCTGTCGTCGCGCACAGAGTGGCGAGTGGAGATTCGGTTGCCGGCCGACAAGGCGGCGTTTGAGACGAATGTGCTGTGGCACAACGGCACGCCGCTCGAGCAGCCGTATTACAACTGGATGACGGCGGCGGCCTTTGCGAAGGACGACCTTGAGATGTCGATTCCCGGGAATGCGTATCTCACGCATCCGGGTGCGCGCGAGCCGTGGCCCAGTGACGACCAGCGCCGGTTCCTGCCTGTCTACAGAAACAACAGATTCGGATCGAACAAGTCCTTTCACGTGGTGGGTGAGCTGCAGAACTTCTTCGGCGGCTACTATCGCGACGCGGGGTATGGCTTCGGGCACTGGGCCAGGCACGAGGAGATGCCCGGCCAGAAGCTGTGGCTGTGGGCGCTGTCACGATCGGGCGGCATCTGGGAAGACCTGCTCACAGACACGGACGGCCAGTACGTGGAATATCAGGCCGGCCGCCTGATGGTGCAGTTCACGCCGGACGCGCACGTCAATCCCATCACACAGGCGGGATTCGATCCGTTCGCCACCGATCGATGGACCGAAACGTGGTTTCCGCTTGAAGGCATCGGCGGTCTGACGGACGCCTCACGCGACGCGGCGATCTCGGTCCGCGAGGCGGGCGGCCAGTTGCAGATCGGCGTGAACGCCTTCGGTCAGGCGTCCGACACGTTGCGCGTGTGGTCAGGCGACAGGCTTGTGATGGAACGGCCAGTGACCCTGGTACCTCTGGAGCCGTTCACGACATCCGTGCCTCATGCGGCGGGCGCGCCCTATCGCGTAGCGTTGGCGCGACTGGGGATCGACTACTCGTCGAATCCTTCGGCTCGTGAACTGGCACGACCATTCGAAACGGACGCGGCGGCCGTGGCGTCGATTCCCGAGACAGACCGGCTGGTGTTCGAGGCGAAGGAGCTCATTCAAGGCCGCCGCTACGACCAGGCGCGGCCGATGCTCGAGGCCGCTCTGACTCGCACGCCCTGGCATCGGAACGCGCTGCTGGCGATGGCGGACCTCGACTATCGCTCCGCGTGGTACGAAGTGGGGCTTGCCAGGGTCGTGCGTGCGCTGCGGCTTGATGCCTACGATGCCGAGGCGAACTTCATTGCGGGCAACCTGTATCGCGCACTCGGCAAGATGGCGGATGCTCGCGAGGCGTTCGGCTGGGCGGCGCGATCGATGGCGTTTCGGTCCGCGGCAAACGTGCAACTGGCCGAGCTTGCGCTCGTGAGGGGCGATGTCGCGGAGGGCGAGCGCTACGCTCGCATCGCGCTGGACTACAACCGTCTGAACCTCTCGGCCTGGCAGATCATCGCGATGGCCGGGCGCAAGACGGGCAACGCCGCCATGGTCACCGAGGCGACCACGGCATTGCTCAGTCTCGACCCCCTGCACCACTTCGTCAGAGCCGAGCGATATCTCGCCACGCCGGGTGCGGCCACGCTCGCGGCCTTCATCGATGGGCTTCGCAGCGAATTTCCCGATCAATCGGTGCTCGAACTGGCCATCGGCTACGCCAACCGCGGCCAGTCGGCCGATGCCATCGCGATCCTCGAACCGGCAGTGGCGCGGATGCGCAATCCGCTGCTGCGCGCGTGGCTGGCCTATCTGAAGAAGGATGCGGCCGCTCTTGGCGGCGCCGCCGACGTCGCCCTGGTCTTCCCGTACAGGCTCGAGACGTTGCCCGTACTGACATGGGTGGCCCAGCAGAACACACACTGGAGCTGGACGTACCTGCTGGCGCTCAACCTCTGGTCGTTCGACCGTCTCTCTGAAGCGGAGCGTTTGATCGCCCCGCTTGGCAACACGCCCGAGGCGGCGTCGTTTTATGTGTCCCGCGCGTTCCTGACGGAAAAATCCGGTGGCGATCCCGAGCCAGACCTCAAGCGTGCCGACGCGTTGGCCGACAACGACCGCACCGTGCGCATCCCTCTGATTCAGCACTATCAGAAACAAAACAAATGGGCGGATGCGCTGGCCGCGTCTGGCCGCGCGCGGCAGCAATTTCCACAAGACTTCAACCTGGACCTGCTGCACGTGCGCTCGCTCATTCATCTGGAACGAGCCACCGAGGCGCTGGCCGTCTTGAACGTGGTGCGCGTGTTGCCGTCCGAGCACGCGCGTGAGACACACCAGATGTTTGTGCAGGCGCACACACTCGCGGCGCTCGCCGCATTCAACGCCAGCCGCTGGGACGAGGCGGCGACGCACCTCACGGCGGCCCTCGAATGGCCCGAACACCTCGGTCAGGGCAAACCCTACGAGCCCGAAGAGCGGCTCACGCACTTCCTGCTGGGCAGAGTGGACGAGCGGCGTGGCCGCGCCGCCGACGCGCGACGGCACTTCGAGGCCGTCGTGTCAGCCACTGGGCCCGGCACCGGCCAGCATCTCGACCTTCTGGCGTCGGCGGCGCGCCAGTCGCTCGGCCAGGCCGCCACCTCACCGACCATTCCCCCAGATCTCACGCAGTCCGGAGACCTCGATGACATTCTTCTCGTCCGCGCGCTCTCACTTCCGAGCAGGTAAAACCTTCAGGCGCGCAACGCTGGCTGTCGCGCTCGCAGCGGCGTCCTTCATGGCCGTCGTCTGGGCGACCGAGCCGCCTTTTGCCGATCTCCATCGCGCGCCCGCCATTTCCAACGTGGTTGATGGCGTGGTCTTCGAGGCCGGCAATTGGACACCACAACTGCCGGCCGGGGCGAAGGGTGAATCGTGGGGCAACCATCGCGCGGTCATTGAGATCGACGACACCGCTTCCCTCGCGCCGGGCGCGAACGTGCGAGTGACCATCCCGTGGCGCCGCCGCGATCCGAATCCGTCAACCAAGGCGATCGTTGTGGTGGATGCGGCCACCAATCGTGCGGTGCCAAACGCGCTGGTGCTTCGCCTCGACCACCTCTCGGGCGACATTATCTTTCAGTCAAACCGGGGCTCGCGGACGTACTTCGCCTATTACCTGCCCTGGGAAACCAATGGCGGGTATTACCCGAAAGTTACCTATATGTCCTCGGTGATCGAACCCGAGCTGACATGGGCGGACACCACCCGAAAGATCAGCTACGACGGCATCGCCCGCGCGCGCACCACGAAGATCCAGTCGGTGGACGCCTTCCACAGCTTCTTTCCGATGGAAGTCATCGCCTCGCCGGATGAGACGACGCGCTTCATGCAGGGCGCGCCCAACGGCTGGCGTGTGGTTCCCGAACATCGCGACTATCCCGTGCGCATGCGGGGGTTCCTTCCAAAACATTGGACAGACCGCGCGCCGGCCGGCGCCTTCGAGAGCCGCGTGCTGCGCGATGAGTACTTCACGTTCCAGGTGGCCGTGGTGGCTGGCGCGCAGGCGCTTTCGGATGTGCGGGTCAGCTTCGATGGGTTTCCGGAGGCCTGGCAGCAAACGCTCACGTGTTTCAACTGCGGCGGCATCGACGAAAACGGTCGCGCCTTTACGAAGACCATCGCCGTGAACGCTGGAGAAGTGCAGCCGCTCTGGCTCGGCATGATGGTGCCTCTTGACCAGCCGCCCGGTGACGTGTCGGGCGTTGTGACCATATCGACGGCCGCAGGCGATCGGCAGGCGGTGTCTGTGAAGCTCACGGTCGACTCGGCTCAGGCGCGCAATCACGGCTTTGACGAGCCGGAACTGATGAGCCGGCTCGCATGGATCAACTCCACGGCCGGCACCGACCCCGACTTCATCATCCAGCCGTTCACGCCGGTGGCCATCGGCGGTACCGGTCGCAAGGAGCTCTCCATCCTCGGTCGCAGCGTCGCGCTTGGCGCCACGGGGCTGCCCGATCGCATCGCCAGCTTCTTCACTCCTGAGCTGACCTCGCTCACAAAGGTTCCGACGCCGATTCTGGCCAAGCCGGTGAGTCTGCAGGTGCTGGCCGGCGGCCGACCCGAGGTCATGCGGTCGGGGGTATTCCAGGTCAGTCAGGATGCCCGCGGACGCGCGTCCTGGACGGCTGAGAGCCGTTCGACCGCTGTTCGGATGACGGTGCGCGGCGCGCTCGAGTACGACGGCATGCTCGACTACCGCATCGAACTCCACGCCCTCCGCGACCTCATCGTCGATGACATTGTCATGAAGGTGGCGCTTGTGCCCGACGCGGCCGAGTACATGCTGGGGCTTGGTCGCAAGGGTGGATTGCGGCCCGACCGCGTGGACTGGACGTGGAAGGTGGAGAACCACCAGGAAGGCGTGTGGTTGGGCGGTATCCACAAGGGATTGCAGTACGTGTTGCGCGACGACAATTACGAGCGGCCGCTCAATACCAACTTCTACCTGAGCAAGCCGCTGAACCTGCCTCCCTCCTGGTACAACCAGGGCCGGGGCGGCATTCGCATCGAGACGACGCCGACGGCCGTGACTGCAACCAATTTTTCAGGCGCGCGGCGGGTGCCGGCCGGCACAACGTTGCACTTCAACGTGCGGTTCCTGATCACGCCGTTCAAGCCGATCGACACCAAGACGCATTTCGACACGCGCTTCGTGCACAAGTACGTGCCTGTGGATGAGGTCAAGGCCGCGGGCGGCACGGTGGTCAATATTCATCACGCGAACGAGATTAATCCCTACATCAACTACCCGTTTTTCGCGCTCGACAAGCAGACCGCCTACATTGAGGAGGCTCATGCCAAGGGCATCAAGGTCAAGCTGTACAACACCATTCGCGAACTGACCTATCGGGCGCACGAGTTGTTTGCCCTGCGCAGTCTGGGTGACGAGATTCTGAACGATGGTGAGGGCGGCGGCCATTCGTGGATGCAGGAGCATCTGGAGGATCAGTATCACTCTGCGTGGCATGCCTACACGGTGGATGATGCCGCGATGCTGGACAAAGGCACGTCACGCTGGACCAACTACTACATCGAAGGTCTCTCGTGGCTGGCGGAGCATCAGCAGATTGATGGTCTTTATCTGGACGACATTGCCTTCAGTCGCGAGACCGTGCGGCGGATGATTTCGGTGCTGGCGGCCAAACGCGGCCAGGTGGTGATTGACCTGCACTCGGCCAATCAGTTCAACAAGGCTGACGGCTTTATCAACAGCGCCATGCTTTACATGGAGCACTTTCCGTACATGTCGCGGTTGTGGTTTGGCGAGTACTTCGAATACAAGTTGCCGGCCGACTACTGGATGACCGAGGTGTCGGGGCTTCCTTTTGGTCTGATGGGCGAGATGTTGCAGGACGGCGGCCATCCGTATCGCGGCCTGTTGTACGGCATGACGTCTCGTTTGTATGGCAAGACCGATCCCCGGCCGGTGTGGGCGATGATGAACGACTTTGGCATCGCCGACAGCCGGATGCAGGGCTACTGGCTCAAGAACACGCCGGTCCGCACCGGCAATGCGGCCGTGTTGGCCACGACGTTCGTGCGGCCGGATGGTGCGCTGATTGCGATTGGCTCCTGGTCGGACCGTGCCGAGCGCGTGTCGCTGTCGATAGACCTGAAGGCGATGGGCCTTATCGGGCCGGTCAGACTCTTCGCGCCGGCGGTGGAGGGACTCCAGCCCTTCAGCGAGGTTGACCCGGCGTCAGTGGTGGTGCCTGCGGGGCAGGGCCTGTTTCTGCGCGTGGAGAAACGGAAGGCCGGCATGCAGATGCAGAGGCAGCCCACCCCTGGTCACATGAGATGATGGTGCATGATTAGACCATTCCTCGGGCGCCTGAGTATCGCCACTGCGTTCGCCGTGTTCTGCTGGTGTCCGACGGCATCGGCGCAACCTGCACCTGACATCACAGGCGATGCCATTCTCAAACATCCTGCTGGGCAGTTGGCGGTCAAGGCCGCGGAGTTGCTCACGGCCGGCAAGACCGACGAGGTTATTGCGCTCGGGCCGAAGTCTGGACGGGACGAGTGGCGGAATTCATCCGCGGCCGATCGCAAGGGCATGGCTGAGATGATGCAGAGGCGGGCGCCTGCCCCGGCGATGTTTGCCGAGGCGATTCGTAAGACCGGCACGCTGGCAGTCATGGGGAACATGGCCATCCTCAGGGTGGAGTTGGCGAAGGGCGATGCGGCGATCGCCTACTTCGAGCGTGAGGGCGCCGCCTGGCGGCTGACCAACGGACCGATGGTGGTGGCTGGCGCCACCGAACCCGCCAACGAGACGCGCGTCGAAGGCGCCGACCTGCTCAAACACCCGATTGCGGCGTTGGCGGTCCAGTATGTCGAACTGGTGCACGGCGGCAAGATCGAGGAGGCGATGCGGCTCGCGTCGGCTGAAGCGCAGGCTCAGTGGAAGACCGAACCTGCCAGCGAACGTGCGGCGAGTGCGGCATATCGGAGGAAGACTCTTCCGAGCGTCGCGGAGTTCAAGACCCTGCTTCCTTCCGGCGTACTGATCATCGAGGATGGCGCGCGCGCCACACTCAACGTGATCAAGCAGGAACAGCGCACAACGAAGCCGGGAACGGTGGAGTACTCATCCACCACCGTCGCCATTCCCTTCGTCCTGGAGAAAGGCGTGTGGAGGCTGGCGCAGTAAAGGGCGTGCCTGGGTCAGCGACCGCCTTGGCCTGTCGAGGCCGCAGATGGCAGCAACGCCTGCCAGTGAAGCACCACCTGCACAGGCGCCTCATTGGAAGAGGCGTTCATCGAACGCCGCAAGAGAAATCGCCTGCCGTCGGCCGAGACCGCGAACTGGTCCATGGCCGATGAGGCTGACAGATCCGTGCGGAACACGGGCTGCGCGGCCTTTGCCTGCCGGGGATCCCCGCCGGGCATTGCCACCGACATCACCTGTCCAGACAGATCGAGGAAGTACAGCTCGCGCCCGTCGGGACTCCAGCGCGGCTGGACGCCACCGGCGGTTGAGACCTGCAGCCTCTCGCTCGTGGGCGGAAACGGCGTGACAAACACGTCGGGCGTGGCCTTCTGCGCGGCGTGGTAGGCCACCCATTTGCCGTCCGGAGAAAAGCGCGCCTCGTCCGCCAGCGACACGCCCTTGACGAGCGACACATCTTTCGACGGGTCATCAAGCGACAGAACCCAGAGTTCGAAGTCGGCCGCCACGGGCCGACCCACCGCGAGGAAGCGGCCATCGCGACTCCACGAATCCGGATAGCCGGTCCATTCTCGAAGCACGGTTTCGTTGGCGCCCTGCATCGCCCGCACAATCACCTGGCGTCCTTTACGCACAGCCAGGCGCGCACCGTCGAACGAAAATGCCGGATCGCTGTACGACGCACCATCGAACCTGGCCAGTTGGGCCGTGACATCGCGAGCGGGGTCGATCAGCCACAGCGAGTTGCCGTTCATGAACGGCTCACGGCGCGTGGCCGCGATGCGGCCATCGAGCGAGACGTCAAAATTGGCGAAATTGTCAGGGGGCCCCACCTTCTGCACCAGACGCCCCGATCGATCAACCCACTCGAACTGCACCTGCGTGGCCGCCGGCGATCGCAACGCAAGCACACCTGTGCGGGACACACTCACGCCCATGAAGCCTGAGCTGACGTCCATGCTGAGGTCGCTGGCAAGACGAACGGGAGATCCGTCCGGGGTCAGCGTGTTGGGGTCAATGGGTTGCGCCCACAAGATGCCATTCTGCCCATATAGCAGCGTGCCGTCCGGCGTGACCATCGGTGCCGTGATGTCCTGGGGGAGCCACACTGGGCGCGGTTCACCTCCCTCAATGGGCACGACAAAGGCCGTCATCGAGTTATCCGGCAGTTTGGCCCCGAACAGCACGTGTCGTCCGTCGGGCATCCAGCTCGGGTACCCGAAGCGCTTGCCCGTCTCGGCCTTCACCAGCATGCGCATCGCACCATCCTCGAGCAGCCCGATCCCATCGTCCACCCCGACGACGATGCGGTTGTCGGGTGCGACGGCGATGGACCTGAGAACGGATGATTCGGGCGTGGGTGGGGTCCAGAGCACCACGCGACGCCCGGTGTCGATGTCGATGGTGAAGATCTGGCCCAGTCCCATCGCCAGCAATGTCTTGTTGTCGGGCATGAACACGGCGCGCCTCACGTCGTCAACGTTCTTCACGATCTCGGCGGACGAACTCTCCAGGCGGCGAATCCACAGCCCAAAGCTCTGCGATGTCGCTGAACTGGTGTTGCCGCCCCATGCGAGGGTGCGGCCGTCGGGCGACACGGCCACCCACTCCAGACCGACCTGGAATTCCGTTGCCGGCAGTGTGAATCTGGTGACGCCCTCGTTCTCGCCGCCCGTTGAAGGCGCGAACGTTCGCCACGCCGCAGCGCCGAGGACTGCGCCTACGGCCAATGCGGCGACGAGCGGGAGCAGGCGACGAGGGCGAGCCAGAGGCGTCAGCGCGTGAGCGGTGCCGGATGCCGTGCCGCTGCCGCTACCGCTCGTGACGGCTTCAAGCGCGAAGCCGAGATCCCGCGCGGACTGAAAGCGCTGCGGCGGTTCTTTTTCGAGCGCGCGACGGACGATGCGGTCGAGGGCGGGGTGAGAGCCGCCCGCTGCCGGGACCAGTTCCTCGGGGTCTGTGTTGAGGATGGCGCTCATCGTGTCGGCGGGCGTGGCGCCGCTGAACGCGCGCTTGCCGCCCAGCATCTCGTAGAGGACCGCGCCGAACGAGAAGATGTCTGCGCGGGAATCCACGGCCAGCCCGCGAACCTGCTCGGGCGACATGTATCCGATCGTGCCGAGGATCGTGCCTGGTGTGGTGTCGACCTGTGCCAGCACCGTGTCGGCAGAGAGGGTGGCCGTCGCACTCTTGACCAGTGCCAGGCCGAAGTCGAGCAGCTTCACGCGGCCGTCGGTGGTGACAAAGATGTTCTCGGGCTTCAGGTCGCGATGCACCACGCCGCGATCGTGGGCCGCCGCAAGGCCATCGGCGATTTGCCTGCCGTATTCGACGACCTTTCGCACCGGAAGCGCTCCCTGCGAGAGCACGTCGCGCAGCGTGCGCCCGTCGAGCAGTTCCATGACGGCAAACGTCACGTCGCCACCAAGTCTCGACTCTTTGCCGATGTCGTGAAGGGCGAGGATGTTGGGGTGAGAGAGCGCGGCAACGGCCTGGGCCTCGCGCTCGAACCGGGCCAGGGCCTCGGCGTCGGCCGCGATGGACGCGGGGACGACCTTCACGGCCACCAGTCGTTGCAAGCGGGTGTCTCTGGCTTTGTAGACTTCTCCCATCCCACCGGCGCCGATGGACGCAACGATCTCGTACGGGCCGAGGCGGGAACCAGCGGTGAGTGCCATCGAGTGCGGAGATTCTATCCCGAGGCCTCCCGGATGGTCACATCGAGGTGCCACGTTCGCACGAGGCGCCAGTTACGGCGTGGCTACAGCCACGCCCTGCGTCAGAGGTTCGGGCCGAGCCAGCGTTCGGCGTCGGCGAGCGGCATGGCTTTGCGCTTCGCGTAGTCCTCGAGTTGGTCGCGGCCGATGCGGCCGACGGTGAAGTACTTGGCCTGCGGGTGGCTGAAGTAGAGGCCGCTCACTGACGCGGCTGGCCACATCGCGAAGTTCTCCGTCAGCGTGATGCCCACAGCCGGGGCATCAAGGAGCGTAAACAGCGTCGCCTTTTCGGTGTGGTCCGGACACGCCGGGTAGCCGAATGCGGGACGGATGCCGCGATACTTTTCGGCCGCCAGTTCCTCGGACGAAAACGTCTCGTTCTTGCCGTAACCCCAGTCGTGCCTGGCCTGCGAATGCAGGTACTCCGCAAACGCCTCGGCCAGTCGATCGGCCAGCGCCTTCGCGATGATCGCGTTGTAGTCGTCGTGCTGCGCCTCGAACTCCTTCACCAGCTCGTCCACGCCGATGCCCGCAGTGACGGCAAACGCGCCG
This sequence comes from Vicinamibacterales bacterium, assembly GCA_046594875.1. Lineage (GTDB taxonomy): Bacteria > Acidobacteriota > Vicinamibacteria > Vicinamibacterales > SCN-69-37 > SYFT01. The sequence continues at coordinate 137,205 of JBKJQX010000152.1, forward strand.
ATGTAGTCGGGCGCCATGCTGTCTTTCGGCGCCACAAAATCTGCAAGCGACCTGTTTGGTCGCTTGTCAGCAATAGGCTCCTGCTGCCGCAACATATGGAACCGCGCCATCTCGACGTTGCGCGCGTCGTCCTTGTACACCACGATGTCGTCGCCCACGGTGTTCGCCGGCCAGAAGCCGTAGACGCCACGTGCCTTGAACCGCTTCTCGGCGATGATGCGCTTGAGCAGCGCCTGCGCATGGTCGTAGAGCTCGCGGGCGGCGTGACCATACTCGGGATGCTCGAAGATGGCCGGAAAACGGCCCTTGAGTTCCCACGCCGAGAAGAAGAACGTCCAGTCGATGAACGGCACAATCTTCTCAAGCGGCTCGTCGTCCAGGATCCGCTTGCCCACGAACCAGGGCACCGCGATCTCCTGCGTGTCCCAGTCGCTCACCAGGTGATTCGCTTTCGCGGCCTCATACGTCAGCAATGCACGTTCTGAGCGGGCCGCGTACTTCTCCCGCAACTCGGCCTGCTCCGCCCGCGCCTTCACCACGTAGCCGTCGCGCTTCTCATCGCTGAGTAGACTCGACACCACGTCCACCGCCCTGGACGCATCCAGCACGTGCACCGTGGGCCCGGAATACATCGGCGCCACCTTCACCGCCGTGTGCTGCTTGCTGGTGGTGGCGCCGCCGATGAGCAACGGCAGCGTCATCCCGCGATGCTCCATCTCTTTCGCCACAAAGACCATCTCGTCCAGCGACGGCGTAATGAGGCCGCTCAGGCCGACGATGTCCACCTTCTGCTCGACGGCGGTCTTGAGAATTTTGTCGAGCGGTACCATCACGCCCAGGTCCACCACCTCGTAGTTGTTGCACCCGAGCACGACGCCGACGATGTTCTTGCCGATGTCGTGGACGTCGCCTTTGACGGTGGCCATGAGGACTTTGCCCTGCGGCTTCTGGTCGATGCCGGCCGCAATCTGCGCGGCCTTCTCAGCCTCCATGTATGGCTCGAGGTTCGCGACCGCCCGTTTCATGGCGCGCGCGCTTTTCACCACCTGCGGCAGGAACATCTTGCCCGCGCCGAAGAGATCGCCAACGGTCTTCATGCCGTCCATCAGCGGGCCTTCGATAACTTCGAGAGGCCGGGCGAACTTCTGCCGCGCCTCTTCAGTGTCGGCTTCGATGAAATCCACCACACCGTGGACCAGCGCAAAGGCCAGGCGCGCTTCCACTGGCTTCTCGCGCCACGCTAGATCCAACTCGCGCTTGGTGCCCGAGCCTCTGACCTTCTCGGCGAACGTGACCATCCGCTCGGTGGCGTCGGGCCGCCGGTCGAACAGGATGTCTTCCACGTGTTCAAGAAGATCCGCCGGAATGTCTTCGTACACGATGAGCTGGCCGGCATTAACAATGCCCATGTCGAGGCCGGACTTAATGGCGTGGAAGAGGAATGCCGAGTGGATGGCCTCGCGCACAACGTCGTTGCCGCGGAACGAGAACGATAAATTGCTGATGCCGCCGCTGATCTTCACGCCCGGGCACGTGGCCTTGATGAGCTTTGTCGCCTCGATGAAGTTGATGGCGTACTTGTTGTGCTCCTCAAGACCGGTGGCGATGGCCAGGATGTTCGGGTCAAAGATGATGTCCGACGGATCGAAGCCGGCTGTTTCCGTCAATAGCTTGTAGGCCCGCTGACAGATCGAGACCTTGCGCTCCACGGTGTCGGCCTGGCCGGTTTCATCGAACGCCATCACCACACAGGCCGCGCCGTAGCGGCGCACGAGCATCGCCTTGTGCAGGAAGTCCGCCTCGCCTTCTTTCAGTGAAATGGAATTGACCACAGACTTGCCCTGCACACACTTGAGGCCGGCCTCGATCACGGACCACTTGGAGCTGTCCACCATGATCGGCACGCGCGCGATCTCGGGCTCGGTGGCGATGTAATTGAGAAACGTCGTCATGGCGGCTTCCGAGTCCAGAAGGCCCTCGTCCATGTTCACGTCGATGATGTTCGCGCCGCCACGCACCTGCTCCATCGCCACGGCCGCGGCTTCGGTCCAGTTGTCTTCCTTCACCAACCGCATGAACTTTTTCGAGCCGGTGACGTTGGTGCGCTCGCCGATCATCTGGAAGTTGCTGTCGGGCCTGATGGTCAAGAGCTCCAGGCCGGCCAGGCGGGTGAGGTGGGGAGCGGCGGGATCCACATAGGGGGACGGGTGTGCGACAGAAGGGGACGGGTGTCGATCTGTTGGAAACTCCGAGCGATCAGTCGATAGCTCAAGCTCCGGAGTTTTCAACAGATCGACACCCGTCCCCCTATTGGCCCCGATCCTCGGCTGGACTCCCTCGACGGCCCGGGCTATCGCGGCAATGTGCTCGGGGGTTGTTCCACAACATCCGCCGAGCACATTGGCAAATCCAGACGCCGCGAAGTCTTTGAGCAGCCGGGCGGTTTCTTCCGGCTGCTCGTCGTATTCGCCGAACGCGTTGGGCAAGCCCGCGTTCGGATACGCGTGCACCCAGCACTCGGCCTGGCGCGAAAGCTCCTCCAGATATGGCCGCATGTCCGTGGCGCCGAGCGCGCAATTGATGCCGATGCACCACGGCCGCGCGTGCTCCACCGACACGTAAAACGCGTCAATGGTCTGGCCCGACAGCGTCCGGCCACTGCGGTCGGTCACCGTCACCGAAATCATCAGCGGCAGGCGCACGCCCTTCTCTGCCTGCACTTCCTCGATGGCCACGATGCAGGCTTTGACGGAGAGGGTGTCGATGATGGTCTCGGCCAGGAGCATGTCGACGCCGCCGTCGATCAAGCCGCGGATCTGGTCGAGATAGGCGTCCTTGAGTTGATCAAACGTCAGCGTCCGGAACGACGGGTTATTCACATCGGGCGAGATCGAGAGCGTGCAGGTGGTGGGCCCGATGGACCCGGCCACAAAGCGAGGTTTGTCTGGATTCTTCGCCGTGTATTCGTCCGCCGCTTCGCGGGCCACGCGCGCGCCGGCCAGGTTGAGGTCGTACACGGCCGACTCCAGACCGTAGTCTCGCTGCGAAACCACATTGGAACTAAACGTGTTGGTCTCGATGATGTCGGCGCCGGCTTCCAGATACTGCCGATGGATCTGGCCGATGACGTCCGGCTGCGTAATCGACAGGATGTCGTTGTTCCCGCGCAGGTCGCGAGTGTGCGACGCCCACCGCTCGCCCCGAAAGTCGCTTTCTGTCAGTTTGTGTCGCTGGATCATCGTCCCCATCGCGCCGTCGAGCACGAGGATGCGTTCGCGCAGAAGCCTGTCCAAGTTCGTCGTCATTTCGTTCGAGTTCCGGCGGCGATGAGCACCGCAAAGGGATCGCCGCTTTTGCGCGCACCGGTGCGCACGGTCACGCGATCAAATCCGGCGCCCGCAATGAGCGCCTCCAACTGGTCGGCGCTGAAACCCAGCCACTGGTCGCCCAGCGTGTCTTGCACCCAGGCCTCTTCATGCTGGCGAAGGTCGAGCACCAGTACGCGCCCGCCTGGACGGAGGATGCGAAACGCCTCGGCCAAGGCTTTCGCCGGGTCTTTCGCGTGGTGCAGCGCTTGCGAGGCGATGGCGATATCCACGGATGCGTCGGCCAGCGGGACTTTTTCCAGTTCGCCCCGCTTCCACGTGATGTTCCTGACCTTGCGCCGAAGCGCCATCTGCTTGGCCCGGTCCAGCACATCGGCCGACCGGTCGATGGCGTACACCCGTTTGGCCCAGTGGGCGGCCTCAATGGTCAGATAGCCCTCGCCACACCCCAAGTCCGCCACCTCCAGTGACGGCAGCAAGAGCCCGAGCGCGCGCGACCAGGCGGCCCAGCTTCGGCCGGGCACCAACTGGGTCTTTTCCTCGGTCGCGCCATGCTGGTCGAAGTTCTCGCGTCGCACCCGGCGCACCTCTTCCAACCTCGCATCGTCGGCTCGGGTGGCGGTGTTTGCGGCCTCGAAGGTCTCGCTGAGCCAGGGCCAGATGGTGGCGTAGGGACCCGCGCCAGCCGCCACGTCGGCGTTGAGCCGGTACCAGGTGAAGTTGCCGGTGCGCTCCTCTGTGACCAGTTTGGCGTCCTTGAGTAACCCCAGGTGCCGCGACACGCCGGATTGGGCCAGCCCCATGACGGCGGTCAACTCGGTGACATTGAGCGCCTCCCGGGCCAGCAGCCGGAGCAGGCGCAACCGGGCCTCGTCGCCGAGCAACCGCATCAAAGCGGAAGCTGTTTTCATATCTATAAATCTATATGCACAGATGTATCGAAAGCAACCTCGGTCCCGGTACAATCCCCGGCCGGAGACACCATGCAACAGATTGCAGACTGGAACGGCTGGTTGAACGGGTACGTGTGGGGATGGCCGATGATCATCCTCCTGATCGGCACGGGCATCCTGCTCACGCTGCTGACGGGTGTGGCGCAGGTGCGCTACCTCGGACGGGCGCTTTCAGAGGTGCTCGGCAAAATCACACAGAAGAGCAAGGGGGACGGCAGCGTCAGTCCCTTCCAGGCGGTCTCAACGGCCCTGGCCTCAACAGTTGGGGTGGGCAATATCGCGGGTGTGGCCACGGCCATTGGCATCGGTGGCCCTGGGGCCCTCTTCTGGCTCTGGGTCTCGGGCATCCTCGGCATGTGCACCAAGTACGCCGAAATCGCCATCGCCATGCACTACCGCGAAAAAGACTCGACGGGCATCATGCGCGGCGGCGCGATGTATATCCTGAAGAACGGCCTCGGCATGCCGTGGCTGGGCACGGTGTTCGCGCTGCTGACGGCGGTGGCCGCATTCGGCATCGGCAACATGGTGCAGGCCAACTCGGTGGCCGGCGCGCTCGACGCCTCGTTCGGCATCTCGCCCAGCGTCACGGGCATCGTCATGGCGCTGGTCACAGGCGCCGTCATCCTGGGCGGGATCAAGCGCATCGGGCAGCTCACCGAGTATCTGGTGCCCTTCATGGCCATCCTGTACCTGGCCGGCGGCTTGACGATTGTCGCGATGCACGTGACGGACATCCCGCGCATCTTCGGCCAGATCTTCGACGGCGCATTCTCGGGCACGGCGGCCACGGGCGGATTCGCCGGCAGCACGATCATGATGGCGATGCGCTACGGCATCGCACGCGGTCTGTTCTCGAACGAAGCTGGCCTGGGCAGCGCGCCCATGGTGCATGCGGCGGCGGTCACGGACCATCCGATTCGCCAGGCGATGTACGGCATCTTCGAAGTCTTCGTCGATACGATCCTCATCTGCACCACCACCGGCTTGGTCATCCTGCTGACGGGCACGTGGGATCAGGGCATCAGCGGTGCGGCACTCTCAGCCAAGGCGTTTGAGACCGGTCTTCCCGGCACCTGGGGTTCGCTCATCGTCACATCCGGCGTCCTGTTGTTTTCGTTCTCCACGCTGGTGGGCTGGAGCTACTACGGCGAGACCGGGGCGGTGTATCTGTTCGGCGCCAAGGCGGCGGTGCCGTATCGTCTCCTGTGGCTGGTGTTCATCTACCTGGGCGCCGTCGGTTCTCTGCACTTGGTCTGGGATGTGGCCGACACGCTCAACGGGTTGATGGCGATTCCCAACCTGTTCGCCGTCCTCATGTCCATTCCGTTGTTGCTGAGGTTGCAGCGGGAGTTCTTCGCTAAACCGAGGACGTAGCGCGTGTCTGATCAGTCGCCGGTGCTCGTTCTTGCCCATGGAGCGGGCGCCGGCTCTTCACACCCGTGGATGCGTCATGTGACGTCGGAGCTTGAGGCTCGCGGCGTGCGTGTGGTGACGTTTGATTTCCCCTACGTGGCCGAGGGGCGCAAGATTCCCGATCGGGGACCCATCCTCGAGGCGGCGTTTGCCGAACAGTGGGCCAAGGTGGCGGCGACGACCACTGGCCCCATCTACGCAGGTGGCAAGTCGATGGGCGGCCGCATCGCCTCGCAGGTGGCGGCCAAGGGCGGCTTCTCACCTGTTCCGGCGGGGCTGGTGTTCTTCGGTTATCCCCTGCACCCGCCGGGCAAACCCGAGATGCGGCGCGACCGGCACCTGCCCGACATCACCATCCCGATGCTGTTTTTGCATGGGACCAAGGATCCGTTTGGCTCGCGCGAGGAAATGCGCGAGCTGATCGACGAACTGCCCACGTCGTCGCTCACCTTTGTGGAGGGCGGCGACCACTCACTCGTGGCCGGCCGAGGCAAGCCCATCTCGGGAGAGCTGCTGGACCTGGTCCGCAAGTGGATGAAGTAGCATTCTCGCGGTAGGCCTTGCGCAACTTCCGCCGCCCCCTCGTTCTGTGCGCCCTGCTGGGCGCGGCCGCCTGCGGGGAGTCCACGCCGCCGACGCCACCGACGCCCACGCCCGATGCGCCCACGCTGTCCTGTCCGGCGTCCGCCTCGCTCATCTCTCCAGACGGCGCCCCCATGCCGCTGACGTTCACTGTGCCGACCGCCGTTGGAGGCCAACTGCCGGTGCCGGTCACCTGCTCGAAGCAGCCGGGGTCCACCTTCCCGCTCGGCTCCACCATCGTCACCTGCACGGCCGTTGACGCGCTGGCGCGGCAAGCGTCGTGCAATTTCGCGGTGACGGTGACGGCGGTGCCGCGGATTTCGAAAACGAAGTTTCTGGCGTTGGGCGACAGCATCACGGAAGGCCGCTGCGGGCCGAAGCCGAACACCTGCCCTCCGTGGACGCTGCGTTTCGACGAACTCCTTCGCGGACGGTACACGAATCAGACGTTCGTGGTAACGAACAGAGGCATTTCAGGTGAGAAAGCGCCCGCAGGCGAAGATCGCCTGCTCGGGGAACTCAGCACCTACAACCCTGAAGTGCTGCTCCTGATGGAGGGCACCAATGACCTGACCGCCAATCCTCCGGACCAGGCTGAAGCGCTTGAGTCACTCGAGGACATGATCGACATCGCCAGCCGGCGCGGTGTGACGGTGTTCATCGCGACCATCCCGCCCATTGCGGCAGGCGGACCGAACAACAGCGCGGTTCCTCTGGTGCCCGTCTTCAACGACAACATCCGCGGACTGGCGGCACGAAAGGGTGTGCCATTGGTTGATATCTACGCCGCGCTCAATGCCGACGTCGCGCGTTACTACGTGGGCGACGACCTGCATCCCACGGCTGAGGGCCTGCGCCTGATCGGCGAGACGTTTTTTGCGGCCATCCGTGCGCAGCTCGACACTACGCCGACCGCCTCTGCGCCATCTTTTGCGCCGACGCTTGCCGGGCATGGCCAATCTGTGCCACGCGTCCGGCGCTGAAGCCACATGGCAGTCCGCCCCGCGATTCAGGTCGCCGGCCTCCAGAAGCGCTACGGCTCGACGCTTGCCGTAGACGACGTGTCCTTTGAGGTGTACGACGGGGAGATTTTCGGACTCATCGGCCCGAACGGCGCGGGCAAGACGACAACGATGGAATGCGTAGAGGGTGTACGCAAGCCAGACGACGGCAGTATTTCGGTGCTGGGACTGGACCCGATCAAAGACGTCTATGCGCTGCAGCAGCGGGTGGGCGTGCAACTGCAGGAAGCGCACCTGCAAAAGCGCATCAAGGTGCGCGAGGCGGTGGAGTTGTGGGCGTCGCTCTACCGAACCAAGGTCGACCACGAAAAGCTGCTGAGCCAACTCGG
>JBKJQX010000125.1:0-5345 GCA_046594875.1 Vicinamibacterales bacterium
ATCGCCGAGTCACCGCTGACGCGCGGCCTCATCTACGCGGGCACCGACGACGGCAACCTGCATGTCACACGAGACGAGGGCCGGACGTGGACCAACATTGGCCGGAACTTGCCGATGGCGCTGAAAAAATGGGTGTCGCGCATCGTGCCGTCGAAATACGCGGCCGGCACTGTCTTTGTTGCGCAGCGCGGCCGGGAAGACGACGACTTTGCGCCGTACCTGTGGAAGTCCACCGACTACGGCGCGACGTGGGCCAGCGTGGTGGGCAACATCCCGTCGGGATCGATCAACGTGATCCGCGAGGACCCGTCGATCGAGGGCGTCTGGTACGCCGGCAACGACTTCGGGGTCTACGTGTCGAAGGATGCCGGCCGCACGTGGAATGTGCTGGGCGGAAACCTGCCGTCTGTGCAGGTCTCAGATCTGCAAATCCACCCGCGCGACCACCTCATCGTCATTGCCACGTACGGCCGTGGCATGTGGGTGATGGATGGCCGCCGGGTGCGTGCGGTGAAGTAACGTTTACGAGAGGATGACCGTGCCTTCGGCCACCTGGGGCGCGGAGGCGCCGGTGTGCGCCGCGTTTTTCATGATCCATTCGCGCGCAAGGCGAAGGCTCTCGTCCACACCACTGCGATCCTGGCAGACGGTGACGGCGAAGCCACCCGTCTCGGTGCGCACCAGCGTGTAGCTGACAAAACCCTGAACGGCGTGGATGAGGGGTTTGATCTCGCCGAGGTTGGCCTCAATGACATCGAACAGTTCCTTCGCGCCGGGGCCTGAATACGTTCTGACGACTGCGTGCATGTGGTGACTGGCTCCTTTTCACGCGCATCCTACCACGTGGATGAGCCTCGGCCTTGAGACCCAGGCCGAGCTACGGTAACGGTCTACGCGTTGTGGCGCGGGATTCCGTCGAGGTCCGGCTCAACGAAACGCGCGCGCGCCTCTGGTCCGGCACGAAGAGTTCGACGTGGTCGATCTGGTCGACCCGAAACAGCTCGTCGGTGGAATGTGGGGTCATTGTCGGCTGAGTCTGGCAGGCTGGGCTAGTCCCGCATTTGGTCCGCAAGTGCAGCGAGCGTCGGAACAGTCTGCCCCTCAAGGACCAGCGCCAACAAGCCGGTCGCGTTGGCCACGGCGAAGCTCAGGCCGCTGAAGTTGCGCTCTGGCGGCACGCCCGGAATGGGGCGCGGGTAGCCGGACGCTGAAAGGCGGATGCCGGCGGCATCAGCGGTCACAACGCGGACCTCGTCGCGCGGGCAGCGCCAATCCACATCGACGGCAACCACACCTGACAGGCCTCCGGGCAACCACGCACCGCCCTCCTGAGGAGCCGCAGAGACGACGATGGCGCCGAGGGCGGCGGCCTTCGCGACCGCGGCGGCAAGCGCGGGCGCGTGTTCCTGATTGGAAGTGCCAAGGCTGAGATTGATGAGCTGTACGCCCTGAAGCGCGGACCACTCAATCGCGGCCACAAGCGCCTGGCCTGTGGCCATGAGCGTCCGATCGAACACGCGCACGGACAGCAGTTCACACTCGGGAGCCTTCTCGCGGATCGCGGCGGCCACCGCGGTGCCGTGGCCGAGGCTATCCACGTGGTCGTCGGTCAGTTCGCCCGCCAGGCCAATCCCGACGCCGCCGGAGACTCCGCCGACGTGCGGGTGATCCGCGTGGATGCCGCTGTCCACCACAGCGACGCGGACACCGCGGCCCGTACGGGCCGCGAGGGATCGGGCGGACAAGATCATCTGGTGCCGACGGGTCTGCAGACCCGGCCTCCGAAATGCCGCGGCCTTGAGACCCAGACCGCGCTACGAACCCTGCCGAGCCAACGACCCTTCATTCCTTCATGCCTCGTGCGCAACCAGACCAGAACCCTGCGTAGCCATGTTTTTCCTTCACGCCTCGTGTGCAGCCAGACCAAACAGCGCGGCGAATGGTCCACCCGCGCGTTCCAGTTCTAACGGCGTACCTCGCTCGACCACTCGGGCGCCCTCGATCATCACCACGTGATCAGCCGCGCGCACCACATCAAGACGGTGCGAAATCACGATCGTCGTTCTGCCTTTCATCGCAAGACGATAACCCTCGATGACCTGGCGCTCGGAGGCGGGGTCGAGGGCGGCGCTGGGCTCGTCAAGAATGAGTACCGAGGGGTTCGCCACCAGCGCGCGCGCAAGGGCGATGCGCTGACGTTCGCCTGCCGACAGTGCGACGCCGCGATCGCCGACAACCGTTTGCACGCCGTCGGGTAATCCGGCCACAAACGTCGCGATGCCCGCAGCGTCGAGGGCGCGCGTCACCTCGCTGTCACTCGCGTCCGGATTGGCGTAACGCACGTTTGCCTCGATCGACGCGTGAAACAACAGCGGCTCCTGCTCCACCACCTGCACATGTGTCCGCAGGTCGGAGAGTTTCACATCCTTCAGGTCATGGCCGTCGAGCCGCACGACACCGGAGTCGGGGTCGAGCAGGCGCAGCAGCACATCCGCAATCGTAGACTTGCCGCTGCCGCTGGCGCCGACAATGGCCACCGTCTCACCCGCCGCCACCTTGAACCCGATCTCCTCAATCACCGGCCCGCCTCGACCGTAGGAAAGCGTCACGCGCTCGAACTCCACGTCACCGCGCACGGTCGGCAACGCGATCGGATTCGCCCGCTCCACCACTTCCACCGGCGTCTCCAGGATCTCGGCCACACGCCGCCACGACACCTTGGCCACCGCCAGGCTCCCGTACAGCCCCATTAACGCCTGCACCGGCGCCACCACCCGCGCCTGATACGCCATAAACGCCGCCAACGTCCCCATCGTCATCGTCCCCTCGACCACGCGCCAGCCGCCGTAGAAGAAGACCGCCGCAGTGCCGCCGGCGAGCAGAAGCGATGGGAGGCCACCCACCAGATAGTGCACGCGTTGCAGACCCATCACCGTGTCGATGAACGCCGAATTGAGCTGGCCAAAGCGCGTCACCTCGCGCTTCTCCGCCCCGGACGTCACCACGGTGCGATTGGCTTGCAGTGTCTCGATCAGGAAACTGCCGATGGCCGAGCTCCGCTCACGCAAATCGGTGACGCGTGAATCAAGCCGGCGCCGATAAATCACCAGCGCCCACGCGCTCAGCGGCAACGTCGTGAGACCGACGACGAAGAGGCGCCAGTCGAGCCAGAGCAGGATGACGATGCCTCCGACGAGGAACAGTACGTTGCCGACCCAGGCAAGGGCCGCTTCGGCTGCCACGCGCTGGATTTCGCTGATATCGCTGTTGATGCGCGACACGATGTCGCCCAACCGGGTGACAGCGTAGAACCGTGGAGAGAGGCGCTGCAGGTGTTCGTAGAGCTCGCGTCGCATGTCGAAGAGCACATCGGCCGACACGCGCGTGTAGATCAAACCGCTGACGACATTCAGGACGAACCCGATCGCGCCGATGATGGTGAAGAGAAAGACGATGCGGAAGAGCGCGGCGCTGTTGCGCCCGATGAGCGCCTCATCGACCAAGTCTTTTGTGAGATACGGCATCCAGAGCGACAGCCCGGTGCTGACAAGGCTGATGACCAGGACAACGGCCAACTGCGCCCGGTACGGGCGCAAGTATCGGAGGGCTCCGCGGGTGTCAGGGCTATTCATCGCCCTGGCCGCGAGCGGCAGCCCCGCCGTAGCCTTGACGAAGGCGGGTCACCGCTTCGGCGGCACGAGCGTGAACGACGTCATGTCGGTGTCCAGCGTCAGTGTGCGCAACTTCTTGAGCGTGGTCACGTCGTAGTAGTCGATCGTGTTGCCGGCTGTGTAGATATAGATGATGTTGCCGTTGCTGCTGACACGGTTGCCCATGCGCGGACGTCCGGCAAACGCCTGCCGTTGCAGCACGGTACCGTTCTCCACGTCGATGGTCCAGAACTCGTACTCGCCGATGTCCTGAAACAGGCCGTACGCGCGCTTGCGGTCGGGCGAAATGGCCCAGCCCAGCGGCCTGGCCGGTCCAATCGGGCGGAAGTCCACTTTCTTGTTGACGAGATCGACTCGTCCGATGCCAAGCATCCGGCGGTTGTTGAGCGGGTCGTTCATGGTGAGCAGGCCCGTGTAGATCCCGGGCGTCTCAGTGAAGGGGTCGAGGCCACCGAAGGTCACGCGGCCGGCGCCGGGCTCCAGCGGTTGCGCCAGGTTCCAGGTATCAACCTGTGTGAATCCTTCGGTCTCATAGATCAGGATGTCGTCGCCGAACAGATACATCAGCTTTCCGTCAGGCGAGAAGATCACCGACGCGCGCTCGCGTTCCTCATCCTTCGGCCAGGGAATGGTGCGCGCAATCTTCCTGGTGGCCAGGTCGTACTGCACCAGTGTCGGCGGCCCAATCTCCCAGTGGTCCTCATTCAGCGTGTACTTCTTGATGACCAGGATCAGGTACTTGTCGAACGGGTCCGGCTGCATGCCCCAGATGCGGACCTTGGTCTTACCTTCACTGAGCGTGTGCACCTCGATGCTCTCGCGTTTCTCGCGATCGACGATCTCGACTTTTTCATACGAGATATCGGCGATGTAGAGGCGCGAGCGATCGTTGGAAAACGTGATGCGGCCGGGGATGCCCGCCTTGAGCGGGATCTCGCCGATCACCTTCTCGGTCGCCTCATCGATGATCGAGACAGTGCCTTTGTAGGTGCCCAGGTAGATGGTGCCGTTCCCGGCGACGGATGGCGCGGCAGTCGCACGGCCCGACGGACGGGTGGTGATCTGCGGCGCAGCGGAAAGAGACGCGGAGACGAATGCTAGGACTATCGCGAGTCCCGCTCGGACGCGCAGCCCTCGGCCTTGAGACCCAGGCCGAGCTACGAACTGCGTCGGTGTACGTAGCTCGGCCTGGGTCTCAAGGCCGAGTTGAGGTGTCGCCTTCATGGGAAGATCACATCGATCTTGCGCCAGTCTTTCTGAGCGGCGGCGCACTTCTTGGTCCAGTCAGGCGCGCGGTTGAGTTGGTCGGGCACCTGTGCCGGCCAGAAACATCCGAGGTGGCAGTCGAAGAGATCGCGCTCGACGGGCTGGCACAGACCGGCTGTGCCGCCCGTGCGGTCCACTTCCCAGCCGGGTGCAAACACGGTCGAGCATCCCAGCGGGATGTGTGGGCCCTGCGGCTGTTGCGGCGTGTATAACGCGACTACGTCAGCAGGCTGATCCTCGACCTCCTTGATGGCGGCGGAGAGGCGGTGCGCTTTGCTGTTAACTGGGCTGAGGTGCTTCATTGGCGTCCTCGAACTGCAGGAGAAATCCCGGGTTGACGTTGGCAATTTGACCGTAGATCTGAAGGCAGGTGTCGGTCCAGCCTCTGATCCAATCGCAGTAGTGCAG
>JBKJQX010000043.1:0-42472 GCA_046594875.1 Vicinamibacterales bacterium
CCGCCGTCAGGGTGGTCTTGCCATGGTCGATGTGACCGATGGTGCCCACGTTCACGTGCGGCTTTGAACGATCGAACTTCTCCTTGGCCATTGCTCTCTCGTCTCCGTTTATCGGCAAGGCCTCTTGCTACCCCGCCTACAAGTTTCACTACCCGCCCCAACACACTCGACTTGCTTCGTTCTTCGTACTTCGCGGCCGGTCAATTCAATCTGGTCGATCTGGTCGACCTGGTCGATCTGGCCAATCTGGAGCCGATGACCGGGATCGAACCGGTGACCTCGTCCTTACCAAGGACGTGCTCTGCCAACTGAGCTACATCGGCCTTGTCTTCCTTGGTCGGCGGGGTCCCCTGCACCCCGCCAGGCTCAGTCGCTGCGTGGGGGCCCATCGCCCCACTTCGCTCCCTCGCTCACCGTCACTCACCAGGTCCGTCTCAACCCTCGTTGCCAACCGAATCCACCCGTCACCGCTGGCCTGCCAGCCGAAGCGAGCGTTGAACGAAGGCTGGCGGAGTCTGGAGCGGGAGACGGGGATCGAACCCGCGACCAACAGCTTGGAAGGCTGTGACTCTACCACTGAGTTACTCCCGCCTCCGTTAAACGCTCGCTCCGCTCGCAACTTCGGCGGGGCTCGCCCGCCATTGCGTCTCTCTTCCGCTCGACTCGTTCTGCGTCTGCCCTTCGACTCGCTTCGCTCGCTCAGGACACTCGAGCGATCCTTCGCGGCTTGCCACGAGCGAACCGCGCAGCGGTGCGTCGAGTGGTGGCGAGGGAAGGATTCGAACCTTCGAAGGCGCTGGGCCGACAGATTTACAGTCTGTTGCGTTTGACCGCTTCGCTACCTCGCCATAAATTGACTGCCCCCGCGCGACCCTCCAAAATTGGAGCTGGCGAAGGGATTTGAACCCCCGACCAGCTGATTACAAATCAGCTGCTCTACCGGACTGAGCTACGCCAGCCAGACGAAACGCCGATGGTAGCACGGTCCATGCCAATGCGGCAACCGCCTAAGTACGGCTCCGACGCTGCCGGGCAGCCTCAAACAGGGCCACCCCGGTGGCCACCGACACGTTCAAGCTGTCAACCAGCCCACCCATCGGGATCTTGACCAGCCGGTCACACGTTTCCCGCACCAACCGGCGCAATCCCTCACCCTCGGCCCCCACGACAAACGCGGTCGGCAGCGTGTAGTCGAGCGCGTCATAGGAGTCACCCGCCTCGCCGTCCAGGCCGACCGTCCAGACCCCCAGTGTTTTCAGGGTCTCCAGCGACCGGGCAATGTTCACCACGGTCGCAATCTTCACGTGGTTCACGGCACCCGCAGACGCCCTGGCCGTGGCGCCGTCCAGGGGCGCTGCATGCCGCGCCTGCCGGATGACGCCATGGCAGCCGGCACCATCCACCGACCGCAATATGGCGCCCACGTTCTGGGGATCCTCAATGCTGTCGAGCACCACCAGCAGAGGCGGCCCCTCGGCCTGCTGTACCAATTCCTCGATGGTGTACGCGGCCAGCGCTTCAAGATCGGCCGCCACGCCCTGGTGGACGCCGCCGCGGGCCATCTTCTCAAGCGCCTGGCGATCCACCGTCTCCACCGGGATGCGCAATTCGTGCGCCCGGGCAATCAACGTATCAACCCGCGCCCCCGCGCCCCGGACATGGACCAGTCGGGACACGCGCCGAGCCTTCAGCGCCTCCCCCACGGCGTGGATTCCATAGATCAAGGGCATCAGGACAGATTATCAGTACTGGGGAAGTTAGGAATTGTTTCCTAATTTCCTGGCTCGCGCCGCGCAGCCTGGCACATCCGGAAATAGTCCCGAGACCCGGTCGATCGCGGGCAACGCGAGGTCGAGCTCTGGCCCCGACTCCCAGCCGGTCATCGCGACGCGAATGGGATGAAACAGGGCGCGGCCTTTGACGCCGGTGACTTCACGAGTCTTCGCGGCTGCGGCCCTGAACGACTCCTTCGTCAGCGGCCCCACGTCTGCGATGGCCTCTCCGAACGCGCGTACGACCCTCGCGCCGTCGGCTTCGGCGGCCACAAGTTGTGCGGCCGCAGCCGTGTCCCACGCAAACACAAACGCCACGCGGGCCGGTACTTCCTCGAGCCGATCCACTGCACCCACGGCCATCGGCAACACGGCCTCGATCGCCTCAAGAGCCTCCGCGTTGCTGCCTGAGACGAACCCGGCCGAAACAAACCACGGCGCCACGAGCGACGCGAGGCGCGCGGGAGGCGACTGCTTCATGTAGTGGCGGTTGATCCACGCCAGTTTCTCGGTGTCGAACACCGCGGCGCTGTGACTGACGCGCGAAAGACTGAACCGGCGCGCCATCTCGTCGGCCGCCATCAACTCTTCTCCATCGCCCGGCGACCAGCCCAGCAGCGCCAGATAGTTAATCAACGCCTCGGGCAGGTACCCACGTGCGCGAAACTCGGCCACGCTGGTTGCGCCATGACGCTTCGAAAGGGGCGCGTGGTCCGGCCCCAGGACGAGCGACAGATGCGCAAACGTCGGAGGCGTCCACCCGAGCGCTTCATAGATCAACACCTGCCGCGGCGTATTCGAGATGTGGTCCTCACCGCGAATGACATGCGTGATCGCCATCTCCGCATCGTCGACCACCACGGCAAAGTTGTAGGCTGGGCCGCCCTCAGACCTCACGATGACGGGATCACCGATGACGCTCGTGTGAAACGTCACATCGCCGCGCACGACGTCCGGGAAGGTCACGTCGCGATCCGCGGGCACGGCGAAGCGCAGCGCCGCGGCTTCACCGCCCGCGCGTCGACGCGCGACATCCTGAGGATCGAGCGTCCGGCAACGGCCTGAGTACTTGGGCGGCAAGCCGGCAGCCAGTGCGGCGGCCCGCTCCTGCTCCAACTGTTCGGCGCTGCAGAAGCAGTAGTACGCGCGCCCCTCAGCGGTGAGCCGATCGGCCGCGAGACGGTACCGGTCCATCCTCTCGGACTGCCGATATGGCGGATACGGTCCGCCCACGTCAGGGCCTTCATCCCACGTCAACCCGAGCCAGCGCAGGTCGTCCTTGATGCCGTCTTCGGACGCGCGAGTGGACCGCTCCACGTCGGTGTCCTCCACCCGCAACACAAACGTGCCACCCTGCCCTCGGGCGAGCAGCCAATTGAACAACGCCGTACGGGCATTCCCGACGTGCAGGAGTCCGGTCGGACTCGGCGCAAAACGCAGACGCATCGGCACGGGCGTCAGGGCCGGCCTCCCTTCAGCAGCGCCACCGCGTGGGACGCGATCGCATCACCGGTGCCAACCGCATCCACACCTTCGTTCGTTTTACCCTTCACGCTCACCGCCTCCACCGAAATCCCAAGCACCGTCGCCAGGCTGGCGCGAACGGCAGGCACATGTGGCGCCAACTTCGGTCGTTCCAGCACCACGGTCACGTCGACATTCACCACCTGCCAGCCGTGTTCGCGCACGGCCGCCACTGCGCGACCAAGCAGGTCAAGTCCCGCCGCGTCTTTCCAGCGCGGGTCGGTATTCGGAAACAACTGGCCGATGTCGCCGATGCCCGCTGCGCCGAGGATGGCATCCGTCAGCGCGTGGCACACCACATCTCCATCCGAGTGCGCCAGAGGGCCGCGTTCGCAGGGCACCACCACGCCGGCCAGCACCAGCGTACGCCCCTCAATCAGACGATGGAGATCGTAGCCGGTGCCCACGCGCGACTGCGCCGTCCACAGCGCCTGCGCCTGCGCCACGTCGCGCGGCGTTGTGACCTTGACGTTGCTCACGTCGCCTTCCACCACCCGGACCTCACTTCCCATCCACTCCACCAGCTGCGCCTCATCGGTCGCCTCCGCCTGCCCCTCACCCGCAGCCATTGCCGCAACGAGCACCTCGCGCCGGAATCCCTGCGGCGTCTGCGCGAGCCACACCTCAGCGCGCGGCTCGGTCCTGACGACACGGCGATGGGCGTCGGCCACTGCCACGCGCTTGACGGTGTCGGCCACCGGAATCGCGGGCACGGCCGCACCACTCTCGCCGGCGGCCACCACCACGCGATCGATCACCTCACGCGAGACAAACGGACGCGCCGCGTCATGGACGAGCACGATCGTTGCCGCATCCGACACGGCGGCCACACCCGCGCGCACCGAGTCCTGTCTCCGCTCGCCGCCGGCCACCACGCGACACACGGCACGCGTAGGTCCGACCAGCGCCGAGCCGTCCGCCACCCAGTCGGCCGGCAGGACAACAACGAGTTCGCTGACGGCCGGGTGGGCATCACACGCCGCCACGCTGCGCTGCAGCATCGTGCGGCCTCCGAGATCAACCAATTGCTTCGGCACTGCACCACCGGCGCGTACGCCCCGGCCGGCCGCCACGAGAATCACAGAGACAGACACCCGCCAATTCTAGTGTGGTTCGCTCTCGCAGAACGTGTGCACGCGCACGCGCGTCAGCGCAAGCGCGGCTGCGGCAATGGACGCCTCCAGCACCGCAGGCGCGAAGATCACGACGATCGCCTGCGTCGTCTCCACCGTCACCATCGTCCGCGCGGAATCCGACGTCGGATTCCCGAAGGGCCCGAGCGCGTCGGCCAGCACCAGGCGGCCGGCCACGTGCACCTGGTCTTTCCGAATGCCGGCGTACGACTCGTCCGGGTGCCCCAACCTCAAGACCACCGGGCCTTCGATTCGACCTGCGTCATACAGACCAAACGGCAACTGCGATTCGAGCGAACACCAGTTGATGACGTCCACCAGACTGTTGACGCGCGGCAGCGAATCGCCCTTCCTGACGCGCCGCCACAACGCTTCAGACGAGGGGCGATTCTTGGTGGGATCGAGCCCGACACGTTTGTACATCGTGCGAACGGCGGCGGTGACATCGGCCATCTCGCTCGAGACGCGCATGCGTTCGGCGGCATGTGCCAGGGGGGCATCCATCCGAGTGTCGAGCGCCACCACGCGTACCGAAAGAAAGTCGGCGCTCACAGGCCGGACGAGGGCAGCGACTGACGGGTCTACGGCAACCGCGTGGGGCATGGCGCAGCGCGCGGGATCTACGCCTCGGCGGCCGGACGGGGACGTTTCATGGCCTCGTCGCGGTCCACGGCGGCGGCGGTCGGCCCATCCAGGTGCCGGCCAAAAATCATACGGCCGGCGGTGGTCTGAAGGACGCTCGTCACCACGATGTCGAGGTTGCGGCCGATTCGGCTCCTGGCGTTATCCACGACCACCATCGTTCCATCGTCGAGGTAGGCCACGCCCTGGTTAAATTCCTTGCCTTCCTTGATGATGAACACCGACATCATTTCGCCGGGCAGCACTACGGGCTTGAGCGCGTGCGTCAGATCGTTGATGTTCAGGACCTCGACGCCGCGCAGCTGCGCCACCTTGTTGAGATTGAAGTCCTGGGTCACGATTTTGCCCAGCATGGTGCGCGCCAGCTCAATGAGCTTCATGTCGACTTCCTTGACCGCCGGAAAGTCGATGTCCGAGATCAGCACTTCCACGCCCGCCATCTTCTGGATGCGGTTGAGGATGTCGAGACCGCGCCTGCCTCGATTGCGCTTGAGGGGGTCGGACGAGTCGGCCACAAACTGCAGTTCCCTCAGGACAAACTGCGGCACCACCAGGGTGCCATCGAGGAAACCGCTTTCGGCCACGTCGGCAATACGGCCGTCGATGATGACGCTGGTGTCGAGAATCTTGTAGCGCTTCTGGGGGCGGGCGTCGCGGAACAGGCTGACCAACTTGGATGGCTGAAGCCACTCGCCTTTGCGCGCGCCGAACATCAGGCCCAGATAGGGCAACACGATGATGATCAGGCTGTGCAGGAAGCGCACCTTGGTTTCGCCGGTGTTGGCCCAGAACAGGGCGCCGCTCAGTGTGGTGGCCACCATCAGCATCACACCGAAGCCCAGCAGCCCCCCCAGCACCTGCGTGACGGCGGCATCCCGCATCCGGGTCTCGGCCGCAACGATCGCAAGGGCAAAGGCGAGCCCCACGGCGCCGTTGAGCACAGCATGCCCGACCAGTGGCTGGATCAGGACCGCCGCGTAGACGACCACGCCAACGAAGAGGGCCCGCACGAGCACGAAACCGCGCATGGCCACAGATTACATCAAGGCGTCGAGCGCCTCGCCAATCGTGCGAACGCCCACCACCTCCATGCCTTTCGGACCGTCGCCTGCCGCGGCGTTCCCGTCGGGCACCACACAGCGTGTGAAACCCAGTTGCGCCGCCTCCCTGAGCCGGAGCGGCGCCTGGGACGTGGCACGCACCTCACCCGCCAGCCCGACTTCGCCAAACACCACCGTATTGGGATGCAGGGGCCGGTTGC
Source organism: Vicinamibacterales bacterium (assembly GCA_046594875.1). GTDB lineage: Bacteria > Acidobacteriota > Vicinamibacteria > Vicinamibacterales > SCN-69-37 > SYFT01. The sequence goes on from JBKJQX010000043.1 coordinate 6,333, forward strand.
GCAGGCTCGAAGCCACTGCTGCGAGGATCGCCAGGTCCGCGGCGGGTTCGTCTACCGTCATCCCCCCTGCGACGTTCACATACACGTCGTCGGTCGCCAGATTGAGCCCGGCCCGCTTGTCGAGCACGGCCAGCAGGAGGGAGAGCCGTGTCGGGTCCAGGCCGCTGACGGTTCGCCGCGCGTTGCCGAGTGTGGAGGTGCCGACCAGTGCCTGCACCTCGACAAGAATCGGCCTCGATCCTTCCAGACAGCACAGGACGGCTGAGCCCGGGACGTTTTCGGGCCGCTCCGCGAGGAACATGGCTGACGGATTCGGGACGGCCTTCAGGCCCTGCCCCGTCATCTCGAACACACCGAGCTCGCTGATGGCACCGAATCGATTCTTCACGGCTCGCACCACCCGATGCGCGTGGTGACGGTCGCCCTCGAAATACAGGACGGTGTCCACCACGTGCTCGAGCACCTTCGGCCCGGCCAGCGACCCGTCTTTGGTGACGTGTCCGACGACGAACACAGGAAGGTTTCGTCCCTTCGCCGTAAAAAGCAGATCAGTCGCGGCCTGTCGGACCTGCCCCACGCTCCCGGGCGCCGAGGCCATCTTGAGCGAGAACACGGTCTGGATGGAGTCCACGATCAGCAGGGCCGGCCGCACCCGATCCACTTCTTCGAGGATCCGCTCGATGCACGTCTCGGCAAGGAGGAACAGCGGCGCATCGCCCACGCCGAGCCGCTCGCCGCGCATCTTCACCTGATGTTCTGATTCCTCGCCCGAGGCGTACAACACCGGACCGGTGTCACGCGCAAACGCCGCCGCGGCCTGCAACAGGAGTGTGGATTTGCCGATACCCGGTTCACCACCCAGAAGCACGAGTGAGCCGGGCACGATCCCGCCGCCGAGCACGCGATCAAATTCGCTGATCCCGCTTGAGAACCTGGTGGAGACCACCGCGTCCACATCGGCGTAGCGCGTGGCTTTGCCGCCGCCAAGCGGCTCGGCGGCACCTTTGCGCTCGGTGCCCTTGCCCGGCTTCTCGACGGTTTCTTCGACGAACGAATTCCAGGCGCCGCAATCGGAGCAGCGCCCCAGCCACTTGGGCGCCTGTGCCCCGCACGACTGGCAGGCGAACACAGATTTCATGACGACACCCGCTGGATGCGGCTTCCCAGGCGGCACACCACTTCCCAGGGAATGGCGCCGATGGCGCCGGCAATTTCCCTGACGGTGATCTCCTGGTCACCCTGGCAGCCAATCAACACCACTTCGTCACCGGGCGACACGTCTTCTCCCGTCACATCCACCATCATCATGTCCATGCAGATCGAGCCCACCACCTGGCGCCGGCGGCCCCGCACCAGCACGTGGCCGCGGCCGGCCAGGCGCGTATCGAGCCCGTCGGCATAACCGGCCGGCACGATGGCGATGCTGCGCGGCCGATCCTCCTGCCATGACATTCCGTATCCTGTGCCCTCTCCGGGCCGCAGGCCCTTGACCGCCACGATACGGCTAGTCAGTGACAGGGCGGGTCTCAGGTCCAGATTTGCGGCCGCCAGCGGCGGCGGCACCATGCCGTAGAGCAACAGGCCCGGGCGCACGGCGTCGTACCACGTCCTCGCATCGCGCAACAGCGCAGCGGAATTCGCCGCATGGCGCAACACGCCGCGCAAGCCCATGGCACCCAACGCCGCCAGCGATCGATCGAATCGCAGGCGCTGCTCCTCCATCCACGGCGACTCGGGTTGATCTGCGGTGGCGAAGTGCGTGTACGCCGCCTCAATCCGCAGGTGCGGCATCGCCAGTACAGCCGGCAGGGTCCGGCCGAGGTTGTCGTGCCTGAACCCGAGGCGATTCATGCCCGTGTCGATCTTGAGGTGGCATCCGATGATGACCCCGCGGGCGGCCGCGCCCGCTTCGAGTGCGCGCGCCGCAGAGGGCGTTGACACCGTGGGCGTGAGCGCGTGGGCGAATACGTGTGACAGGTCGCTCACGCTGAGAGCGCCGAACACCAGAATCGGCCGCGTCACGCCCGCCTCGCGCAGCGCCACACCTTCTTCGAGATCCGCGCACGCGAACATGCTGGCGCCTGCGGCCTCAAGCGTCATCGCCACCTGCGCCGCCCCGTGGCCATAGGCATTCGCTTTGACGACGGCGATCACCGAGGGGGCCCGGCCGTCCTGACGCACCATCGCGCCGATCTGCCGGAGATTGTGCTGCAGGGCGTCGAGGTGCACGGTGGCCACGGTGGGCCTCGTCATTCCCGGCAGGCCCAACACGGCGTCTTATCCTCGGGACCCGGACTGCAGGTTTTCGAACCGCGTGTACTGCTTGAGAAACGCGAGGTTCACAGAACCCACGGGGCCGTTGCGCTGTTTGCCGATGATGATTTCGGCCACGCCATCCACGTCGGGGCGCCGCTCTTCTTCGCCCTGCTGGTACATCTCCTCGCGGTAGATGAACATGACGACGTCGGCGTCCTGCTCGAGGGCGCCCGATTCGCGCAGGTCCGACAACTGCGGGCGATGGTCGGCACGGGTTTCGGTGGCGCGGCTCAACTGCGACAGGGCGAGGATGGGAATCTCGAGTTCCTTGGCCAGGATCTTCAACGACCGGGAAATGGACGCCAGTTCCTGCTGGCGATTGTCGAACTTGCCGCGGCCTTGCATCAGCTGCAGGTAGTCGATCACCAGCATGTCGAGGCCATGCTCGAGTTTGAGGCGGCGCGATTTCGCGCGCATCTCGAGGATGCCAGCCGACGCGGTGTCGTCCACAAACACCTTCGCCTCGTGCAGCCGCGCAAACGCGACGTTGAGCTTGTCGTAATCCTGTTCGCCGAGAAAGCCGCCCCGGAAGCGATGGGCGTCCACACGAGCTTCCGACGTCAGCATGCGCATGAACAACTGTTCCTTCGACATCTCCAGGCTGAAGATGCCGACGGTCTTGCCTGCCTCCATCGCGCAATTGAGCGCGATATTGAGGACGAAGCTTGTTTTGCCCATCGAGGGCCGCGCGGCGATGATGACGAGGTCGGACTTCTGAAACCCCGAGGTCATCTCGTCGAGGTCCACAAACCCGCTGGGCACTCCAGTAACGAGTCCGCGATTGGCCTGAAGGGCCTCCAGCATGTCGTAGCCGCCGGCGACCAGGTCGCTCAGCTTCACGAACCCCGACCGCATCCGCCCTTCGGCGATGGAAAAGATCGACCGCTCCGCCTCGTCGAGCAGCGTGTCGGCGTCTTCCTCGGCGTCGTACGCCCGCGCCAACACTTCGTTCGACGACTGGATGAGCCGGCGCAGGGTGGATTTTTCCTTGACGATCTTGGCGTAGTACTCGACGTTGGCCGACCGCGGCACGCCGTCGGTCAACGCGCTCACGTACGCCGGGCCGCCCACCTCCTCCAGTTCGCCGCTGCGCGTCAGCTCATCCCGGAGCGTGACCATGTCCACCGGTTCGTTACGATCGGTGAGCGTGACCATCTTCTCGAAGATGCGCCGATGCGCATCGCGGAAGAAGTCCTGCGAATCGATGACCTCGGCGGCCTGGTTAAACGCGTGGTTGTTGATCAGAATGGCGCCAAGGACGCTCTTCTCGGCCTCAAGATTGTGCGGAAGAGTGCGTTCGGCCATGGGGAGGGAATCATAGATCGTGGCAATGGTGAAATGTCAGAAATGTCCGAAGTGGCGAACTGTCTACAGTCATTGAAGGAAGGAATATTTGAATGTCCACGGCGCACAATGGTTGAGTGACCCTGCGGGAGCAGATTCAACCATTCACGGCCGATGACATTCCCGCATTCAACCCCTCAATGATTGCAGACAGTTCGCCATTTCGGTCATTTCGGACACTTCCCCATTACCACCGGAGGCGGCGCTAGCCCGCGGCCTGGGCCGGAACGATTTTGACGGTCAACGTCGCGGGGACGTCGCGGTGCAGCTTGATGGTCACCACGTGTTCGCCGATCGTCTTCAACGGCTCGGCGAGGACGATCTTCCGTCGATCGACGGTGATCTGCCGGGCGCTGAGCGCTTCGGCAATATCACCGGTCGTGACCGACCCGTAGAGCGTGTTGTGTTCGCCCACGCGACGCGCGATCGAGATGTCGGCCGCGGCCAATGCCGCCGCCAGCGCCTGGGCCGCCGCGCGCTCGTCGTTCTCCTGCGCCTCGGCCTTCGCGCGCTCACGCTCGATCTGCTTCTTGTTTTCCTCGGTCACCCGCAACGCCAGCTTGCGCGGCAGCAGGAAATTGCGCGCGTAGCCGTCGGCGACCTTGACCACCTCGCCCCGATTGCCGAGGTGTTCCACGTACTGTCTCAGAATGACTTCCGTTGCCATGGCTCTCTCCTTGCTCCTAGTCCGTGACGTACGGAATCAGCGCGAGCGTCCGCGCGCGCTTGATGGCCACCTGCAGCGCCCGCTGGTGCTTGGCGCAGGTGCCGGAAATGCGACGCGGCTGAATCTTGCCGCGTTCGGGAATGAACGGCGTCAGGACCTTGACGTCCTTGTACGAGACGTAGTCGATCTTCTCGACGCAGAACTTGCAGACCCGTCGCCGACGGAAAAACCCGCCACGCCGACCGGCCTTGTCGTCCTTGCCCTTGGCCGCGCCCTTGGCACCGCCGCGTCCACCACCACGTGAGTCCTTGTCGTAGTCGTTCATCGGTCTCCCTCCCCGAAGCCGTCGCCGCCGTCGGCGTCATCGGCCTCCGCCTTCCGGCGGCTCAATTCCTGTTCAGTGGGCTCGGCCGGCAATCCGCGGCGCAGCCGGCGCGAAACCGTGGCGGCCTTGCGGCGCGTCTGGGTCCGTGTCTCCTTCGCGAGCACTTCATCAATGCGAATAATCAGGTGTCGCATCACGATGTCGAGCACCCGGAGGCGCCGATCAAGTTCGGTGGTCATGGCCCCGGGGCCATTCAGGATTTCCAGGACGTACACGCCTTCGCGCTGGCGGTTGATTTCATACGCCAGGCGACGCCGCCCCCACATTTCCGTCCGTTCGATGGTGCCGCTAAACCGCTCTACGACCGTGGCGACCTGCTGGTGCAGTTCCGCCAACTGTTCTTCGGTCGAGTCCGGCATCGCGATGTAAACGAGCTCGTACTGTCTGTGCATGCTCATGTGCCTCCTTATGGACATTCAGGCCGTTTCCCCAATCGGAAACGGCAAGGAGCGTTCTTAACTTGCCCGACTTCCCTACTTCTCTACGTCTTTACTTTCCGCATTGAACCTGTTCATCACAGGTCCCAGGCCGTCCGTAATCCACAATTCAACCGCGTCGGCCGCACGATCCATCGCGGCGTTCATGACCGGCTGTTCATCCGGGTCGAACCGCGATAACACGTGGTCGACCAGATCCCGTCGTTCGTCGCCGCGCCCCACCCCGATCCGGATCCGCGCATACGCCGCAGTTCCGAGCGAGGCGGTAATCGACCGCAGCCCGTTGTTTCCGCCCTCTGAACCCTCCGGCCGCGCTCGCAAGCGCCCCTCCACCAGATTCACGTCGTCGCACACCACCAGGACATCGGCGAGCTCAATCTTGTAGAACCCCATCAGCCCGGCTACGGCCTCGCCGCTGAGGTTCATGAACGTCAGCGGCTTGGCGAACCACACGCGACCTTCCGGCCGCCGCCATTCAGCGATCTCGGCCAGCGATTTCCACGCGTCGAGCCGAAGCCCATGTCGCGCCACCAGCCCGTCCACCACTTCAAAGCCGACGTTGTGCCGCGTTCCCCGATACCGGGACCCGGGGTTCCCGAGGCCAACGACCAGCTTCATGCAAGGCCCTTACTTCTTGTCTTTCTCGTCCTTGTCCTTCTCGGGCTTGCCCTTCTTCATGACTTCGGGCTCGGCAGCAGCGACCGGCGTGGCCGCCGCATCCGGCGTGGCCACCACTTCGGCGCGCGGCGCCACGATGTGCACGATGAGCATCTCGGGCTCGCTGACCGCGGTCCACTTGCCATCGGCCGGCAGGTCGCGCACGCGCACGCCCTGGCTGATCATCAGTTCCGTGACGTCCACCACAATGTGCTCCGGGATATCCGCCGGCAGACACTCGAGCGCCACTTCGCGATGCACGAAGTCCAGGGTGCCGCCCTGGACCTTGACGCCCTTGGCTTCACCGGTCAGCTGGACCGGGACGGTGACGCGCAGCCGTTTGTCCATCGCCACACGATAAAAATCCGCGTGCAGCAGACGATGGGTGACCGGGTCAATCTGGTACTGCTTGACGAGCACCTTGGTGTCGGCCGTGCCGTCAATCTGCAACGCGATGAGGGAGTTGACCCCTGAATGGGAGTGCAGGATCCGGCTCAGTTCCTTCGGGTCCACGGTGACCGATTCGCCGACCTTGCTTTCCCCGCCATACAACACCGCCGGGATCTTGCCCGCCTGCCTGAGGCGCACCGCCTCGTTCTTGCCAATTGTGTCGCGCCGAACCGCCTGCAATGTCGAATCCATGGTCCCCATCCTTAAACGAACAACTTCGAGACCGAGGTCTCTTCGTGAATACTGCGAATGGCCTGCGCCAGCAGACGCGCCACCGACAACACCACAATTTTCTCGCTCGCCATCTTCTCCGGCCCCAGCGGGACCGTGTTGGTGACGATGAGCTTGTCGATGGGCGCTGCCTCGATCCGGCTCATCGCCGGCCCCGACAACACCCCGTGCACCGCGCACGCCAGCACCCGGCTGGCTCCGTTGGCCTTGAGGGCCTGAGCCGCCTTCTGAATCGTCCCCGCGGTATCGATGATGTCGTCCGAGATCACGCAGACCCGGCCTTCCACATCACCGATGACGTTCATCACTTCCGCCGTACCGTCTTCGCTGCGGCGTTTGTCGATAATCGCCAGTTCCGCATCGAGCCGCTTCGCATACGCCCGGGCCCGCTCCGCGCCGCCGGCATCAGGCGACACGATCGTGATCGGACCGAAGTTCTGCCGGGCGAGATATTCAATGACCGCGGGAGCCGCAAACAGGTGGTCCACCGGGATGTCAAAGAACCCCTGAATCTGCGCCTTGTGCAGGTCCATGGTCAGCACGCGATTCGTGCCCGCCGCGCCCAGCAGGTTGGCCACGAGCTTTGCCGAAATCGGCACCCGGGGCTTGTCCTTCCGATCCTGCCGCGCATAGCCGTAATACGGAATCACGGCGGTAATGCGCGAAGCGGAAGACCGCCGGAACGCGTCGATCATCACGCACAATTCCACCAAGTGCATGTCCACCGGCGTCGAGGTCGGCTGCACGATGAACACGTCCGTGCCGCGAATGTTCTCGTCGATCTGGAACGATACCTCGCTGTCAGGAAACCGATGCAGCCGGGCCACCCCAAGCGGCGTTTCCAGCTGCTCGGCGATTTCTTGCGCCAGCGCCGGATGGGCGCTCCCCGAGAACACTTTCAGCTGGCCGTGGCTCATGTTCCGTCTACTCTTCCCCTGCCGCTCACCATGAGCCGCGAAGAATTGGTTGGGGCGGAAGGATTCGAACCTTCGAATACGGGTTCCAAAGACCCGCGCCTTACCGCTTGGCCACGCCCCACCTCGTCCGCGTACGCGCACTGCAGAGGAACCCGGCCGACGCCCCGGCCATCACCGGGCACTCCCACAGCGGCGCGTCAGGGACCGACCGCAAAACGTGAAGTCTATCACAAGCCCATCCGCCGAGCCGCCTCGCGCCGCGACTGTGTGCGGGCCACCAGAACCAGCCAATCCGGGCGTTTCAACCGCCGCGCGGCCCGGGCCGTGGCGCTTTCCGGAAACAGGCCAAACACGGCCGATCCGCTCCCGCTCATCTGGGCGGCCACCGCCCCGGTGGCCAGGCAGGCCTCCGCCATCTCCCGGACGGCCGGATGGCGCTCGGCCACTGGGGCCATAAGGTCGTTGACCAGGCGAACCGATCGGCTGGGCCAACCCACCTCAACGGGATGGCCTCCCGAGGTGTGCGGAGCGGAGAGGCCCGCCGTCCCTATGCCGGCGGCCTCGCGGTCTGCATCCAACCAGCGATACGCGTCAGCGGTCGCCACCCCAAACGACGGCTTGATCACAATCACGCCCATCCGCTCGACGTCGTCCACCGGATACAGGTCTTCACCGCGGCCGGTACCCAGAGCCGTGCCGCCCTGCAAAAAAAACGGGACGTCCGAGCCGAGCTGGGCCGCGAGACTCATCAACTCGCGGCGCGACTTGCGGGCACCCCAGAGCGTGTTGAGGCCCACAAGCGCGGCCGCCGCATCCGCGCTGCCACCGCCGAGACCGGCCTGCGAGGGAATCGCCTTGTCCAGCTTGATGTGCGCGTCCCGGGGATCACCGTCGCGACCCATGGCGGCCCACAACGCCTCCGCCGCCTTCCACACCAGGTTCGAACGGTCGGCCGGGACTCCGGGCGTGCGGCACGCGAGTCCGAAGGGGCCTCGCCTGGCCGACAGCGTCAGCGTGTCGTGGAGCGTGATTGACTGCAACAGCGTGGTGATGTCGTGAAAGCCATCGAGACGGCGAGGGCCCACCTGCAGCGTCAGGTTGACCTTCGCGGAGGGCTCGAGAATGAGGACGCGTGGCATGGATGCTACGGAACCCGCTTGACGTCCCCGAGCGGGCGCACCGAACGGAGGTCGTCAAGCGTCATCGGGACGAACCCGTTGGGCACTGCCAGCGCGAATATCGCGGGGTTCAGTTCCGCGTTCGCCTGAAGCTGGCTCACGCGAAACGTGACGAGCAGCGGTGTCGTCCCAGGCGAGGCGTCCGACACACGGACCTCCGACGGAAATGCGCCCTCTCGCGCACGGTACTCGACCAGGAGTCCGTCACGCGTAGCGGCTTCCAACTGCCACGCGCCGTCTACGCGTCGCAGCCAGGCTCGCGCGCCCGCTCCCAATTCCACCGCGGCCTGATCCGCGCCGTAGGCGACGCCTGTCACGGCCGAACCGGGTGTGGTCACGCAGCCCGAGAGCACATTGAGCAGGTCCACGGCGTCCCACTGCAACCCGGTCAAGGCCTCGACGATGTCACGAGTTGGTGCACGCAGGACGCGCTCGTCCCGGGGCAGGAGCAACACGGCGCGTTCAGCGCGACCGCCTATCTGGACAAACGATCGCCCGGGGCCCGGCACTTCGAGATAGACGTCGTTCTCACGAGTGAACGCGGCATGCAGCGCCGCGGAGAACCGCTGGCGCGAAGGCCCGACCCACCCGTCCACCCTGACTTCGGCAACCAACACGCGCGTGGTACTGCAACGCGCGGTCACGTCGCGCCAGATGCCGGCCGCCTCATCAAAGGGCACACCTGGGCCAACCGGTGGCGAGTACAGGCGTGTGGCACAGGCGCCTGTCAGCGACACGGCGATCGCCAACCACACGCCCGCGCGCACGCGCGCCCGTAGCGTCACTGTCGCCCTGCCAGCGTTCTGGCCCGGTCGCGTTTGCGCGTGACGTCGTCCACATCAATGCCCGTGCGATCGCCAGCGAGCGCACGATCCCACATCGCCTGGGCCTCACGGTAGCGCTTGAGCAGGAACAGCGACTCGGCCAGATGGTCGAGCGTCACAGAACGGGTCGGCAGCGCCGCCGCGGCTCGCTCGAGCACCACGCGTCCGTCTTCCACTCTTCCCTGCTGCACGTGCGCCCAGCCCAGGCCGTCGAGCGCGATGCCATCAATGGGATCGGCCGCCAGGAGTTCCCGGTACGTGCGCTCAGCGGCCGTGGGATTCTTGTCGCGGATGTACGCGGCTGCAAGGGCGTGCAGCAAATCGAAATCGCGCGGCGCGCGATTGCGTGCGTCTTCGAGCACGCGCACGGCGCGCCCAGGGTCCTCGCTGTTCTGCAGGGCGGTGGCGAACGCCGTCGCCACCTCCGAGTAGGCATCGCCGGCGGCCTGATCGCGCAGGGCGGCCAGCACTGGCTCAAGAATGGCCACCGCACCTCTATGATCGCCGCGTGCGGCACGCGCCTCGGCTTGCGCCAGCGGCCCACGAGGATCGGCCGGGTCACTGTCCGAGATCTTCTTCGCAGCGGCGTCTGCCGCGTCGTGGCGGCCGGCCCGGCTCTCAACCTGCGACAGCAGATACCAGGCGTCGACATCGCGCGGCGCCTCGCTCGTCAGGGTCGTCAATTGCTGCCGCGCCTCATCGACCTGCCCGCCGTTGGCCAGCGCCGTCGCGTAGCGGGTGCGTAGCGCGGCATTGCTCGGATTAGCCCGCGCCAGTTCGGCCCAGTGTGGAATGGCGTCGGCGTTGCGACCGACGCGTTCGTACATTTCGGCGAGCCTGACGCGTGCCGGCACCATGTCCGGCTCGTCACGGACCAATGGCTCAAGGAGGTGCACGGCCTGCGTGAACTGGCGCGTGGCGTCGAGCGATTCCACCAGGAGCAGCACACCCTCCGGATAACCCGGCTGGTCATTCAGGAACGCCTGCAGTGTCGCGATCGCTGTGGTGTGCTGGGCGGTCCGTACATACAACCGGCCGAGTGACAGCTCAACCGCTGGGTCGCGCATGCCTCCCGCGAGGGCCTTTTCAAAGTGTTCAATCGCCTGGGTCACGAGCGTGGCCTCTAGCGGAGACGCCCCACGCCCACCCGGGTTGTCAGCCAACGCCGAGCGCACAAATCCGAGGATGCGGTGCGCCTCGCGATTGGCCGGGTCGGCCTTCAGCGCACTCTCGGCTTCCGTGATCGACTCGGCGGCCCGACCCTCCCGCGCGTAGACACCCGCCAGCTCTGCGCGAACGTCGGCGGACTGGGGCATCAGCGCGATGGCTTTGCGGTAGGCGGCGATCGCGCCGGCCACATCGCCCCGCCCTTCAAGGGTGCGTCCCTGGATGAACAGGAAATACGCCTCGCCGGTGGCGGCCACTGTCGGCGTCGCGGCCTGAATCCGGCTAGATGCCGGCACGGACGTGGTCTGCGCCGACGCGGGAACGGGTGGCGGTGGAGCGAACCAAATCATGAATGACTCGTGAGGTAAGAAGATGATTGTTTCACAGTCGACCTGTGGATGGCTTATATTCGCGGCATGGCCCTTGACCCCGCGCTGCTTGAGATCCTGGTCTGCCCGGAATGCAAGACACCTGTCCGACTGGTGAAGGATGGCGCCGGCCTGCAATGCGGCACCTGCCACCGGATCTACCCGATCAAGGACGACATTCCGGTCATGCTGGTGGATGAGGCGGAGGCGCCCGCCCCCGGCCGTTGACCATTCTCCTCATCAGGCTTCGGCTCATCGGTGACGTGGTCTTCACGACACCGACGATCCGGGCCCTTCGCTCGCAGTATCCCCACGCCCGGCTCCTCTACCTCGTGGAGTCTTCGGCCGCGCCGGTTGTGGCGCACAATCCTCACTTGTCGGGCGTCATCAGCGTGCCTCACTCGCGCGGGTGGACACGCATCAAGGACGACCTCCGCCTGGCACGGCGCCTGCGTGCCGAGCGATGCGATCTGGTCATTGATTTTCACGGCGGGCCCCGGAGTGCGTGGCTCGCCTGGGCCTCGGGGGCCCCACGCCGCGTGGGCTATGACATCCAGGGGCGTGCGTGGATGTACACAGACGTCGTGCATCGGCCACCGGGCCTGCACCCGCGCCACTCTGTGGAGAATCAGTGGGACCTGCTGGCCACGGTCGACGCGGCGTTTGCGGGCGGGGCGGACCGCTCTGCGAACCGGGTCGAGATGATGACGACGCCTGCGGCACGGGACTCGACGGACGCGCGCCTTGCGGCGCGTGGCATCGGCGCCCCCTCCAGCGACGCCTCGCTCATCGTCCTGCACGTCAGCGCCGGCAATCCATTTCGACGCTGGCCAGAAACCTCATTTGCCGACGTCGCCGCCGGACTAGTGCGACAATCATCGGGCCGTCGGGTGCTTGTCACTGCGGGGCCCTCCGACAGGGCGGCGGTGCAACGGGTGGTCTCGATGGCGCAGAGCCGCGCGGGTGACGGCGCCGCGCGAATCATCGATGCGCAGGACTTTTCACTGGAGGCCCTGCGGGCGGTGCTGGATCGAAGCGCACTCTTTATCGGGGGTGACAGCGGGCCGCTGCACATTGCGGCCACGTCTGACGTGCCGATTGTGGGACTCTATGGGCCGACACTGCCCGAGCGTTCGGCGCCCTGGCGCCCACCGCACCTGGCGGCGGCTTCGGTGGACGCGGGCGAGCTGCCGTGCCGGCCGTGCGACCAACGCGTCTGTGCCCCGGGCGATTTCCGGTGCCTGACGATGATTTCGGGAGAGGCCGTGTTGGCCGCCGCGCTGAGGCTGCTGGAGAACGGGCGATGATGACGACACCAGATTCGGGACTGCACCGCGCGGGATTCGTGCTTGTCGCGATTTCGCTGGCAGCCACCGCGGTCAGCATCTTCACCGCGCAACTCGCGCTGTATGCCGCCGTGGTGGTCTGGCTGATGGTGTCGGCGCGGCACGGGCGGTGGCGCGACGTGCCTGCATTCATGGTTCCGCTGATTGCGTACGCCGCCTGGACGCTGGTGAGTGCCGCCGCCTCGGTCGACCCTGTCGCGAGCTTCGCCGACACGAAACAACTTCTGCTGTTTCTCATGGTCCCCGTCGTCGCCGCGTTTGCGCGGGGCCACCGGGCGACACGCGTGGTTGACGGCATCATCGCGGTGGGTTCGGCGGCCGCGCTGTACGGCATCCTGCAATACAGCGTGCTCGGTTACGACAGTCTGGAGAACCGAGCCGTCGGGTTTCTCAGCCACTGGATGACGTTCTCAGGCGTCCTCATGCTCATCACTGGCGCTGCGCTCGCGCGGCTGCTCTCTGCGGGCCGCGAATGGATCTGGCCGGCGATTGCCGTGCCTGCCCTGGTGGTGGCGCTTTTCTACACCTACACGCGTAACGCCATGGTCGGCCTGGTCTCGGCCATCGGCGTTCTCATGGTGGAGAAGAACTGGCGGTTGCTCCTCGCCCTTCCGGTGCTGGGCCTGATCTTCCTGGTGGTTGCGCCCAGCGCGATCCTCAGCCGAGTCCAGTCCATCGGTGATCTGACCGACCCCACCAATCGCGATCGCTTCGCGATGCTGCGGTCAGGCGTCCGCATGGTCAAGGACCATCCCCTGACTGGGGTGGGCCCCGATAGCGTGAAACTGGTGTATGCGCAATACCGCGACGCCACCTACGCGGTGAACGACATCAATCCCCACCTGCACAACGTGCCGATGCAGATTGCCGCGGAACGCGGCCTGCCGGCGCTCGCGCTCTGGCTGTGGTTCGTGGTGGTGGCTTCACGCGACCTGTGGAGGCAATTGCACCGCGGTGACAATCGAGCCGTGGCGGGCGCCGGCGTCGCCGCCATGGTCGCGATGCTGGTCGCCGGCCTGTTCGAATACAACTTCGGGGATTCGGAATTCCTGATGTTGTTCCTGGGGCTCATCACCCTGCCCTACGCCGCCTCCTTCGGCGCGCCAGCCGTACGCGATACTTCCCTGCCATCGTCATGACCTCACTCGCGTCAATATTTGACCTGCTGCCGGGTACGACCGTCGCCGTCATTGGCGATGTGATGCTCGATCATTTTCTGATTGGCCGCGTCGATCGGATCTCGCCAGAGGCGCCGGTCCCTGTGGTGAGGTTCGAACGCGAGGAGTACCGGCTTGGCGGCGCTGCGAACGTCGCAGCGAACGTCCGGGCGCTCGAGGGTGTCCCGGTGCTCGTCGGGTGTGTGGGTGCAGACGATGCCGCAGCGGGCCTGCGCCGCGCGCTGCGTGACCGTGGCATCACTGACGAACGCCTCGTCGTCGACGAGGCCCGCCCCACCACTCGCAAAGTGCGCGTCGTGACCACACGCAATCAGCAAGTGGTTCGACTGGACTACGAAGATGACGCCGAGTTGGCGCACACCACCGAAAGCGCCCTGCGCGCGGCGGCCAGCCACGCGACACTCGGCGCCAAAGCCATCGTGCTCTCGGACTATCGCAAGGGCGTCATCACCCCGGGTGTGATTGCCGCAGCGGTGGCCGCGTCGGGAGGCGCACCAGTCGTGGTGGACCCCAAAGTTCCTGACGCCACGAGGTACGTCGGCGTCACGCTGCTCACGCCCAACCATCACGAGGCGGAACTGATGACGGGCACGCGCATCGCAACGCCAGACGACGCCCGACAGGCCGCGCGGGCGCTGCACAGGACCACCCAGGCCAGCGTACTCATCACCTGGGGTGAACACGGCATGTGGCTCCTGGACGCGTCGGGGCCATCGATGGTGGAACTGGCCATCCCGGCAACCGCGCGCGAAGTCTCAGACGTCACGGGCGCCGGCGACACCGTCGTGGCGACGCTCGCCCTGGCGCTGGCGTGTGGCGCGTCACTCAGCGACGCGGCCCGCCTCGCCAATCACGCCGCGGGCATCGTGGTCGGGCGCTTCGGTGCTGCGACGGTTGGGCGCGACGAACTCCTTCGCGCCCTGTAGTCGCGCTGTAATGGCGAACTGTCTGCAATGCGGAAGTGGCCAAGTATTCGAATGTTCAAGGCGCGCAATGATGGAATGACCTTGGAGCAGCAGATTCAACCATTGGAGGGCAAAGACATTCGGCCATTCTTCCCTGCAATCGGTTTGTCCGACATTGCGCCATTTCGGACATTGGTGACATTTCGCCATTACGCGGGAGGCGAGCGCGGGGTGCAGGCCGCGCCGGTGCCGACCAGGTACACCTCGGGCCATGGGAGGCCCTCGAGCACCAGCTTTAATTTCGCCTCGAATAACGTCTGGCGCAAGACGATACAGCGTTCGATCGACTGCGCGCGGGCGGCGTGATCGAAGTCCGCGTACTCATGCGGCCGCATGAGGATGTACATTTCGGGCACGGCGCCAGCCCGCTCGATCAGCGGCCGCAGATCGAAGTACCCCTCGACGGGACGTTCCAGGTAATAGACGAGGCTCGGCAGGGACGTGATGTAGTGCGCCACCACTGGTGGCGGGCCCGCACGCGTACGCTCCTGGATCGTCCGCACCATCGGGAGCACCGGCTTGAACGCCTCCACCGCCGGCAGCGACACCAGCACGAAGAGGTAGTTGGCCACCACCATCGTGCCGGCCAGGGCCAGCGTCGCGGCGTGCGCCCGCATCAGGAGGGCCAGGACGATCACGACCAGGCCGCCGGCAACAAGCGTCGCGCCAAGCGCGTTCGCGCCGGCGATGTGGTGGGTGGGCGCAAGAAATCCGAACAGCGAGGCGATGCCGGCCCCGCCGACAATCAACAACCCCGCAGTGGCGATCAACGCGGCCCGCACGCGGGCGTCGCCACGGTTCAGACCGGTGAGGATGGCGTCGGCCGCAAGCGCCGCAAGCGCCGGGATAATCGGAAAGACATAAAGATCCTGTTTGGTCTCGGAGAACGAAAACACTCCGACGAGTAGCGCAACCCAGATCAAGAGAAAGCGCTTGATGGCGGGGATACCTGAGTCGGCATCCGGGTTCGCGGCATCGGCGCTCCGAACGCGCGACCACAAGGCCGCGGCGCCGGTAGCAAGGCCCGCCATCACAAAGATTGACCACGGGAACAGGTCGCCGATCACCACGGGCACATAAAACCAGATATCCCGCTCGCCAGGCTGCATGGGCTCGGTGTATCTGCCGAAGTTCTCCCCGAGCCAGAACGCCTGCAGCGGTTCCATCCCGTGTTGCGCGTAGATGGCGCCCCACCACGGCGCGTTGATCGCCAGCACGATCAGTGTGCCAGGCAAGATCCAGAGCCGCGTGATGTCGCCGAGCCGCCGTTCGACGAGGAGCCACGCCCCGATGGCGGCAACAGGAAACACCAGTGCTACAGGGCCCTTCGTCAGCACGCCGAGACCGATCGCGACGTACATCAGGCCCAGCCACAAGCGGCGCCGCTCCGGGTACGCTTGCGCGAGCAGGAAACACCCGATGCTCAGCCCCATGAACATCGTCACCCAGATGTCGATGAAGATGCGACGCGAGAACATCACGAACCGTGGCGCCGTGACAACGATGAGGACGGCGAGCCAGCCGGTGACTGGGGAGCGCAGCGCGCGGCCGCAGAGGTACGCGGCCAGCAGGATACCGAGCGCGCCGAGGGCGATGCCGAATCGCTCGACGGTCAGGGAGAGCCCGAAGATCTTGTAGAGGCCGGCGACCACCCAGTAGCTCAACACCGGCTTGTTCATCCGGGCTTCGCCGTTGAAGACCGGATTCACGTAGTCGCCCGACAACACCATCTGCCGCGGCGTGTCGGCGTAGAACGCCTCGTTCGCGTCCCAGATGGTATTGGCGCCCAGACCCAGGAATAGCAGCGCAACGGCAGGAATCAGCAGGAGCCGCAGTCGCCCCAGTGGCCCATTGCCTAATTGGCCCATTCGCTCATTCTCGTTAGTGTCGGAAGTGTCGACGTCCGGTAAAGACCATGGCGATGCCATGTGCGTCTGCGGCCGCAATCACTTCATCGTCGCGCACCGAGCCGCCGGGTTGGATCACCGCCGTCGCGCCGGCCGAGGCCACCACGTCGAGGCCGTCCCTGAACGGGAAAAACGCATCGGACGCGGCGACCGAACCACGCAGGCGGTCGCCGGCCTTCATGACCGCGGTTCGCACCGCGTCAACGCGGCTCATCTGCCCGGCGCCGACCGCCAGTGTCGCGTCGGCAGACGTGAAGATGACGGTGTTGGACTTCACGTGGGAGCAGACGCGCCAGGCAAAACGCAGTGCCGTCCACTCGGCGGGAGTCGGCGCCCGCTTGGTCACCACCCGAGGGCCGTCTTGAGCCGGCCATTCGGTGTGGCTCTCGACGACGCGGTCGCGGTCCTGCACGAGCCACCCGCCGAGAATCGACCGCACGTCGCGCTCCTGATCGAGTCCCTCGAACGAGGCGGTCACCACACGAAGGTTGGGCTTGGTGGCGAGGACCGCACGCGTCTCTTCATCGGCGGACAAGCCGGGCGCAATCACCGCCTCGATGAACGTGGATGTCAGGACGTGCGCCAGTTCCAGGTCGATGGGCCGGTTGACGCCCACGATGCCGCCAAACGCCGAGAGCGGATCCGCCTCCCGGGCCCGCACGTAGGCATCGGTTGCGGTGTGCCCGGTCGCCACGCCGCACGGATTGGTGTGTTTGATAACCACGGCCGCAGGCTCAGTGAACTCCAGCGCAATGCGCGCGGCCGCGTCGAGGTCCAGGAGGTTGGTGAACGACAGCTCCTTGCCCTGATGCACCACCGCGCCACCGAACCCGCGCGGACTCATCGAGTACCACGCCGCCGCCTGATGGGGGTTCTCGCCATAGCGCAGGTCGCGGACCTTGCTGAGCACCGGCGTCCACCGGCTGCTGGTGGCGCCGCGTGTGAAGACACTGGCGGCGTCCACTTTCACCTCGCCGAGCGTCGCCGCGATCGTACGATCGTAGTCGGCCGTGTGGCCGTAGGCCTTTCGCGCCAGATCGAATCGCAACGACAACGAGCCGCCATCAGCACGCAACGCATCCACCACGCGGTTGTAGTCAGCGGGATCGACCACCACCAGCACGTCGCGAAAATTCTTGGCGGCGGCGCGCAGAAGGCTGGGGCCACCGATGTCGATTTCCTCGATGAGGTGATCAAACGGCAGGTCCCGTTTGGCGGCAGCCTGGGCGAACGGATACAGGTTCACCACCACCAGGTCGATGAGTCCAATGCCGTGCTCCGCGAGGGACGCCAGATCACCTGGGACGTGGCGCCGCGCCAGGATGCCGCCATGCACCTTGGGGTGCAGGGTCTTGACGCGGCCGTCCATCATCTCCGGAAAGCCGGTCACATCCGAGATCCCGGTGACCGGCAGGCCGGCGTCGGCCAGGGCACGGGCGGTGCCGCCGGTCGACACCAATTCCCATCCGAGGGCCACCAGGGCCTGGCCCAGCGGCAAGAGGCCGGTCTTGTCTGAAACGCTGAGCAATGCACGCTGTGGCACTAAGTATCCCCTGGGGTCTTGACACGCCCCGTCCGCCCGACTAAGATTACCGATCGACGTTGGGCGGGACCATCGTCGACGTAGAGACCGCATGTGCGGTCTTTTTTTTCTAGTGCGGCGGATTCACCGTCGCCGTTCTCGCAAGGCAGGCAAGTACGATGCGTATTACGGGCAAGGTCAAGTGGTTCAACAACGCTAAGGGTTATGGTTTCGTCGAGCGCGAAGGGGGCAACGACGTGTTCGTCCACTTCTCCGCCATTCAGGGCGCCGGTTTCCGGACCCTCGAGGAAGGCCAGGAGGTCGAATTCGAAATTGTCGACGGTCCTAAGGGACCCCAGGCTGGCAACGTCACCAAGCCTAGCTAGACCACACACAAAGGGCCGGGACGCCGCGTTCCGGCCCTTACCTTCCGCGTACTGGTCTTTTTCCGCGTACTGGACCTTGCGCACGACGTCCCCCGACGTTATTTGATCAAACACCAAGCCTCTACTTGATCAGACACCAAACGTTTACTTGATCAGACACCAGACGTTTACTTGATCAGACACCAGACAAGGGGCAGCCACAACTCACGCGCATACGGCAGCGGCCTGTCGTCAATCAGGACCTCGGTCCCAGGCACGTCGGCAATCAGCTCATACAATTCGCGCACCTTCAGCGGCCTCTCGCCAGGGAAAAACCGTGCGCGGTAGCGCACGCCACGCGTGTTCGGCACTTCCTGAAATTCATCCGACGCACGGGCCTGGTCCAGCGCGCGGCCGAAGCCCTCACCCGAAAATTCCGAGAACACCAGCGTGATGGAAAATGGCATGGCGTCGGCACCAAATAGCGCACGCCGGAGTTCGGGATGGATCGCCGCCAGCTCCTCTTCGCTCGGCTGTTCAGGCAGGTCCGCGTACGGCCAGAACCGCTCAAGCGGGCGGTGGGTTGGATTCTCGGGCAACACGGGTTCTGATGGCTTCGACACGGCGGACGCTGATGCTATCCTGTCCCGTCGGACTGTCGCAACCACGCCATGACCGCCCGAAACATTCCCTCAATCGACGCCCTGCTGCGCCAGCCTGCGATTGCCGCAAGAGTGTCTGCCGATGGCCGGACGCTGGTCGTGGAGGCCCTCAGAACCGCGGCGGATGCCTGGCGGGCCCTGCCGGCCGGTGACGGAACATCCGGCGAGCCGGCGCTCTGGATCGTGGCTCGGGCGATTGAGGCACTTGATGCGGCGTTGGCCCCCTCGTTGCGCCGGGTGATTAATGCCACCGGCGTCCTCATCCACACAAACCTGGGCCGCGCGCCGTTGGCGCGGCAGGCCATCGCCGCCGCGGCTGACGTCGCGCGTGGATACTGCAACCTCGAGTACGACCTGGGCAGCGCCACCCGCGGACACCGGCACGTGCATGCCGAGCGCTTGTTGTGCGCGCTGACGGGCGCGGAGGCAGCTGCCATCACGAACAACAATGCGGCGGCCACGTGGCTGGTGCTGGCCTCGCTCGGGGCCGGTCGCGAGGTCATCGTGTCGCGGGGCGAACTTGTCGAAATCGGCGGGGGCTTCCGTGTGCCGGACATCATGGCGCAGTCGGGCGCCACCCTTCGCGAAGTCGGCACGACCAACCGGACCCGCGTGAGCGACTACGGGGCCGCCATCAACGAGCGGACGGCGATGCTCCTGCGGGTGCATCCGTCCAACTTCCGGATCGAGGGATTTACCGAGCGTCCGGAACTGGCTGCGCTCGCCACCCTGGCCCATCAGTTCGATCTGCCCCTTTTTGAAGACCTGGGGAGCGGCTGGCTGGGCCTGCCACAGGAGGGGGGCTGGCCCGAAGCGGTCCGCGCGGAGGCCTCGGTCCGCGACAGCCTGAAGGCCGGTGCTGACCTGGTCACCTTCAGCGGCGACAAGCTCCTGGGTGGCCCACAGGCGGGCATCATCGTGGGACGGATGGACCTTGTCGAGCGCCTGCGGCGTCATCCCCTGATGCGGGCGGTGCGTGCCGACAAACAGACGTACGCCGCCCTGGAAGCCACCCTGGGGCTCTGGCAGCGGGAGGCCGCGAGGACCGAGATTCCCGTCGTGCGGATGCTCCTTGAGAGCCTGGAGAGCCTGGACGCCCGTGCAACGGCGCTGGTGACCCGCGTTCGGCAAATGAGCTCGGAGGCGATTTCCAGGGAAATCGCCTCCGAGCTCATTTGCGAGGTCCTGGACGGCAACTCCACCATCGGCGGGGGCAGCGCACCCCAGTCGGCGATTCCGACCCGGCTGGTGTCGGTCCGGTCCGCATCACTCAGCGCGAGCGACGTTGAAGGATCGCTCAGAGCCGAGCACCCACCCATCGTCGCGCGGATTCAGCACGACGCCGTGCTGCTGGATCTGAGAACAGTGGCGGCCTCAGACGACGCATTTGTCGCCGAGGCCGTGGCCCGGATTGGGCAACGAAAATGAGCTCGGAGGCGATTTCCCTGGAAATCGCCTCCGAGCTCATTTGTGGACGCTGGACTCAGAAGATTGACGCGACCGACTCGGCGGCGATCTTCAGCAGGCCGCCGGGCAGCACACCGAGGTAGAGCACGCCGGCGAGTGCAATGAGCAGGCCCGCTGTCGTAATGGCCGACACCTTCGGCCGGTGCTCCGGCGCGGTCTCGTCGCTCATATACATCATCACCACGATGCGCAGGTAGAAGAAGACCGAGACCACGCTCGTCAACACACCGAGAATGGCCAGGGTGTACAAACCCTCCTGCATTGCGGCGTTGAAGATGTACCACTTGCCGATGAACCCCACGGTCGGCGGAAAACCACCCAGCGAGAGCAGGAACAACGTGAGCAGCGCCGCAAGACCGGGCCGTTCTTTCGACATCCCCGCAAAATCCCGCACATCGTCATGCTGGCGGTCGGGCGTGATCAGAGCGGCCAGCACGCCGAACGCGCCGAGGTTGGTCACGCTGTAGGCCACGAGGTAAAAGAGCATGGCGGCCTTGCCGGCGGAGCTTGCGGCCACCAGGCCGACGAGCAAATAGCCCGCGTGCGCGATGCTCGAATACGCGAGCATACGTTTCACGCTCGTCTGGGCCACGCCCACGACGGTGCCCAGAATCATGGTCAGGGCGGCGATGACCGTGACAATCGGCACCCAGTCCAACCGCAACGGCTCGAGGGCGGACAGGAAGACGCGGATGAACGCGGCGAAGGCTGCGGCCTTGACGCCCGTGGACATGAAGCCCGTCACCAGCGCCGGCGCGCCCTGATACGCATCGGGCGTCCACATATGGAACGGCACGGCGCCCACCTTGAAGGCGAAGCCCACGAGCAGCAGCACCATCGCCAGAATGGTCAGGATGCCGGGGTCCAGCGCCGACGACGCCACACGCAGGCCAATCTCGTCGAGCCGCGTGGTGCCGGTCACGGCATACGCCATTGCGATGCCATAAAGAAAGAAGGCACTCGAAAACGCGCCCAGAACAAAGTACTTAAACGACGCTTCGGCGCCTTCCGCGCTGGACCGCTTGATGGCGGTCAGCACATATACCCCGAGCGACATGATCTCGAGGGCGATGAAGATCACCAGCAGATCGGTGGTCGACGCCATGAGCATCATGCCGACGATGGCGAACAAGATCAGCGTGTAGTACTCCCCGAGCGGCAGGTGATCCCGCTCGGCGTTGCCGGCCGACAGGATGATGGTCAGGATGCCGATGGCGCACAGCGTGATGTTGAAGAACACCGTGAAGTTGTCGACGCTGATCACGCCGAAGCCCACCAGGCTCTGGTTCCACTGGTTCAGCGACGCGGCAATCGCCCCGCCGAGGCCAATGAGCCCATACGTGCCAAACCAGCGGCCGGCGGCGAGATCCCGCTGGGGCCGGAAGGCCTCGGCCACCATGGTGGTGCACGCCGCGAGCGTGACCATCAGGACGGGAACGATGGCGGCGAAGTCGTTCTGATTCATCGCGCGCCCCCTTCGACTCGCCCTTCGACTCGCCCTGCGGGCTCGCTCAGGGCGGAAATGACGTCGGGTGTCTTTTCCGCGGCAACAGTTCCGGAAAAGACACCCGACGTCATTTCCGCATTCACCGGCGCCATCCCGCGCACCTGGGCCACGATGCGCTTGACGGCGGGCTCCATCGGCTTCAGGAACACACCGGGCGCGACCCCCATGCCGATACACATGGCTACAATGGGCGCAATCACCGCCCATTCGCGGGCGCTGAGATCACGCAACCCCTTGTTCTTTGGATTGGTCAGCGGGCCGTAGTTCACGCGCTGGAACATCCAGAGCATGTAGACGGCCGACAGGATGACGCCCGACACGGCGACCGCTGTAAGACCGGGATTTGCGGCAAACGACCCGACGAAAATCAGGAACTCGCCCACGAACCCGTTCATACCCGGCAACGCAATGGACGCCAGCGTAATCAGCAGGAACATGGCCACCAGTTTCGGCATCACGGCCTTCAGACCGCCGTATTCGGCGATGAGCTTGGTGTGCCGGCGCTCCGAGAGCATGCCCACGATGAGAAAGAGGCCGCCGGTGGACACGCCGTGCGCCAGCATCTGGAACAGTGCGCCCTGCACTCCGGTGACGTTCATCGCACAAAGACCCAGCACCACAAAGCCAAGGTGGCTCACCGACGAGTAGGCCACGAGTTTCTTCATGTCGGGCTGCACCATCGCGACCAGGGCCCCGTAGACGATGCCGATGACGGCGAGGATGGCGATGTAGGGCGCGAACTGAAGCGCGGCCTCGGGGAACAGCGGAAACGAAAACCGCAGCAGCCCGTACGTGCCCATCTTCAGCATGACGCCGGCCAGGATGACCGACCCGGCGGTCGGCGCCTGTACGTGCGCGTCAGGCAGCCAGGTGTGGAACGGAAAGAGCGGCACCTTGATGGCAAACGCCACCGTGAACGCCAGGAACAGCCACATCTGCAGCTCGGCGGGAATCTCAAGCGCGTACAGGTCCAGCAGGTCGAAGCTGACGACGCCGGTCACGGTCTGGTGGTAATACGCGATCCAGATGATGGCGAGCAGCATCAGCACGGAGCCTGCCATCGTGTAGAGCATGAACTTGACGGCCGCGTAGATGCGCTGTTCGTAGCCCCAGATGCCGATGAGGAAGTACATCGGAATCAGCATCGCGTCCCAGAAGAGGTAGAACAGGAACAGGTCGAGCGAGATGAACACGCCAATCATCGCCGCTTCAAGCAGCAGCATGAAAAACGAGAACTCTTTCACCCGCTGCTCGACCGACTCCCACGAACACAACAAGCCGATCGGGGTCAGGAACGTCGTGAGGAGCACCAGCCACAACGTGATGCCATCCAGGCCGACATGGTAGGAAATGCCGAAGTCGGGCAGCCAGGTGTACCGTTCGACGAACTGGAAGTCGGCCGAGGCCGCGTCGAAGCCCGACCAGAGCCACAGGCTCGCCAGGAACGTCACGAGCGAAATGCTCAAGGCCACCTGCCGGACCAGTCGGTCGCGGCCCTTACCCAGGAGCAATACCAGCAGGCCGCCCACAAGCGGCAGCAGGACGAGAAGAGTTAACGCCACAGGTAATACCCCAGGATCGTGACGACCCCCAGAAAGATCGACATCGCGTAGGCCCGCACCGATCCGGTCTGCAGACGACGCAGCACCGCGCTCCAGCCACGGATCATCAACCCGACGCCGTTGACCGCGCCATCAATGACGGCCGTATCCACACCTCGCCACAACAGGCCGGTGGACACGCCCTTGATGGGCTGCACGATTGCCGCGTCATAGAACTCATCCACGTAGTACTTGTTCAACAGCAGGCGATGGACGCCGCTGAACCGCGCGGCCATGGCATCGG
This sequence comes from Vicinamibacterales bacterium, assembly GCA_046594875.1. Lineage (GTDB taxonomy): Bacteria > Acidobacteriota > Vicinamibacteria > Vicinamibacterales > SCN-69-37 > SYFT01. Next base: position 30,038 of record JBKJQX010000043.1, read on the forward strand.
CGCGCTCGGGCGCCTTCAGAAACAACACCGTGGCCAAGCCGATGCCGGCCAGCGCGACCATCACCGAGCCGAACATCAGCAGCAGTTCGGTCTGTGTGTCGCCGTGCGCGGGTTCGGGCGCATGTTCGGCTGCGGCGCCGGCGGCCTCGGCGCCCGGGGGCGGCACCAGGTCCACCCCCGAGTCGAGCACGACCTGCGAGGGCGCGGATGGCGCGACGGTCATCGCGTGGAAACTCGGTTCGAGGAACGCTTCGATGCGATTGTGGCCGCCCAGCGCGTGCGGGACGCCGAAGAACCCGGCGAGTACCGAGCCCATCGCGAGTACCACCAGCGCAATGGCCATCGCCGGCGGAGCGTCGTGCAGGTGCGCCCCATGCGCGCCGTGCCCCGCATGCGGGTCGGCGCCATGTCCATGCGCGCCGCCGGATGAACCGGGCCGGCGCGACCCGAAAAACGTCAGGTACAGCAGCCGGAACATGTATGTGGCGGTCAGGAACGCCGTGAGCACGGCCAGGCCCCAAAGCACGGGATGCCCTGTCGAAAACGTCTTCCACAGGATCTCGTCCTTCGAGAAGAACCCGGCCAGCGGCGGAATCCCGGCGATGGCCACCGTGCCGATGAGGAACGTCCAGAACGTGATGGGCAACTTGCTCTTGAGGCCGCCCATGTAACGCATGTCCTGCTCACCGTGCAGCGCGTGAATGACGGCGCCCGATCCCAGAAACAGCAACGCCTTGAAGAAGGCGTGGGTGTAGAGGTGGAACACGCCGCCCGCGAACGCGCCGACGCCCATCGCCAGGAACATGTAGCCCAACTGCGAAACGGTCGAGTATGCGAGCACCCGCTTGATGTCGTTCTGGACCAGGCCGATGGTGCCGGCCACGAGCGCGGTCAGCACGCCCACCACGGCGATGACTTCCAGCGTGAACGGCGCATGGCCGAACAACACGGCGTTGCGGCCCACCATATACACACCGGCCGTCACCATGGTCGCAGCATGGATGAGCGCCGAGACGGGCGTGGGGCCTTCCATCGCGTCGGGCAGCCAGACAAACAGCGGGATCTGGGCAGACTTGCCCGTGGCGCCCACAAACAGCAGCAGCGTCGCGATCGTCAACACACCGGCGCCGGCCATCGTGGCCGGTTCCACGCCCAGGTGAGAGACCTGCACCGCCAGTAACTGGAAGTCGAGCGTGCCGAACTGCGTAAAGAGGATCAGCATCCCCAGGATGAAGCCGAAGTCACCGATGCGGTTGACGACAAAGGCCTTCTTGCCGGCGTCGGCTGCGGCCGGCTTCGTGAAGTAGAAACCAATCAGCAGGTAGGAACACAGGCCCACGCCTTCCCAGCCGATGAACATCACGGGGAAGTTTGCGCCCAGCACGAGCACGAGCATGAAGGCCGCAAACAAATTCAGGTACGAGAAGAAGCGGGCGAAGTCCGCGTCGGTTTCCTCGTGCATGTATGCGGTCGAATACAGGTGAATCAGCGTCCCGATGCCGGTCACGACCAGAATCATCAGCGCCGACAGCGGGTCGAGCCTGAGGGCGAACGGAATCTGCACGGTGTCGGACGACAGCCACGTGAACACGACCTCGTTGATGGCCCTCACGCCGCCCACGGGTTCCAGGCCGAGCATGGTCCACACGGCGAATACCGAGACGCCGAACGACCCGGCCATGGCGGCCGTGGCGAGACCGCCCGTCAGGCCCTTCGGCCAGCGGCGGCCGATGGTCGCATTGACCAGAAACCCGAGAAACGGCAGGAGCAGAATCAGCAGCAGCACGGTGTTACCACTTGAGCGATGTGAACGCGTCCGGAGACAGGGATTCGCGATGCCGGAACAGCGCGATGATGATGGCCAGCCCCACGGCTGCCTCGGCGGCGGCGACAGTCATCACGAAGAACGCGATGATCTGGCCGTCGACGGTGCCGAGAAAACGATCGACGGCCACAAACGTCAGGTTGACCGCGTTCAACATGACCTCCACCGACAGCAGAATAGTGATCAGGTTCCGGCGGAGAAACACCCCGGCGGTGCCGATCGAAAACAGCACGGCCGACAGGGCGAGGTAGGTATTGAGCGTGGGCTCTGGCAACACGGCTACTGGTCCTTTCGAGTCGGTAAATGCGGGTCGCGGCGCGCCAGGATTACGGCGCCCACCATGGCCACAAGAATCAGCACGGACGTGGCTTCAAACGCGAACGCGTAGTCGCGGAAGAGGCGCAGGCCGATGGCATAGACCGACGTCTGCGCGGCGGCATCAGGACCGGCGGGTGCAAACGGCGCCTCGGCAATCCGCCGGAGCGCCCAGATGAGTTGCACCGCCAGCACCACGGCGAGCACCGCACCGAATCTGCGCGGACCTGGGCCGATGTCAAACGGGCGGCGCGTCTCCCCCCCGTCCTCCTCGGTCCGCACGTTGAGCAGCATGACCACGAAGAGGAACAACACCATGATGGCGCCGGCGTAAATGATGATCTGCACCACCGCCATGAACGGTGCGTTGAGCAGGACATAGAGCCCCGACAACGCGGCGAACGACACAATGAGCAGCAACACGCTGTACATGGGGTTGCGCTGCCCGACCACCAGCAACGACGCCACCACCATGACCGCCGCAAATATCCAGAAGAACAACGCGTCCATGGTCCGTTACCACCCCATCCAGATCACCACGCCCGCGGTGACCAGCAGATTCAGCGTTGCCGCGGGCAGCAGCCACTTCCACCCGAACTCCATCAGGTGGTCGTAGCGGTAGCGCGGCAGCGTCCAGCGCATCCAGATGTAGAAAAACAGGAGCGCAAACACCTTCAGGAGAAACCAAATCCAGCCCAGGTATTCAGGCAGGAATGGCCCATGCCAACCTCCGAGGAACAGGTTCACGGCCACGGCCGACACCGTGACCATGTTGATGTACTCCGCCATGAAAAAGAGGGCGAACGTCATCGAACTGTATTCGGTGTGATACCCGGCCACCAGTTCCTGCTCGGCTTCCGGGAAGTCGAAGGGCGCGCGGTTGGTTTCGGCCACGCCGGCCGTCATGAAGATGAAAAATCCGAGCGGCTGCAAACACACGTACCACTTCGGAATCGGGAGCACGCCGAACAGATGCCAGTACCCCGCCTGAGCGTCCACCACTTCCCGCAGCGACAAGGTGCCGGCCAGCATGATGACGGCCGCGAGCGACAACCCATAGGAGAGCTCGTAGCTGATCATCTGTGCCGAGGAGCGCAGACCGCCGAGCAGGGAGTATTTGCTGTTGGAGGCCCACCCGGCCAGCACGATGCCGTACACGCCCATCGACGTGATGGCAAAGATCACCAGCAGCCCGACATTGACGTCGGCCGCCATCAGCTTCACGGGTTCGTCGAGCAGGCCGAAGAATGTGGTGTCGGCGCCGAACGGCACGACGGCAAATGCCGCGAAGGCGGCGGTGGCGCACAGAATCGGCGCCAGGTAGAACAGGAAGGTGTCAGCGCTCTTGGGCCGCAGTTCCTCCTTCATCATCAGCTTGATGATGTCGGCCAGCGGCTGCATCGCGCCCCACGGGCCGACCCGGTAGGGGCCCAGGCGCTGCTGGATGAACGCCGCGACCTTGCGCTCCATGAGCACCAGGACGGCCGCCGAATTCAGCAGCATGAAGAACGTAAAGCCGATGACGGCGAGTTGGGCGATGAGGGTGGCTGACATGATCGAGCTCAGTGGGCCGCCAGCGTGCGCGACGCCGCGCGCCAGTCCGCCGGCAGGGTGCAACGGCCTTCGCGTACGTGGGCCTCATATTCCTCGCGAAACAACTGCACGGTGGTCAACACGGGTGTGGCCGCCGCGTCCCCGAACGCGCACAGCGTCTTGCCCATGATGTTGTTCGCCACCGACAGCAGCAGGTCGATGTCCTTCATCTGGCCTTCGCCGCGTTCAATCCGGCCGAGCAGGTTGTGCAGCCACGCGCCGCCCTCGCGGCACGGCGTGCACTTGCCGCACGATTCGTGTTTGTAGAAGTAGAGGAGATTTTCGGCCGCCCAGACCATGCAGGTGGTTTCGTCCATCACGATGATGCCCGCCGACCCCAGCATCGAACCGGCCGACGCCACGCCATCGAAGCTGGCGGGAATGTCGAGTTGATGCGGCAGCAGGATTGGCACGGAGGACCCGCCCGGAATGACGGCTTTCAGTTTCCGATCGCCACGAATGCCACCGCCATATTTCGGGTCGTAAATGAGTTCGCGCATCGTGACGTGCATGGGCGCCTCGTACGTCCCCGGGTTCTTGACGTGCCCGCTCAGGCAATAGAGTTTCGGCCCGCCGTTTTTTTCGGGGCCCAACGCCGCGAACCACTCGGGCCCGTTGGTAATAATCGGCGGCACGTTGCACAGGGTCTCGACGTTGTTGACCGCCGTCGGGCAGCCATACAGGCCGGCGACGGCCGGAAACGGCGGCTTCAGCCGCGGCTGTGCCCGTTTGCCCTCCAGCGACTCGATGAGCGCGGTCTCTTCGCCGGCCTCATACGCGCCGGCGCCGCGATGCACATAGATCTCGCAGTCGAAGCCGCTGCCGAAGATGTTCTTGCCGATGAATCCCGCCGCGCGCGCCTTGGCAAGTTCCGCCTCCAGCACTTCCTGCACGTGGTAAAACTCGCCGCGGATATAAATGTAGGCGACCTTCGCGCCAATGGCGTGGCACGCAATCAGGCATCCCTCAAACAACAGGTGCGGGTTGCGTTCCATCAGCACGTGGTCTTTGAACGTACCCGGCTCGCTTTCGTCGGCGTTGCAGCAGATGTACTTCGGCTTCGGCGACTTCTTGTCCACGAACTGCCACTTCATGCCCGTCGGAAATCCTGCGCCCCCGCGACCGCGCAGTCCCGACGCCTTGACGATGTCGACGACCGCCTCGGGCGTCAGGGCAAGCGCCTTGCGCAACGCCTCATACCCACCCTGCTTTGCATAAAAATCCAGCGTGAAGCCGTTCGGCGTCTTGACGTGGGGCGTGAGAACTAGATCCATGGCCTTACGCTTTCTCCACGTGCAAGTGACACCCGGTGAGGCCGGCCGCGCCGTGCGCCTTGAGCCCATCCACCAGCGCGCGTGCATCCTCGGGTTTCTGGCATTCGTGCCAGTGATCGTTCACGCCCACCACCGGCGCGCGATCGCACGCACCCAGGCACTCGACTTCAAAGAGGGAAAACTCGCCGTCGGCAGTGGTCTGGCCGGGCGTGATGCCCAGCACGGCCTGCAATTCCGCCGTCACCCGTTCGGCGCCATTCAATGCGCACGAGAGCGTCCGGCAGACCTGAATCACATGGCGCCCCACGGGCCGCTGGTAGAACATCGTGTAAAACGACACGACGTCTTCGACGTCCGCGGTGGTGCACCTGATGGCGGCCGCCACCGCCTTCATCGCGTTGCGCGAGATGTAGCCCTGCTGCCGCTGCGCGAGATAGATCGCCGCCAGGATGGCGGACTTGCGCTGCTCCGCCGGGTACCGCGAGCAGATGTCTTCGAGTTTGGCCAGCGCCTCGGCCGCATATTCGAACGCGGGACCTTCGTCAGCCATCGATCGCGATGACTGGTGGTGGGCCCGCCCGTAATCCATCAGGGGATGAAAACTCATGGTGTCATCGATCCACATCTCCCATGACCACATCGGTGGATCCGATCGCGGCAATCACGTCCGCAATCAGGCCGCCTTTGATCATGTGCGGCAAGGCCTGGCAGGCCAGAAACGACGGCGCGCGCGACTTCACCCGCACAGGGCGATTGCCGCCGTCCGACACGATATAAAACCCGTGTTCCCCGCGGGCGCCTTCGACCGGCACGTACGCCTCGCCCTTCGGTACCGTGAAGCCCTGCGAGTAGATCAGGAAGTGCTGAATCAGCGCCTCCATCTCGGTGTAGACCCGGTCCTTGGGGGGCGGCACCACGCGGTAGTCACCGCAGTCGTACACGCCGGTCGGCGAAATGCGCTCCAGGGCCTGCTGGCAGATCCGGACGCTCTGTCGCATTTCCTCGACCTTGACCTGGTAGCGGGCGAACACGTCGCCGTCGGTGCGCGTCGGCACGACAAAATCAAACGTCTCGTACTTCAAGTACGGCCACATCCGGCGGACGTCGTAGTTGATGCCGACGGCGCGTGCCATCGGGCCCACCAGCCCGAGCGCCAGCGTCAGGTCCTTTGACAGGACCGCGACCCCCTTGGTGCGCTTGGTCCACACCTGGTTCTTGGTGAGCATCAGCTCGTAGTTGTCGATGGCGGCCGGCATCTTGTCGAGCAGCTCTTTGACGGCCTTCTTGTAGTCGCGCGGCAGGTCTTCGCGGAGGCCGCCGATCCGGATGTAACTCGGGAACAGGCGGAAGCCGGCGATCATCTCGTTGAGATTGAGCAACTGCTCCCGCTCGCGGAAGGCATACATCATGACGGAGATGGCGCCGATCTCCATGGCGTGTGTCGCCAGCCACACCAGGTGGCTGTTGAGCCGCTGCAACTCGGCAATCAGCACGCGGATGTACGTCACGCGGTCGGGCATCTCAAGGCCCAGCAGCTTCTCGGCCGAGAGGCAGAACGACAGACTGTTGGACTGGGCGCCCAGATAATCCATGCGCTCCACCAGCGGAATCACCTGCTGCCACTTCTTCTGCTCCGCGGTCTTTTCGATCCCCGTGTGCAGGAACCCGATGGTGGGCTCAGCGCCGACGATGGTCTCTCCGTCGAGTTCGAGGACCAGCCGCAGCACGCCATGGGTGCTGGGGTGCTGGGGCCCCATGTTGACGGTCATTGTCTCGGTTCGCGTCACAAGTCCTCTTCCACCCACGCGCACACCGCGTGAATCCACGTGCCGTGCACTTCCTGAATCCTCGCGGTCACATCAGAGGGCACGTTCACGTGCACGTCCGCCAGCCGCCCCGCCTCCCCACCATCGCGCCCGGTCAAGGCAATGGTGGACAATCCCCGCGCCTTCGCCACCCTCAACGCCTCCACCACATTCGGGGAGTGCCCACTGGTCGAGATGGCCACCGCCACATCTCCCGGCCTGCCGAGCGCTTCGATCTGCCGGGCAAACATCGCCGCGACCCCCAGATCATTGGCCGCGGCCGTCATGACCGCGCCATCACTCGTCAACGCCAGGGCGGCCACCGCCCGCCGCGCCCGCACGAACCGCACCACCAACTCGGCGGCGAAGTGTTGCGCATCGGTGGCGCTGCCCCCGTTGCCAAACACCAGAATCAATCGCCCGGCGACCGCGGCGTCGCGAATCAGCACCGCCGCGGCTTCTGCCTCGCGCCCCGACCCCGCCACAAAGGCCTGATGCGTGGAGATGGCGGCGTCAACCGCCTGCGCCAGCTGCGGGCCGAACGCACCAGCCACCATCAATCCTTGTCAGTCCGAGTTGGGACGAGCTCATCAGCCCGGGACCTGGCCGCCGCGGCGGACGCTGCACGCGTCGCCCGCACGTTGGCGGCAAACTCCTCCACGGTCAACTGCATTGGGGACCACGATGCTGCGTCCTTGCGCACCTGCACCGGATAGTCCTTGCGCAACGGATGTCCCGTCCAGTCGTCCGGTGTCAGGATCCGGCGGAGGTCGGGATGCCCGGTAAATGCGACGCCGAACAGATCGAAGACTTCGCGCTCCAGCCAGTTGGCGGCGGGCCAGAGCGGCGTCAGGCTGTGCGTCCACGGCAGGCTCTGCTCACCCAGATCGTTGTCGGGCACGCGCACCTTCAGGCGCAGGCGCCTCGGGACGGCCGCGCCAGCCGCCTGTGCGAAGGCCTCACCAAGGCACGCGAGGTGATACACGATCTCGAAACGGGGCGTGGCCGGATGATAGTCGGCCGCGGTAATCTCGACCAGGAAGGCAAACTGCAGCGCAGGGTGATCACGCAGCGTCTCGCAGACCGCCAGCATGTGCTCGCGCGCCACGTACGCGGTCGGCATGTCCACGGCGGGGGCCGGCTCGATGGCGTCGGCGGGCACCCTCTCGCGAACCAGGTCCAGTACCTGCGCGTCGAACGGAATCTGCACTGGCGTCACCACGCAACTCTCCTACGCGCTCATCCGCTGCTTGTCGATCTTGCGCTGCAGCTGCACGATGCCGTAAATCAGGGCTTCGGGACGCGGCGGGCACCCGGGCACAAACACATCAACGGGCACAATCTGATCCACGCCCTGCACGATCGCGTAGTTATCAAACACGCCGCCACAACTCGCGCAGGCGCCCATGGAAATCACCCACTTGGGCTCGGGCATCTGGTCGTAGATTCTGCGCAGCACCGGCGCCATCTTTCGCGACAGGCGTCCGGCGACGATCATCAGGTCCGACTGGCGGGGCGATCCACGGAACACCTCGGCCCCAAACCGCGCGACGTCGTACCGGCCGGCGGCCATCGCCATCATCTCGATGGCGCAACACGCCAGGCCAAAGGTCACCGGCCAGATGGCCGACCGCCGGGCCCACTGGACCATCTTTTCGACCGACGTTGTGAGAATTGATCCTTGAGGTTCTTCGAGCGTCATCGATCTACCTCGGAACTCCAGTCAAAGATGCCCTTGCGCCACACGTAAATGTAGCCGGTGACCAGGAGGGCAAAAAACGCGACGATCTGGAAGTAGGCCACCGCCCCCAGTTCCCGGAACGCCATCGCCCACGGATAGAGGAACGCCACTTCAATGTCGAACAGCAGGAAGATCATGGCCACGAGGTAAAACTTGACCGACTGCCGCTCCCGGGCGTCACCCACGGGCGGCATGCCGCACTCGTACGGGGCGCTTTTTTCAGGCGTCGGCTTCGACGGCCCCACAAACTGCGACAGCAGCACGGACCCGCCGGCAAACCCGGCGCCCAGGCCGATCATGATGAGGATGGGTAAAAAACCGTCCACGAGTCCAGAATCTCCTTCAGCGGCCGAGCCACCCACGCGAGCTTGTACCTCGCATGATCAAGGAGAGATGCTAACGTGGAATGAGCCAATTGGGCAATGGGCCAATGAGGCAGTGGCTGATAACTGAGACCATCTAATCCCGATGTCGCGCCTTGCTTTCTTTTCCCCCTGGCCGCCGCAGCCGAGCGGCGTCGCCACCTGCTCGGCCGATATCGTCCCGGCGCTGGCCGCCGCAGGGCACGGCGTGGATGTGTACGTGGACGAAGCTCTGGTGGAGGTGTCCCGGGGCATGGACCGTGGTCCAGAGCCGGGGGAGGTTCGCGTCCTCAGTGCCCACGATTTTGTCTGGCGGCAGGCGCGGCAGGGCTACGACCTGCCTATCTATCAGGTCGGTAATTCGTGGGCCCACGAGTTCATCTGGCCCTACCTGTTCCAGTTTCCCGGGCTGGTGGTCATGCACGACGCGCGGCTGCATCACGCCCGCGCAGGCGCCCTGCTGCGACGGCAGCGTTCCGCCGACTACCGGAACGAGTTCGCCTACAACCACCCCCAGCTGTCTCGCGACGCGGCCGAACTGGCGGTGCACGGATTTGACGGCGCCTACTACTACCAATGGCCCATGCGCCGCGCCATCGTCGATTCCGCCCGCATGGTCGCCACACATTCGGTGGGCGCCATGAAGGTGTTGCGCCAGGAACACCCCGGCCGGGTCATTGACCATATTGCCCTCGGCCATGGCGTCGCAGAGTTCGACAGGGCCTCGGCGCGCCGCGCGTTTCGGGCCCGCAACGGGATTCCGGCCGACGCCCTGGTCTTCGGAGTGCTCGGCACGGCCGCGCCGGAAAAACGCGTGGCGCAAATCATCCGGGAGTTCGCCGGCGCGCGCCAGTGGGCGCCCGACGCCCGGCTGCTGTTCGCCGGGCAGGTGTCACCACTCCTCCCACTCGATGCGCTGGCGCAGGCCTTCGGCATTGTCGACGTGACGCACGTGGTGGGGCGCCTCGACGACTCCGATTTTGATCACGCAGCGGCCGCCTGCGACGTCGGTTTGAACCTCCGGTGGCCCACGGCGCGGGAGGTCTCGGGCCCCTGGCTCCGGATGTTGTCGCTCGGCCTGCCCACCGTCATCATCGACGCGATGCATCACCTTGACGTGCCCACGCTTGATCCCCGCACCTGGCTTTGCCATGCCCCGACATCGGATCTCGCACCACACCCGGAATCGCGGGCGGTGGCGGTGGGCGTGGACATCCTGGATGAAGGCCATTCGCTGAGGCTGGCGCTTCGACGCCTCGGCTCTGATGCCGAGTTGCGCCGGCGTCTGGGTGCGGCCGCCCGCGCACACTGGGAGTCCAATCACTCACTGCCGCGCATGGTGGCCGACTATGAGCGGGCGGTCGCGCGCGCCAGGGATATCGGGCCACCGGTCGCGGATCTTCCCGCCCACCTTCGGCCCGATCCGGAAGGCCACGCGCGACACCTGGTCCGTGAGATGCTGGACCGCCCCCTGTTTTAGAAGGAACCGCCGATGTCAGATTCACGATTCCCCCTCGGTTGGCGCGCACTGCTCATCAGTGCCGCTCTGCTCACGGTGCTGGTGGCGCATCCGGAACTTCAGACCGCCGGCGCCGACCGGGCGGTGCCGTTCAAAGTTGGAGAAACGCTCACGTTCGACATCTCGTGGACCAGTTTTGTCTCGGCGGGAACCGCCACCTTCTCGGTCAAGGAGCGCCGCCCTGCGGGGCCGGGCCGCAACGCGTACTACCTGATCGCCGAAGCCAAACCCTCGTCGGTCATCGGGAAGCTGTACTCGTTGTATTACAAAGCCGAGTCAATGCTCGACACGCGATCGCTCCTGCCGTCGGTCGCCACGCTCTACAGCGATGAAGGCGGACGCAAGCGGCAGAAGACCACCACGTTCAAGGGCAATGGCGCGGTGCACTACGAACTCAAGACAGCCACGCTGGTCACCTCATCGCTGAAGGTGCCCGTGGCCACGCAGGACCCGCTGGGGGCGATTTATATTCTCCGGGCCCTGCCACTCAAAGTCGGGCTCGCCGTGCCCATTCCGATCACGGACAGCGGCAAGGCCTACACCATGCGAATCAGGGTCGCGGCCAGGGAATTGGTCAGAAGCGGTGTGGGCTCTGTGCCGGCCTGGAAAGTGTCGATGTCGGTGACCGATGCGTCAGGAAAGGCGGCCTCCGCCAGTACCTTCACAGTCTGGATCTCGGATGACGAACGAAAACTGCCGCTGAAGTTCCAGGCGGGCCTTGCTGTCGGCAGCGTTCAGCTCACGCTCGCCAAGGTTTCCGGGTGACCACGTCGGACGCCATCACACTCAACGGCGACCGGCGTGACTGGCCCGTCCCGCAGTCGGTTGAGCGCCTGCTGCAGGACCTCGGCCTGGACCGACGACTCGTCGCGGTTGAACTCAATCGCCTCGTCGTCAAACGCGGCCGATTTGCCGAAACACTCGTGCGTGGCGGTGATGAGGTGGAGATCGTTTCGTTCGTCGGTGGCGGCTGATTCGGCCCATTCGCCGTTACACTGATCAGCGCAATGGTCCTGACCCCCACTCCGATTCCAGGTGTTCAGGTCATCGCCTTGACCCCCCTGGTGGATGCGCGTGGGTTCTTTGCGGTGGGATTCTCCCGAGACGCCTTCCGGCAGCATGGCCTGCATCCGCACGTCGAGCAGGTGAACCTGTCGTACAACGCGGCCGGCGGAACCCTTCGCGGCCTGCACTACCAGTTGGCGCCGCACGCGGAGGCGAAGGTCGTGCGCTGCGTCAAGGGTGCCGCTTTTGATGTCGTGGTGGATCTGCGCCCGGAATCGCCGGCGTACTGCCGCTGGTTCGGCATCACGCTGGACGCAGCGGACCGCCAGGCCCTGTATATTCCAGAAGGCGTGGCTCATGGATTTCAGACCCTCACTCATGACACCGAGGTGCTCTACACGGTTTCTGCCCCGTACACGCCCACACACTGCCGGGGGGTGCGTTGGGACGATCCGGCATTCGGCATCGAATGGCCCCACCACGCCCATCGCACGCTGCACCCGCGCGATCGCGACTACCCCGACTTTGATCGCGCCGGCCACCAGCGCTCACTCCAGGAGATCTCATCGTGACCACTGCGCCTGACGACGGCCCACTCGTCATCGCGGGCCGCCGTTTTTCGTCCCGTCTGGTTGTTGGCACCGGCAAGTACCCCTCCCACGAGGTTATGCAGGCCGCACATCGGGCCGCGGGGGTCGAGATGGTCACCGTGGCCGTACGCCGGGTGGACCTGACCGCTCGTGGTGAAGGGGCGTTACTCCACTGGATCGATCGCACCACGATCTTCCTGCTGCCAAACACCGCCGGGTGCTACACGGCCGACGAAGCCATTCGCACGGCGAGGCTCGGGCGCGAAGCCGGCCTCTCGGAGTGGGTGAAGCTTGAAGTCATCGGCGATGAACGCACGCTGTTTCCCGACAACGAGGCATTGCTCGAGGCCACGCGGGTGCTGGTCAAGGAAGGGTTTGTGGTGCTGCCCTACACCAACGACGACCC
>JBKJQX010000191.1:0-22307 GCA_046594875.1 Vicinamibacterales bacterium
ATTTCCCCCCGGGCTACTCACTGCTCCTCGCGCCCTAGTGTCCCGAGTCAGAAATTCGCTCACCATCTTCCGGGCGGGGCATCCCGCCTGGCGGCGTGGCTCCTCCTTCAAATACGCCCAGTATTCTCAGTCGTCGCGCCTGGCCATCCGGGCGCCGCGCCTCGGAACATGGTGGCGACTTTCTGACTCGGGACACTAGCTGCTCCGGGTTCCTGCGTGTGCCTGCGTTGACGGGGCCGCCCAACAAACGAATGGAGCCGACGCGCCGAAGGCCTCCGTGCCATCCTGTCGCGGGGGCGCGCGCACATTCGTACCGTTGTGCACACCTGACCGTGCGCGAGAGGAGCGGGACGTGAGCGACTGCCTCTGCTTGTAGCGCCCGAGCTTGTTCGCTCAAGAATGGAACTCGCATGGATCTACGCGTAAGAAAGGTTTGGTTGCCTGGAGCAGCATCCCTCCTGTTATTTATTGGATGGTGTTTCATGCTCGGCCTGGTGCCTTTTGAAAACAATAGATTCCCGTTCATTACCACCCCATATCTAGCGGTGATGCCATGGGCCGGCGCGCTCGGCGCTTATTTGTCGCGTCGAATGGACGGTTCAGTCGCTGAGCGCATCTTGTCCGCTTTGTTCCCCGTCCTCACACTTGCCGCGGTATTTGGCGTGAGAATTGTGTACGGACTATTTTTCGAGGGCACACCCTATACTTTGCCCCATTTCCTGGCGGGGCTTTCTGTAACTCTTCAGTTCGCGATTGTAGGTGGACTATTCCTGGTGCTTGGCGCATGGCCGTTCTGCCGCTCACATATGAGAATACAGTCGCCCTAACAAGCGGGCTGCACATGAGCGAATTGACCGTCACAATTTGCGAGGTTCGTTCCGCTCGTGAGTCCATCGTCTTTGGGGCCTGGCAGGCCAGCGGACCAAAGAGGAGAAAAAAAGACCAAAGGCCCACGCGAGCCGACCGAAGCCAACTCGCGTGAGCCCTTTGCTCCACGAACCCACGGACCTACGGACCCACGGACCCACGGACCGGAAGTCCAGCGTCCTGGACTTAGTGTCTCTGCCCCGCCCCGCCCCCTCGTCCACCGGCGGCGCCGGCGGCTGGCGGCGTGCGGTCACGCATCGCTCTTGGGTCGAGGATAGTCGCGACCTCATCGATCACATCGCGCAGGTGCCGCGCGGTGGCTTCGTCACGCGTCCCACCTCGCTGCAATGCGGCATCCACGGCCTCGCCCACCGCGCGCAGTTCGCCCTTGAGCAGCGACCGCACTTCGGCGCTCGGCGCCGTCGGTCCGTTGAGGCGGTTGTCCATGATCGTCAGGTACGTCCGCTGCAGGTTGCGGCGGAAGATGTCGATGTTCGCGCCGGGCTTGGGAATCTCGGCCCAGACCCCTGAGCGCAGTTCGGTCAGGAAGTCGATGGGCGCGTAGGCCGCGGGCCCGTCAATGGCCACCTGCTCCACCATGCGATCGATCCGCGCGGTCTGCAGAAGACTGTTCATGACTGACGACTGCGCGTTGCGCACGCGGTCGATGATGCCGGCCGGCTCGATGCGCCGCAGAATCTCGGGCCGCACCATCATGGTCGGCGTCTGGAACGCGTTGGCGACGAGGTACTGCACGGCTTCCTGCTGCTTGGCGCGCGCGAGGATTTCGAAACGCACGCCGTTCTGGCCGATGTGCTTCTGCTGCGAGTTGAAGCCGCCGACCATACGGGTGACGTGGTTCATCTCGGTGGTCCACTGGCTGACCATGCGGCCATAGACTTCCTCGAGTTCCGCCCACGGGTCGCCCTTGCGGGTGCTGGTGGCGCCGAGCAACATCTCAGACACGCGCGCCAGATTCTTCATGCCGAGGGTGGTGGCGCGCACGGCGTCCGCGTCGCCCACCGCTTCTGTCTGGTCACCGGGGTCGGTGCCGGCCTGGCCTTCGGTGGTAAATCGCAGGTACGGCTTGGCGTCCTGCTCCTTCGCCCACAGGTCCAGGGTCGGCTTCTCTTCATCCGCGGTCTTTGCGGTCGGGATCGGCTTGTACCCCCACATCGCGGCCCACTTGTCGTACGGGCCAATCTTCGGAATGAGGTCCGCCGGATCGATTTTGTCTTCCGGTTGCGCCACGTAATTGAAGCGCGAATAGTCCATGAGCGTGGGCGTGTGGCCGTTTGCCTTGACCCACTTCGGATCGCGCACCTGCTCGATGGTGTAGGTGGAACTGGCCTTCATGTTGTGCTGGAAGCCGAGCGTGTGTCCCACCTCGTGCGCCACGACGTAGCGCATGAGTTCGCCCATGAGGTCGTCGGGCAGCGGCAGGGTCTGCGCGCGCGGATCGAGCGGACCGACCTGCACGAAATACCAGTTCTTCGCCAGGTTCTGGACGTTGTGGTAATACTGGATATCCGCTTCAAGAATCTCACCACTGCGCGGGTCGTGCACGTGCGGGCCCGACGCGTTCTCTGTGGTGGACGGCAGCCAGCGAATCACCGAATAGCGCGCGTCCTCCGCACTCCAGTCGGGGTCATTGGCCGGCGCTTCCTTCGCGATAATCGCGTTGCGGAAACCCGCCGCCTCAAACGCCACCTTCCAGTCTTCGATGCCCTGCTTCACGAACGGCACCCACTTCTTCGGCGTCGCCGGATCCACCCAGTAGACGATGGGCTTGATCGGCTCTGAGATCGCCGCGGCCGGGTCCTTCTTCTCGAGGCGGTAACGCGTGATGTAACGCTTGGCCACTGACCGATGCTCTTCGGTGCCGTAGTCGATCAGGCCCTGCGTGAAGTAGCCCACGCGCTCGTCGAACAGACGCGGCATCATCGGCGTCTCAGGCAGCTTCACCATGCTGTAGCTGGTCACCACCGTCGCGCTCGTACCGCGCATGCCGCGGGCGGCGCCGGCCGCGCGCCCCCCGCCTGCGGCGGGTTCGGCACCGGTGAACGTCTGCGTGGCTTCCACGTTGATGTTCTCGGGGAAGGACACCGCCTTCTCGAGGAACGTGCGGTCGGCCGCCAGGCCGCGGCCGCCCACGCGCGCTCGCACGGAGAACTCGGGCACGTCGGTCGTAAACAGCGGCGTCACCTCGACGACCGGGTCACCGGTCGGACTGTACGCGGCCACGTTGAGCGTGCGGATGATGGAGGGATTGTTCGAATCGTCCACCGCCTGCGCGATCGGATTGTTGTCGTCGGCAATCACGCTGTAGTCGATGTCGAGAATGAGGATGCGATCGCCTCGCGGCACCCACCGAATGACGCGCGTGCCGGCCGCCTGGCCGCCATACCCCACGCCGATCGTCGTCTTCTTGATGGTGGTGACGAGCAGATAGTCCTTGCCGAGTTCCGCTTTCGGAATCTCGTAGTACAGGCGGTCGCCCACGCGATGCACCTTGAAGATACCGTCGTCGGTGATCGCCGCCGACGTAATCACTGTGGCGTACGGCTGAGGACGCGGGGCCTGCGCCTGCCCACCACCGCGGCCCGGGGTCGCCGGCGGATCCTGCGCCGGCGGATCCTGCGCCACCGTTTGTCGCGTCGATTGAATGCTTCGATCGTCAAGATTCGGCGTCTGTGCGGTGACCGCGGCCACAAACACCGCAGCGCCGATCACGACGACCATTGACGAAGATACAAGATTGACTTTCCTGACCATGAGACACTCCTCCCGAAGGAACCACCGAGGGAACTGCGGGATTATACCTGCTGTCGTACGATGATGCCGCTGCTCATTGCCAGCACGAACGAAGGGAAACTGCGGGAGATTGGACTCCTGCTGGCCGGCCTTGCGACGGCTCTGACGTCGCTGAACGACCTGCCGCCGGCACCAGAGCCAGACGAAACCGGCGCGACCTTTCCCGAAAACGCCAGGATCAAGGCGCACGCCTATGCCGCCGCGAGCGGGCTCGTGACGCTCGCCGAAGACTCAGGCCTGGCCATTGACGCACTCGGAGGACGGCCCGGCGTCCACAGCGCCCGCTACCCTGGCGCCACGTATCCCGACAAGTTCGCCAACCTGTGGAAAGAGCTCTCCACACACAAACGACCATGGTCATGCCGCTATGTGTGTGCGGTCGCAGTGGTTAGCGGAAGTACTGGGCGGGTGTTATTTGAAACCGTGGCCACCGTCGAAGGGGAGATCTGGAACGAGGCGCGGGGAACGAACGGGTTCGGCTACGACCCGGTCTTCTATTACCCACCGTACGGCAGGACGTTCGGCGAAGTCGGCGACGAGGAGAAGTTGGCCGTCGCACATCGTGGCCAGGCGATCGCGATATTTCGACAATGGGTGGAGCGCGGGGGCCTCAAGCGCAAATCCTGACGGCGGCTCGACTGGACCTTTACGTCCGTTTTTGGCACAATTCGCGCGGTTCCCAATTCCAACTGTCGGTCGGCCTCTCGCCGAAGGAGAAAGAGACTTATGCCCCTTCCCCCCTTGTCCCGGATACGTGTCGCTGCCGTTGGCCTGTTGGCCGCAACAGCCGCGCTTGCGTCATCCGGTGCCGCGCTGTCGGCGCAGCCAGCGGCCACCACCGACCCCATGATTCAGGATTTACGGTGGCGCAACGTCGGCAACGCCAACCTGGTCGGTCGCATCTCGTCGGTGGACGCGCTCGAAAACGACTTCGCGCATGTCA
Source organism: Vicinamibacterales bacterium (assembly GCA_046594875.1). Classification (GTDB taxonomy): domain Bacteria; phylum Acidobacteriota; class Vicinamibacteria; order Vicinamibacterales; family SCN-69-37; genus SYFT01. Next base: position 4,625 of record JBKJQX010000191.1, read on the forward strand.
TCGTCGGATCGGCGTCGGGTGGCGTGTTCAAGTCCACCAGCGCCGGCGCCGCATGGACCCCCATCTTCGATCGTTATGGCGCCGCATCAATCGGCGACGTGAAGATCAATCAGACCAATCCCAACATCATCTGGGTGGGCACGGGCGAAGAATGCGGCCGCAACTCAGCCGCGTGGGGCGACGGCGTATATAAGTCCACCGACGGCGGCACCACGTTCACGAACATGGGCCTCGAGGACTCGTTCAACATCGGCAAGATCATCCTGCACCCGAAGGATCCGAACACGGTCTATGTGGCGGCGATCGGCAACATCTACGGCCCCATTGGCCGACGCGGGGTATTCAAGACCACCGACGGCGGCACCACCTGGGTGAAGCAGACCGAAGGGTTGCCGAACGACCCGCAGACCGGCGCGATAGACATGGTGATGGATCCGAGCAACCCTGAAATCCTGTATGTCTCGTTCTGGCAGCGCATCCGGTATCCGTGGCGCCTGAACAGCGGCGGCCCCAACAGCGGCATCTTCAAGAGCACCAATGGTGGACGCAGTTGGCGCAAACTGACCAACACGCTGCCGGCTGGCGACATGGGCAAGATCGGCCTGGCCATTGCGCGCTCGAACCCGAAGGTGCTGATGGCGCACATCGAGCACGGCTTCCAGCCGCCGGCCACGCTGCCCACGCCGGGCCAGCCCGCGCAGGCGGGCGGAGGCGGCGGTGGTGGTGGACGCGGCGGCGGTGGCGGCACCCCGAACCCCGAGTACGCGGATATGACGAAACTGGGCGCGGGCATCTACCGCACCGAAAATGGCGGCGATACGTGGACGTTCCTCGACCGCTACCTCACACGCCCGTTTTATTACAACCACATCGGGATCAGCCCGCTCGACGACAAGTACATCTTCAGCTACAACATCGGCTACCGCCGCTCGCGTGATGGCGGCAAGACGTTTGTCGCCGGCGGCGGCGGCAACGGCGGTCACTGCTGGCACGCGATGTGGCACGACCCGCACAACAAGAACCGCTACTACATCGGCAGCGACGGCGGACTTAATCTGACCCACGACGATGGCGTGAATGACCACCGGTTCGAGAACCTGAACGTCACCCAGTACTATTCAGTCTCTGCTGACATGCGGGAACCGTACTACCTGTGCGGCGGCCTGCAGGATGCCGGCAGCTCGTGCGGTCCGTCCGCCACACGCGCGCAGGGCATCTACCTGAGTGACTGGTTCAATATCTCGGGCGGTGACGGGTACCACACACAACAAGACCCGACCAACTATCGAAACATCTATTCCGAATCGCAACCGGATCGACAAGGCGGCAACATCGGGCGATCGGACGCCGAGACGCGGTCGCGCACCAGCATTCGACCGAGCAAGGCGAACATCTCGAACTGGAACGAGTACATCACGCCCGAGATGGAGAAGAAGGCGGAAGCCATGAACTGGGGCGTGCAGCCGCAGCAGATGGGACCGCTCCGCTACAACTGGTCCACGCCGTTCATCCTGTCGCCGCACAATCCGAAGGCCATCATGATTGGGTCCAATCACCTGATCATGTCGCTCGACGGCGGCGCCACGTACCGGCTCATCAGCCCTGACCTGACGCAGAACGATCCCGAGCGCACCAGCCGGCTCTCTGGCGGCATGACGCCCGACGAGAACCCCGGTGGCGGCGCCGAGTACCACGCGACGATCATCACGATCTCGGAATCCACCGTGGAGCCCGGCCAGGTCTGGATCGGCACCGACGACGGCAATATCCAGGTGACGCGTGACTATGGCAAGACCTGGGCGAAAGTCGGCACGGCCGGCATGCCAGGTAACCCGCGTCCGGACATCTGGGTGAGCCGTGTCGAAGCGTCCAAGCACACCAACGGCACGGCGTTCGCCACCGTCACCGCGCATCGCTTCGCCATTTACAAGCCGCTCGTCTACAAGACCACGGACTTCGGCAAGACCTGGACGAACATCACGAACAACATCCCCGATGGCCACCCGATGTACGTGGTGAAGCAGGACACGAAGAATCCGGACCTGCTGTTCGCGGGTTCTGAATTCGCGGCGTTTTATTCGCTGAATGGCGGGCAGTCATGGCAGCGGCTCAACAACAACCTGCCGACCGTGGCGGTGCACGACCTGCTCATTCACCCGCGCGACGGCGATCTCATCGCCGGCACACACGGGCGCGGCATCTGGGTCATGGACGACATCACGCCGCTCCAGCAGATGACACCGGCCGTGCGTGGCGCGGCCGCCCACCTGTTCGACAACCGAGTCGCGACGCAGTGGCTCAATATCCAGCCGCAGCACAACGGCGGTGAGATCTCCTTCATCGGACAGAACCCGAGCCGGAACGCGGCCATCAACTACTACTTGAGTGATCGCGTGACCGGAGAGGTCAAGTTCGAGGTGAGCGACGCTGCGGGCCGCAATACCTGCTCGGCATCATTCCCGGCCAAAGCCGGCATCCAGAAGGTGGAGTGGGCCATGCGGTGGAACACGCCTGCGCCGCCCGCGGGTGCGCCCGCGCCGCCAGCCGGCGGTGGTGGCTTCGGCGGTGGTGGACGCGGCGGCGCCATTGGCGGCCCCTGTCTCCTCGCGCCGAACCCGGCGCCGGTTGCCGGCGGACGCGGTGGTGGCGGATTTGGTGGATTTGGCGGTGGAGCCGCTGGCGTGACACCGGGTACGTACCGCGTCACGATGACGGCAAACGGTCAGACCTACATGAGCGCGATCACGGTCCGTGCCGACCCGATGCTGAACGAGGTCAATAGATAGAACAGGACAGGTCCAGGCGTCCGCAGGTCCGTTGGTCCCAAGGTTCGTGGTGCCGCGCCGTTTGGCGCGGGGCTTTGTGAGGAAGCAGGATGGCGCGAAGCGCCCACCGAGAACCTACGGACCAGCGGACTTACGGACCTGCGGACCTTCTTTCGCCAGGTCCGCGACCGCGCAGCCATCACACCCGGGCGCGTTGGGCGAGCCCGGTTTCGAGTCTTTCCACGACCCAATCGTCCGCCAGAAGACAACGGCTGCGGCCAGGGCGGCCACTCCAGTGACGAGCCAGTCCTGCCAGCCCATCAGCTGATCCCCATCGCCCGCATCGACTGATACACCACAAGCGCAGTCACATACGCCAGGCCCGACATGTACGCGAGCTGCACGACCGCGTACTTCACCTTGCCGGTCTCCTTGCGCGTGACCGCGAGCGTCGGCAGGCACTGCATCGCCAGCACAAAGAAGACCAGCGCCGATGCGGCAGTCGCGCGCGTGAAGACCAGCGACCCGTCGTCTCGCGTCATCGTGCGAATGCGCTGGCGGACGCCCTCATCGAGCTCGGCCTCTGCGCCGCCTCCGACAATCACCGACATTGTCGAGACGAAGACTTCGCGCGCAAGAAAACTGGTGAGCACACCAACTGTAAGCTGCCAGTCATAGCCGAGCGGCTGGAACACGGGTTGAATGGTCCGGCCCATGATGCCGGCGAAGCTGCCCGACTGCTCAGCCTTGGCCTGCAGCACGTCAGCGCGCGTTCGAAGTTCGTCAGCCACCGCCGGTGAAACTCCTGTTTCAGCGGCCTGACGCAGCTCGACAGCTTCGACAGGCGCATCCACTTTGGGATACGCACTCAGCCACCACATCACCACGCAAATGGCGACGATGACGGTGCCCGCCGTCTGGAGGAACGCCTGCCCTTGATCCCTGGCTGTGAGCAGCGCGTTGGTGAATGACGGCCGCTTGTAGGTGGGCAGTTCGAGCACCATCGGCCGAGGGGTGCCCTTGAGCGCGGTCTTGCCGAACAGCCACGCGCTGAAGAACGCAGCGGCCGAACCGAGCAGATAGCAGCCCGCAAACGCGAGGCCGGCCAACGCCGGCCGGTCCGCAAACAACAGTCCGGTCAGCAGAATGTAGACAGGCAGCCGCGCCGAACAACTCATGAACGGCGCCACCATGATCGTCGCCAGGCGATCGCGCCGATCGGGAATCAGCCGCGTGCTCATGATGGCCGGCAACGCGCAGGCGTGTGCGGTGAGCAGGGGCACAAACGCCTGCCCTGGCAATCCGAACCGTCGGAAAATTCGATCGTTCACGAACGCCGCGCGTGCCAGGTACCCGGTGTCCTCGAGCAGGCTGATCATGAAAAACAGCAGGCAGATCTGCGGCAGGAACACCACGGTACCGGCGATGCCACCAATCACGCCGTCAATGAGCAGGTCGCGAATCGCGCCGGCCGGCAACACCGAACTCACACCTGCGCCCAGGTAGCCGAACGTGAGCTCGATCAAGTCCATCGGCACTGTGGCCAGTTCAAACAGCGTCCAGAACAGCGCGCCCATCACGGCCAGGAACACCAGCGTGCCGGACAACGGATGGGTGAGCACGCGGTCGATGCGTTCGGTCCGCGCGTCCAGTGCCGCGGCCGGCGCGCCGCCCGGATACGCATCATTGAGCACATCGTCAATCCACGCCGTGAATTGCTCGAGGCTGGCACTGGCCACCGGCAGGTCAGCAGGACGGACCTGCGCCGTTGCGCCCGAGGAGAGCGACCCCAGCACCGTGCGGAGGTGATCCAGGCCAATGCCTTTCGACGCCACCATTGGCACGACCGGCACACCCAGCCGACGCGACAGCGTGGGCACATCGAGGCGCAGCCCCGTGCGCTCGGCGATGTCCACCATGTTGAGCGCGACGACGACCGGCTCATCAAACGTAAGAAGTTCGCCGACGAGAACGAGATTGCGGAACAGGTTGGATGCGTCCACCAGCGCGATGACGGCGCCTGGCCGCCCCTCGGCGTCACCGCGCAGGACGCCGCGGACGATCGTCGCTTCGGGCGACTCACCCTGCAACGAGTACAGGCCTGGCAGGTCGATGACCTCGATGGCTTCAGCGCCCACCTGGCTGCGGCCCACACGCATGGCCGTGGTCGTTCCCGGGAAATTCGAGGTTTTGGCGCGGGCGCCACAGAGACGATTAAAAAGTGTGGTTTTGCCGGTGTTGGGATTCCCGAGCAGCGCCACCGAGGACGCACTCATCTCAACTCGCGCCGGCAGGAAGCGGCACCACAAAGATGTGGCGAGCCACAGAGCCGGAAATGCCAATCCTCGTGGACCGGACCTGGACGATGCAGGGCTCGCCTGTTTTGCAGAGGCGGAAGGTGCACGATTCGGTCAGGCCCAACGACCGCAACTGGTGACAGCCTTCCGGATCGAGCCGCGCCTCATGCAATCGGGCCACGGCGCCGACGGCAAGGTCACAGAGGGAAATGGGAGTGGCAGGCGCGAGGGTCACGGTCGGCTCTGCCGAGAATCCTATCACTAAGATGAGACAAGTCTCATTATCTATCTCAACGGCGCGATCGCCCTGGTTGCGACATTGACGGTGTAGAGCACGCGACTTTGGGTGGCCGCCTGTGCCTCGGAAGCCGCCTGCTCGGGGACGCTCACAAAAGCAATCGTCTTGCCGTCTGGCGACCAGCGGGGATCGATGGCGCTCCCGGTGGCCAGGCGCACCAACTCCTGCTGGTTCGAGCCGTCGGCGTTCATGGTGAAAATGGAGGTCGGGCCTCCCCGCCGGCTCATGAAGGTGAGTCGGGTGCCATCGGGCGACCAGGAGGGGTACATCCCGTTGTCGGGATCGACGGTCAGCCGGACAGGCCGACGGTCGTCGAGGCTGATGACGTGGACGTCGCTCCACCGGTGAAAGGCGATGCGACGCCCGTCGGGCGAGAACTGGGGGAACCAGTCGGTTTCGCCCGAGGTGAGCTGCTCCACTGCGGAGCCATCGGCATTCATCCAATAGAGGTTGAACTCCTTGCCGCCGCGGTCCGACATGAAGGCGATCTTCGCGCCGTCTGGGGACCAGGCGGGGCCCACGTCCCGGCGTGGTTCGCGCGTCAGGCGCCGCACGTTTGAGCCGTCGGCGTTCATCAGGTACACGTCGAAGTTGCCGTCGGCCGTGTGTGATTCGAAGGCAATCTGCCGGCCGTCGGGGGACCAGGCTGGGTAGCCTTCGGCCTCGGGCGTGTCGGTCAGTTGCCGGACGTTGAGGCCCGTCGCATCCATGACAAAAAGGTCGGCGGGTGTGCCGCCGACCTCTGAATAAAACGCGAGCTGTTTGCCGTCGGGTGACCACGCGGGCGCGCCGTCACGAACGGCCGAGGGCGGCACCTCTTTTGTGCCTCCGCCGAAGTACACCAAGGCCGCGACGACGAGCAGAACGCCGCCTGCGGCCGGCAGAAACGCCCCCGAAAAAAGACGTCGGGTGTCTTTTTCCTCTAAAAAGACACCCGACGTCTTTTTGCGATTCCGGACACTCACCGGCGGATTGCCACCTCGCGCTGCAGCTCCATGATGTCCGCGTCGGTCGGCGCCCACCCAAGGAGATACCGGCAGAAGTAGTCGGCGCGCATCGCCGCCGACCAGTCACCCGCATCCGCATACCCGTGCCGCTTGCCCGGGATGATGTGGAAGTCGAACCGCTTGTTGGCCCGGATGAGCGCGTCCACCACGCGGTACGTGCCCGCCGGGTGCACGTTGTTGTCGATGTCGCCCGTCATCAGGAGCAACTTGCCTTTGAGGTTCTTGGCCAGGTCCTGGTTTTTGTCGATGTCGTATTCAAACGTAACCTGACCGTCTTTCTCGATCTCCTTCACGCCGTCGTGTTTTTCACTCCACGCGCGGTTGTACACGCTGTTGTCGTGGTTGCCTGACGTGGACACGGCCACCTTGAAGAAGTCGGGATACACGAACATGGCCGCCGTGGACATGAACCCGCCACCCGAGTGGCCGTAGATACCGACCAGGTTCGGATCGATCCACGGATGCCGCTTCGCGAGTTGCTCCACGGCCGCCTTCTTATCGGCCAATCCATAGTCGCGCAAGTTGCCGTATCCGAAGTTGTGGTACCACTTTGACCGCTGCGGATTGCCGCCGCGGTTGCCCACTTCGACCACGATGAACCCGAACTGCGCCAGCATGACGTTGGCCTGGCGCGGCGAGAACGTCTTGGTCACGCTTTCGGTCTGCGGACCCGGGTAGACGTATTCGATGATGGGGTACCGCTTAGCCGGGTCGAAGTCGAACGGCTTGTACATCACGCCATACAAATCCGTCACACCATCGTCGGCCTTGACGGTAAAAGCCTCGGGGTACTTGAAGCCGGCGGCAAGCAACGAGGAGACGTCGGTCTTCTCAAGGTCCATCACCTTGTTGCCGAGCGAGTCATACAGCACCGACTCGGGCGCCATGTCGATGCGCGACCAATTATCGATGGCGAACGTCGCCTTGTCGTTCATCGACGCTGAGTGCGAGCCGTTGCCGGGCGTCACCAGTTTCATGTCGCCGGTGTCGAGATGCACGCGATAGAGGTGCTGGAAGTACGGATCTTCGCCCTTCTCGCGGCCCACGGCATGGACAAACATCAGGCGGCTCTTTTCGTCCACGCCGACAATGCCGGTGTTGACGAATTCGCCCTGGGTCAACTGGCGGATGAGCGTTCCCTTGATGTCATACAGGTAGTACTGGCCCCATCCGTCGCGCTCGGACCAGTGAATAATTTCCTTGCCACCCGTCGCGTTCGTGATGAGACGCATGGGCTGGCTCTCGATGTACGTGTTGAGGCGTTCGGCCACGACCACGCGCGCTTCGCCTGTGGTGGTGTCGGCCTCCACCACATCGAAGCGTTTCTGATCGCGGCTCAACCGCGTGTAGAACAGTTTGTCGCCGGCTGGTGTGATCCAGCGCGTTGCGGTGTCGCTCTTCAGGCGCTGCAGGTTGGTCAGCGCCATTGAGGACGATCCGAGGTTCTGATCCTTGAACGCGTCGGTCATGAGCTTGAGCGACTTGCGCGATGCGATATCGAACACCTGGAGTTCAGACTGTGGCTGATTCACTTCGCCAGGCATGCCGTACTTGTAGGTCTCGAGGCGCGGGCGCGGATTCGCGAGCGAGTTGATCACCCAGAGGTCGCCCACCTTGCGCGAGTCGGTGCGCTGCAGCGAAAACTTCTTGTGGTCCTGCGACCACGACACGCCGACCGCGCGGCGGCGTGGGCCGAACTTCTTGTCGTTTTCGTGGCCCGCCGCAGTTGCGCCGGTTCCGGTCTGGCCACCTCGGCCAGCACCGCCCTGGTCCTGCTCGTCTTCGTCCTGGCCGCCCTGCTGCGTCGGCGCGTAGCCATAGTTTTCTTCGCCGTCGGTCGTCAACTGCACTTCCACGACAGACGGGTCGTTCGGCGTCTTCTGCGCGACGGCGTAGCCCTTCGCGTCCATCATGAACAGGTTCTGGCCACGCGCGAAGAGGATGGTCTGCTTGTCGGGCGACACCTGCGCCCAAGCGGGGTTGGTGAGCTCGGGCTCGTACTTGTCGTTGAGCACGACGTTACCGGTAGCGATGTCGTACTCCAGCCACCAGGTCTTGTTGCCCGTTGGAGTGGCTGGACCGGCGCCGCCCGCACGGCCGCCCTGTTCGCCACCGCGGCCACCGCCACGCCCGCCACGCCCGCCCTGCTCCTGCTGTCGAATCTCGGTCTCGGTCAGCGTCATGCCGTTCATTTCCGCACCGGTTGCAGTCACAACCCTGGACTCGCGGGGCAACGAGACGCTGAACCGGATCTTCGTGTCGTTGTCGAAGAACCGAAGCTGCGTCACAGGCAGATGCTCCGAGTCATAGGGCGTGCGCAGGATGCGCGTGAGCTGCGCGGCCAGCTTGGCGTTCTCGAACACCGGCGCCTTGGTCTTCTTGACCGGGTCCACCATCCACCACTTCATGCCGGCCGGCGTTTCGTACTGGTACCAGAAACGATCGCTGAACTCGAGCCAGTTCGGCGTCACGGCAGTGCTGAAGACGTATTTGCCCACCTTGGTGGACGTCCAGCGGAAGGCGAGATCATAGTTGGGCTTCGGCAATTCACGCCCGGCCGTTGCCGTAGTGGACATCGACGCAGGCGAGGCCTGCTGGGCCTCCATAGACAGGGGCGCGGCAGCAGCCGCAAACACGAGAATCGGCACGAGACGGGACAGGTATTTCATAGCGGGCTCCTTGGGCAAGCGAACTATACAACGACGGGGACGAGACCCGTCCCCCTATAATCCCCAATGTGCCCCGCGCCGCCTTCGCCGCCGTTGTCGCTATGGCGACTGCGCTTGCACTCCTTGTACTCGGCGGCAGTGTGCTGCAGGCACGCCCGCAGGAACGCCCGCAGCAGCCACCGGTCTTTCGCACTGCGACCGAACTGGTCGAGATCGACGTCGTGGTGGTGGACAAGGACGGTCAGCGCGTTCACGGCCTGACCAAAGACGACTTCATCCTCAAGGATCGGAAGAAGCCGCAGAGCATTGAAACGTTCACCGAGGTCCAGCGCTCGATTGAGCGCGCCACTGAACTGCCGCGCCTGCCGCCGGAGACTCGGATGGACGTGGCGAGCAATACGAGCGCGAAGGCCGGACGGCTGGTGGTGATGGTGCTCGACGACCTGCACACGTACCGTGGCCGCACCGACACGGTGAAAGGCATCGCTCGCAACATCGTGAACGACCTGGGGCCCGAGTCGGCGATGTCACTGATCCAGGTTGGCGGCGAACACGGCGTAGAGGTCACCGATGACCGGTCGCGCCTGCTCGGGTCCATCGAGAAGTTCAAAGGCCGACGCCCTACGCGTCGGCCGCTTGATGTTTGCGAGCCGATCGCCATCCCACGGGATCCCGAGACGGCGGACGCGTCGAACCTGGACCCGGGCTGTGAGATCCAGGAACTCAACGCCAACCGTGGACTCTACCGAGCCCTCGAGGATGCGGCGCGAATCCTGGGCAGCGGCGACAAACGCCGCAAGGCGTTCATCCTGATCTCTGAGAACGTCGCCAAGGACATCAGCGGCCTCTTCGATGGCGGCGAGCAGATTGCCAACATCGTCAACAAGTCGGTCTGGCAGCCAGCGCCGGCATTCGAGTATCAGCTGCTGAACACGATGAACGCGATGCGCCGCGGCAACGTGGCGACGTATTCGATCGATCCGCGCGGAGAAATCACAGCTCAGAAATTGATGGAGGAGTGTTTTCCGCCGCCTCGGGGCGAGCGCGGCATTGGCGCTGATCCCTGTACCGGCGATGAAGCGTCACTCCGCAATGAAGCGGCCGAGATCGTCGGCGTCGTCCGCTCTCCGACCAACTGGAACGCCTGGGTACGCAAGGCCCAGCAGGGCCTCACGATTATGTCTGAGGAAACCGGCGGCTTCGCGGTGGTCAACACCGACGACTTCACCGGCGGCATCTCGCAGATCATCGCCGACCTCGACAACTACTACCTGCTCGGCTTCTATCCATCGGACACGACCGGCAAGGGCTACCGCCCGATCGATGTCGAGGTCAAAGGGCGACCCGACCTGACCCTGCGCTACCGGCGTGGGTATCAACTCGAAGGCGCGCCCGCGCCCGCGAAGCCGACGAGCGAACTCAACCGCCTGGTCGGCGGCGCGCTCCCCAAGAACGACCTTCCGCTGCGTCTTCAGGCGATTCCCATGCCGCCGGGCCCAGCCACCGGAAAACACGCGCGCGTCGTCATCGCGCTGGAACTCACGGTGCCGACGACCTCGATGAAGGAGGTCGACTCGGATCGACTGCTCGACGACATCGAATACGGGATGTACGCCATTGATATGAAGGGCGCCAAGGTGCGCGAACGGCAAAGCTCAGGCGCCAAGGTGACACTGCGACCACGGTCCGGACTGGTCGTCGTCCCTGACAAAGTCACCTACGAAATCGTGTCGGAGATGCCGCTGCCCCCAGGCCAGTACCAATTGCGCGCCTCGGCCACGAGCAAGAAGCTCAACGCCGGCGGGTCGGTCTATCTGTCTTTCGATGTGCCTGACTTTTCGAAGGACGACCTGCAGTTGACTGATCTGGTAATCGCGTACGCCGACGGCCCACACGTTCCCATCGCCCGCGACCTGCCTCCAGTCTCCATTCAGACGACGAGCGTGGAGATGGCATCACGGGGGACCCTGCCACCGATGATGCGGCCTTCGCCTGTCGTGCCCCCGACGCTGCCAGTGCCGGCGCTGACGATTCCATTCGACCCGACGCTCGATCGGGCCTTTGTCGCGAGAGACACGCTGCGCCTGTACTTCAAGGCTGTCCAGCGCAACGCCACGGCGCTGACCGCCACCATCTCGGCCCTGGCGCCCGACGGCACGGTGGCGGTGACGTTTGACCGCGTGCTGGAGGCGGGCACCCAGCCGTCGCTCGATATTTCGCTGCCGCTCAACCAGCTCGCGCCCGGCGCCTATCGCCTGCAGGTGGTGATCACTGACGGCACCAACGAGGCCACTCGCGAAGTGGCGTTCATCATCAGGCCGTAAGATAGCTGGATGAAGAGCCTCCGGAAAATCACCAAGCGACTCACAATTGCCAGCGGCAAGGGCTTTCACCTCAAAGACCATCCCGCGGACTGGACCGGCGGCCTCAAGGACGAGGGGCATGCGCAGGAACTGCTCAAAGAGGGCGTCCGTCATCTCTCGAAGATGCAGGACCGCCTGTACGCGCAGAACACGTACTCCCTTCTCATCATCTTTCAAGCGATGGACGCGGCAGGCAAGGACGGCACGATCCGGCACGTGATGTCGGGCATCAACCCGCAGGGCTGCCAGGTATTCAGCTTCAAGGCCCCCTCAGCGGAAGAACGCGACCATGCGTATCTCTGGCGGTCGATGAAAGCCGTGCCCGAGCGCGGGCGCATCGGCATCCACAACCGCTCGCACTACGAAGAAGTGGTGATCGCGCGCGTGCATCCATCCATCCTGCAGGGCCAGCAGATGCCCGAGCACATGGAACAGGACAAGAAGATCTGGAAGGAACGGTTCGCGCACATCAACGACTTCGAGCGCTACCTGGTGGAAAACGGCACCGTCGTCCTCAAATTTTTCCTGAATGTCTCGCGCAAGGAGCAGAAGAAACGATTCCTTGAGCGGATTGATGACCCGGCCAAGAACTGGAAGTTCTCAGCTGGCGACGTCACCGAGCGCGGTTTCTGGAAGGACTACATGAAGGCGTACGAAGACGTCTTCACGCACACGAGCACCGCCTGGGCGCCGTGGCACATCATCCCGGCCGACAACAAGTGGTTCATGCGCCTGGCCGTGGCCTCCATCATCGCCGAGACGATGGATGGGTTGACGCTGGACTACCCGATGGTGAGCGCGGCGCAGAAGCGCGAGCTAGCGGCCGCGAAGCGAAAATTGCTGGCGGAGAAATCAGTCGGGCATTCGGGACGATAGGGGGACGGGTCTCGATCTGTGGAAAACTCTGGGGCAGGCTCTGCGCCTTTCTGCCCGGAGTTTTCCACAGATCGAGACCCGTCCCCCTCGGACCCTGGACTCTGGACCCTGGACTACTTCGCGAAGCCTCTGATGGTCGCGACCATCGCGCGGTATTTGGCCGCATCGATCGGGTTGGCCGAGCCGCCCTGCTTTTCGATGGCGGGCAGCAGCGCTTCGAGCGCAGCTACGGCTGTGGCGCGGTCGGCCGCGCTGGTGCGTTCGACGGCCGTGATGGCATCGTTGAGCGCGGTCGCCTGCTCGGCCTTCAGGCTTTTGCTGCGCGTGAGCTGGTCCATGTAGGCGCGCGCCACCACCGGCACCTGCGGCCAGCCCATCTTCGGCTGCGACTGCGCGTTGAACTCGTTCATCTGCACGAGCTTCGCGGCGGCAATTTCATTCTCGGAGAGGAACTCGCTCGGCTTGAGTTCAAACACGTCCACGCCACGTGCGATCTCCGACCCATAGATGAAGCCGTTGTACCAATACGTGGACCAGTAGCCGGCCGTCACGAGTTTGTCGGCGAACACTGGACCGCGGTCGAAGAATGCGATTTCCACCGGACGGGTGGCATCGGTGAAGTCGAAGACCGAGACGCCACCCTGATACCAGGCCTGCGCCTTGATATCCCGGCCGGGCACTGGAATGAGCGAGCCGTTGTGCGCCACGCAATTCTCGAACTCGGTCTGCGGCGCGGGCAATTTGTAATAGCTGCGGAAGATCATCTTCTTGTCGCGAATCTCGAAGATGGCGTTGGCGCCCCAGCTCGGCAGGTCGGTCTCGCGGCAACGCGGCGAGGTGCCACCGCCCCACTCATCGGTGAAGATGACCTTGGTGCCATCGTTGTTGAATGTGGCCGAGTGCCAGTAGGCGAAGTTGATGTCCGAGACCTCGCTGAGGCGCTTCGGATTCACCGGGTCGGAGATGTCGAGCAGGATGCCGTTGCCCGAGCAGGCGCCGGCGGCGAGGCCCAGTTCGGGGTACACCGTGATGTCGTGGCACTGGTTCGTCGTGGACGTGCGCTGCGTGCCCTCCCCGTGTCCGCCACCCGGCCACAGGCCGGCAATGGCACCGCTCTGCGTATCAGCAAAGATGCGCGGACGATTGACGATCTTGGCGGCGGCCGGGTTTTTCACCGGCACCGCGATGACGTCGATGCTGAACAGCGCCGTGTTCGGGTCGGCGTTCGGATCACCCGACGAGCACCCTTCCAGTTCCTTGTCCGACCGCACGCCGCCCGTGCCAGACCCATACACGTAGATCATTGACGGGTCTTTCGGGTTCGGTACCAGCGAGTGCGTATGTGAGCCACGGCAGGTCTGCACGGCGGCCACCTGGACGGGCTTGTTGAGGTCGGTGATGTCGAAGATGCGCACGCCGCGGAAGCGCTCCGGGCTCGGGGCATTGGGCGCACCGGTCACGCCCTGCGTGCCGCAATCCACGCGGCCGTTGCCCTGCTCAACCGACATGAAGAGCAGGTTGCCAAACACCGACAGGTCACCCTGGCCGCCCGGGCACGGTACCGACGTCCGCAACCGAATTTTGCGCGGGTCTTCGATGTCGTAGAAGTTGAACCCGGCGAAGCTGCCGAGGAACATGTTGCCGCCCTTGAAGGCGATGTCCGAGTTCGCAAACGCCAGACCGCCCGTGCCGGTGGCGTCGCCGAAACCCGGAGGTTTCGGCAAGGTCGCAACCAGTTCCATGTTGCGCGCCGCCACACCGGCATCGGTCGCGCCGGCCTTGAGGCCCACGCGCGGGTCCTGACCCGGCTGCTGCACCTGCTGCGCGCCACCCTCGACGGCCCACACGAACAGGCACGCCACCACAGATCCAATCCAGATCGACTGCTTTTTCATTTCTTGATGCCCTTCAACATGGTGTTCATACGGAGAATCTCCATCCGCTGGTCACCGTCCACGTGCGTTGCAAAATCATGAATCTCGGCTTCCTGCATCGCGCCAGGCGACGACTGCAGTTCCTGCACCATGACCAGGGCGCCGCCGTGATGCCTGATCATGCCTTCGAGGAACAATCGATCGAACGCGGCGCCCTTCGCGGCGCGCAGTTTCGCCATTTCCTCCGGCGTCAGCATGCCGGGCATCATCCCGCCGGGCATGTGATGCGCGTGTTCGCTCGGCACCGTCTCGCCGCGCGTCTCGAGCCACAGCCGCATCATCTTGATTTCGTCGTTCTGCGAGACCTCGATCCGCATCCCCAGCATGCGCATGTCCTCGCGCGTGGTGCGCGTCTTGAGCAGGTCCACCATCTCCACGGCCTGTGCGTGGTGGCCGATCATCCCCTGCATGAACTTGGTATCCGCGGGCGAGTGTTTCGAGGCCACCGCTTTGGGCCGCTCGGACGCACTCAACTCACGGCTCGGCTTCCCGGGAGCACCCGGCTGAACGACCTGGACCGGCGGTGTCGGCGGCACTTGCGCCGACGCCTGACCGGCGAGCGCGACCATGGTCGCGACACTGGCAGCGATCAGGAAGACCTTGACCCTGTTCGTCCTCTTCATCCGTCAGATTTTATCGGTAATCAGTGAATCTGGCGAGCCAGTGCATCGCGGCCTGCAGGCGCCCGACAAAGTCCGCGGCGGCAAACGCCGAAGGGTCGATCACCGCCGCTCGCCCCAGGCCACGCTCGGTTCGCACCTCCGGCCCCTGGCCCCGCGCCAAGACCAGCACCGAGCCGCCGGACTCAATCCACCGTGAGACCAGAGTGGTTGTTCTTCCACCCAGCGCCTCAACATCGCGATCGATGACAAGAACCCTGGTGTTCTCAAGTCTCTCTCGCGTGATGTATTCGGGCCCCGATCGTGTCCAGTACCCGTCGGCGCCCAGCAACATCGGGACCGACAGCATCTGCCCGGCCGCGTCACGCACGCGGCCGGCGCGCGTTTCCACGAACACCGCCGGCCCGCGCCGATCGTACGTGCGCGTCAACACCAGCGCGCGGCTCCGCGCCATCACATTTTCGCGAGGCCAGCAGCCGCCGGCCACCCCGGCCACAAGCAGCGCGACACCCGCCATCCCTGCCATCTTCAACATGACGTTGACGACTATACCCGTAGCAGGTATACCAGTCACACGCTCATATGCCTGACGAGATCCCTCCGCTCACATCGGTGGTCTTCCACGTGCCCAGACGCGCTCGAGAACCCCGTGCTTGACGTCCGCGGCCTGACGCGCCGGTACGGCGGCCTGCTGGCCGTCGACAACGTCAGCTTCTCGTGTGCACCCGGCGAGATTCTCGGATACCTGGGCCCGAATGGCTCCGGCAAGAGCACCACAATCCGCATGCTCGTCGGCCTGCTCGAACCCGACAACGGCACCATCACACTGGACGGCGAATCGCTGGAAGATGATCCCATCGCCTTCAAGCGCCGTATCGGGTACGTCCCCGAGGAACCGCAACTCTACACGCACCTCTCGGCCATCGAGTACCTCCTGCTGGTGGGTGCGCTGCGGGAACTGGACGCGAACACATGCCGGCACACCGGCGAGCGCCTCCTGGATCTGTTCGGCCTGCACGACGCGCGTTACGGCACCATGGCCACGTTCTCCAAAGGCATGCGCCAGCGCGTGCTGCTGGCCGCCGCGCTCCTTCACGACCCGGAACTTCTGATTCTCGACGAACCATTCTCGGGCCTTGACGTCTCGGCTGACCTGCTGTTCCGCACGTTTCTGCAGGCGCTTGCGCGCGAAGGACGCACGATCCTCTTCAGCTCGCATCGTCTGGATGTGGTGGAGAAGGTCTGCGAGCGCGTGGTGATTCTGCATCGTGGCAAGGTGGTGGCCGACGGCCGCATCGCGGACCTGCGCAACGACCGCACCCCGACACTCGAAGGCGTCTTCGCCGAGGTCACGCAGCAGGAAGACTACTCCGCCATCGCCACAGACATCGTCAATACGGTCAGAGGACGTTGAGCCCGTGCGCAGTCTCCGGCCACTCATCCGCCACTTCCTGGGCAGCCTCCTCGGCCGCGGTGTGTTGCAGGACGATGGCGTGGAGGCCGTGCGGGGCCTGCTCTTCGGCGTCGTCGCCGGCTTGGTCAGCGTCGGCTTCATGCTGCCACGGCAGTTCTCCCGCATCTACCTGGAGTTGAGCTATCTGCCTGATCCCGAGCCGTTCCGGCGCGCGATGGTGACAGACAGCCTGTTCATGCTGGCGCTGCCGTTTCTTGTCGCTATGGTCGTAGCCGCACTGGTGGCGCCGTCGATGTTCCCCGATGAGGTGGACTACCTGACGCTGGTGCCGCTGCCTATCAGCCGTCGGCGCATCTTCGCCGCCAAGCTCGCGGCGCTGGCCCTGTTCGTCGGCGCGCTGCTGCTGTCGCTGGCTGCGTTTGCGGCTATCGCATTTCCGATGTTCACGCACCAGCGCTGGGCCGAGGGGTCGATCGCGGGCCGAATTCTCGCACATGGCCTGGCGGCGATGTGCTCAGGCATCGTCGGCTTCGGTTGCGTACTGGCCATCCAGGGGTTGGGCTCCATGTGGGCACCGCGGCAGTGGCTTCAGCGATTGGGCGTCATCGTGCCGAGCGTGGTTATCACCGGCGCCATCCTCGCGTTGCCCTTCGTCCTTCAACTGCCGGCACAGCGGACGTGGGTGGCGAGCGAGCCGGCTGCGCTCTTGTTTTTTCCGCCCGCTTGGTTCGTGGGAGTGGAGCGTGTGGTCCTGGGCGTCGCGAATCCGTATTGGCAGCGCATGGCATGGACGGGAGTACTCGGCACGAGCGTGGTGGTCGTGGCCGGTCTGTGCGCGTACGCCTTGTTGTATCGGCGTTTCGAACGCCTGGTGCTGCCGCCGCCGCGGGATACGCGACCCAATGCAGCCTCAACTGACCCAGCCGTGCCGCAGATGGGCGTGTGGCCATTCACGCGGGCCACGTTATGGCGCAATCGTCTGCCGCTGCTGCTGTTCCTGGTGTTTGCGGCAATTGGCGGTGGCGTGGTGACCAAGGCCATGCTCGACGGCCTGTTGAGCAGCACCTTCCGGTGGGATGAACCGGCGCCGCCCGCGCTGCTGGCTGCGGCGGTCGGCTTCCCGCTGGTCCTGATGCTCACGGGCCTGACCGGGCTCAGAACATCATTCCTGCTTCCAGTACAGTCTCGCGCCAACTGGATTTTTCGCGTCACCGACGGACCAGGTCCACGCGCAAAGCACCTGGCCACCGTCGATCAGGCGTGTCTGCGCCTGGTCGTCGCGCCCGTGATGTTGATCGCGGTGCCGCTGCAATTTTCGGTGATCGGCATCGACGCCTGGCGCACGTTGCTGCTTTCGGTGCTGGGGGGCCTGGCCATGGCTGAAGTGATGTTGCTCGACTGGCGGCGCGTGCCGTTCACCTGCACCTGGATTCCCGGCAA
>JBKJQX010000051.1:0-13366 GCA_046594875.1 Vicinamibacterales bacterium
GGCTGCGCAATGCCGGAAGCTGAACAGGGCCTCAACGTGGCGCGCATCGCGAGTCTGCGCGCGGGCATCCCCGTCTCGGCCTCCGCCCTGACCGTGAACCGGTTCTGCGCGTCGGGCCTGGAAGCCATCGCACAGGCCGCCGGCCGAATCATGGTGGGCGCCGCCGACGTCATCATCGCGGGCGGCACCGAGTCCATGAGCCTCGTGCCGATGGGCGGTCACAAGGTAGCCCCGAACCCGACGCTCGTGCGCGACTACCCGGACGTATATCTCAGCACGGGCCTGGTGGCCGAGAACCATGCGCGCGAGAGCCAGATCACACGCGAAGCGCAGGATGCGTTTGCGCTGCAGAGCCACGCGCGCGCAATCGCGGCCATCGACGCGGGCCGCTTCACCGACGAGATCGTCCCAGTGGACGTTCACACGCTCACCGGGATGGTGACGATGGGTGTGGATGAGGGACCGCGGCGGGATACGTCACTCGCCGCGCTGGCTGGACTTCGACCGGCGTTCCATGTGCAGGGCACGGTCACCGCAGGCAATTCGTCGCAGACGAGCGACGCGGCAGCCGCGGTCATCGTCATGAGTGCGGCTCGCGCACGGGCGCTCAGATTAACACCGCTCGCGAGATTCGTGGGCTACGCCACCGCCGGCGTGAAGCCGGAGATGTTCGGCATTGGCCCTGTGCCGGCCATCCGCAAAGTACTGTCGAAGAGTGGGCTCACGCTTGACGCCATGGACCTGGTGGAACTCAATGAAGCGTTTGCGGCGCAGGTGCTGGCGTGCACGCAGGCGCTGCCGATCGATCCCGCGCGACTGAACGTCAACGGCGGCGCCATTGCGCTCGGACATCCACTGGGCTGCACCGGCGCGCGCCTGACCACATCGCTGTTGTACGAGCTCCGCCGGCGCCAGGGCCGCTACGGCCTGGTCACCATGTGTGTGGGCGGCGGCATGGGCGCTGCCGCCATCTTCGAACGTCTTTCTGACTGAGGCCATCATGACCACGACATCTGCCGTTCGCCGGGGCGCCGACTGGCTGCTCGACTCGACCGCGTCACAAGACGTACTGACGCCGGAACGCATGTCCGACGACCACCGGCTCATGGCCAAAACCGCGGCGGAATTTGTGGAGAAGGAAATTCTGCCCGCCCTCGCGCGGCTCGAGCAGAAAGACTGGACGCTGGCCAGGGCGCTGGTGAAACGCGCCGGCGACCTGGGCCTGCTCGGCACGGATGTGCCCGAGGCCTTCGGCGGCATTGGCCTCGACAAGGCCGCGGCCGTGGTCGTGGGTGAAGGCATGGGTGGCAGCGCGTCGTTCTCCACCACGTTCGGTGCCCAGACCGGCCTCGCGATCATCCCCATCCTGTGTTTCGGCAGCGAGGCGCAACAGCAGAAGTATCTGCCCGGCATCGTCTCGGGCGACCTGGTGGGCGCCTATTGCCTGAGTGAATCGGGGTCGGGGTCGGATGCGCTCGGCGCGCGGACGAAGGCCGTGCGTCAGCCGGACGGATCGTGGGTGCTCAATGGCGAGAAGATGTGGATCACCAACGGCGGGTTCGCCGATCTCTACATCGTGTTTGCCAAGGTGGATGGCGAGCAGTTCTCCGCGTTCATCGTGGAGCGCTCCTTTCCCGGAGTCGTACCCGGCAAGGAAGAACACAAAATGGGCCTGCACGGCTCGTCCACCGCGCCGCTGGTGCTGCAGGACGCGCGCGTGCCGGCCGAGAACCTGCTGGGCGAGGTGGGCAAGGGCCACAAGATCGCATTCAACGTACTCAACTACGGACGGTTGAAGCTCGCCGGCATGTGCAGCGGCGGGGCGAAGTTCGTGATGCGCGAAGCGGTCACCTACGCCACGACGCGACGCCAGTTCGGACAGGCCATCGCATCGTTTGGCGCCATCCGTCACAAACTGGCCGAAATGACGGCCCGGGCGTACGGCGTGGAGAGCATGCTGTATCGCACGACAGGCCTTATCGACGAGATGATCGCGCGTGGGGGCCACACGCCGGCCGCGGCGCTGGCCGCGCTTGAGGAGTTTGCGATCGAGGCGTCGCTCCTGAAAGTGGCCAGCAGCGAGATGCTCGACTACGTCCTTGATGAAAACGTGCAGATTCACGGCGGCAATGGATTCGTACGTGACTACCCGGCCGAACGCCACTACCGCGACGCGCGGGTGAACCGAATCTTCGAAGGGACCAACGAAATCAATCGGCTCCTGGTGCCGGGCATGCTCATCAAGCGCGCGCTCAAGGGCGGAGTGCCCATCATTGCGGCGGCCAAGAGGCTGCAGGAGGAACTGCTCGCGCCCCAGGCTGGCGCGGCCACGAGCGGGACTGGACCCGTCGAGCTGATCGCGGCGACGGTGGCCGGCATGAAGAAGACGGCCATCATGGTGCTGGGTCTGGCGATGCAGACCTATGGCACTGCGCTGGAAGAACAACAGGAAGTGCTGATGCTGGCCTCCGACATCATGATGGACACCTTCATGGCCGAAAGCTCGCTGCTGCGGGCCGCACAATCGGCCGCGTCAGGATCGCCGACCGCCGCGCTCCAGGCGGACGCGGCAGCCGTGCTCACACACGACGCCGGGTTGCGAGCCGACGCCGCCGCGCGCACCGCCATCCAGGCCATGACCGGCGGCGACACCCAGCGCACGATGCTGGCGGCGCTGCGGCGCCTGCTGAAGGTGACGCCGGTGGACACCATCGCGGCGCGACGCCGCCTTGCCGACGCGATCGTCAGCCGGAAGGGCTACATCTTCGCGTAGCCGGACGCCTCGGCGCCGAGGGACGCGGTAGAATTGTCGTGTGCGTCGCACCCTGATTTTCGCCTTGACTGCGGCGGCCACGCTGGCCGCCTGCACCTCCGGTCCACAGCCGATCGAAGACGGGTCGCAGGATCAGGACATCCTCGCGTGGCGGGCCAGCAAGGATGCGATGTTCAAGTCGGGCGCCGACTCGCCGCTGCTGCCAGCCGATCAAACCACGTTCACCGGACTGCCGTACTACCCGATTGATCCGGCGTATCAGATGCCGGCGGTGCTGAACGAAAACCGGTCGCCACGAGTCATCATCGAATTACCGACTTCCACCACGGAACTGCGCCGCATGCAGCGCGTGGGGACGCTGACCTTCACACTGAAGGGCACCACCCTGACGCTGACCGCGTTCGCCGACGAGGGCGTGCGCACGATCACGCGCCTGTTTGTGCCGTTCGGCGACTTGACCAGCGGCACCGAAACATACAAAGGCGGCCGGTACCTGGAGCTCGATCGCACCTCCACGACCCTCTACAATCTGGACTTCAACCAGGCGTATCACCCGTTTTGCGTCTTCAACGTCAACTACGTCTGCCCGGTGCCTCCACGCGAGAATCGCCTGGCGGTGGCCATCCAGGCCGGCGAGCGCCTGCCCGCCGCCGGCGGCCGTTGATCGCGCTGCAGTGGGCGCGCGTCACAGGGGTGCAACGGGACCCGTGGAACGGCCGTAGTCTGCATTGACCCGGTCTGACGGGCGGTATAACGTCGGGGAGATCCCTCTCATGCGAAACAAACTTCTCATCGTGCTGTTCGCGGCGGGCCTTGCGCCCGCGCTCGTGGCGAGTGACTGGCCGGAATCGCGCGGCCCATCCCGCGACGGCACATCGCCGGAAACCAACCTCCCCTCGCGCTGGTCGCCAGCCGGAGAAAATCTGGCCTGGACGCTGCCCTTCGGCGGGCGTTCCACACCGGTCATTCACGGCAACCGCCTCTACTTGCAGACGACGACCCCGGGCGATACCTCGCTGACACAAGAGCGGCTTGTGGCGGTGGACGCCAACTCCGGACGCGTGCTCTGGGAGCATCGGGTGCCACAGTTCCTGAGCGACGTGCCGCAACACCGAGCGGCGTGGGCCTCACCCGCGGTCGATCGGCAAAGCGGCAACATTTTCATGTTCACAGTGTCCGCCGAACTTCTGGCGCTGTCGCCGCAGGGCGTGGTCCTGTGGAAGCGCTCACTGCCCGAGGAGTACGGCGCGATCACCACCCACGGCGGCCGCACGACCTCCCCGATCATCGACGGGCAGATGGTGATCCTCAACACCCTGCTGCAGGGGTGGGGCGACCTGGGCCGTCCGGGCAACCGCTATTTCGCCTTCGACAAGACCACGGGCCAGACGATCTGGGTCAGCGCGCCGCAGACGCGGCACTACGACACGAACTACTCGAGCCCGATCGTGGCCGACGTCAACGGCATGCGCCAGCTCATCGTCGGCGGCACCGACGGGGTGTTTCACGGACTCAATGTAAACACCGGCCAGCCGGTGTGGAGCCTGGAAGTAAGCAAGCGCGCCATCCTGAACAGCCCGTTGTTTCGCAACAACACGGTGTATATCGCTCACGGCGAGGAAAACATCGACACGACGGAAATGGGCATGCTGGCAGCCGTTGATGCCACCGGCAAAGGCGTACTGACCGGCGCGGCGATCAAGTGGAAGACCCATGGCTTCATGCCGACGTTTGCGTCGCCCGTGATGGACGGCAGCCGGCTCTATGGCATGGACAACGGCGCCATTCTCGCGGCGGTCGATCTCGCCACCGGCAAGGAACTCTGGAAGAAGACGCTCGGCACCCTGCAGAAGGGCTCGCCGACGCTGGCCGACGGCAAGTTGTATATCGGCACGGAGAACGGCAAGTTCTACATCCTGCGGCCGAGCGCCACGGGCGTCGAAGTGCTGGATGAGGACGTGCTCGGCACGCCCGGAAATCCTGAGCCCATCATCGCGTCGCCGGCGGTGGCCAACGGCCGCGTGTATGTGACGTCGATGGAGCGTGTGTATGCGATCGGGCCTAAACAGGCCACGGCTGCGGGTGCGTCACCAGCGGCCGCGAGACCGGCGGCCTCGTCTGCTCCGGTCGCTGCCGTGCAGGTGTTCCCCTACGAGGCGCTCCTCAACCCGGGCGATAAACAGGCATTTGTCGTGCGTCTGTTTGATGCCAACGGCGTATTCGTTCGCGAGGCGAAAGCCGGTGAAGTCCAATGGACCACGGACCAGTTGGCGGGAACCATTGGAGCCGACGGCGCGTTCGTGGCTCCGGGTGGCGGCGCCGCAGGTTACGTCAAGGCTGTCGTGACCGGCGCGGTCGGCCCCATCACGGGACAGGCGCGGGTGCGTGTCATTCCGGCGCTGCCATGGACCTACGACTTCGACGGCCTCAAGGCGACGCCCGCGTGGTGGACCTCAAACATGAAGGCTCTGCCCCGTGAACTGGACGGCAGCGGGGTGCTGGTGCGGCCGCGCGACGACACCGTGGGTCGCCGCACGAAACTGATGATGGGACGACCCGAGTGGTCGGATTACACCGTGGAGGCCGATGTGCGCGGTCTCGTGATGCGAAGGCAGCGCGGTGACGTGGGCCTCATCAACCAGCGCTATGTGCTGATGATGTTTGGCAACAACCAGAAGATCGAGCTGCAGCCCTGGCAGGCCGCCAACGAGATGACGGTCAGCGTGGAAAAATTCACGTGGCCGGTGGACACCTGGTACCGGATGAAGCTTCGCGTCGAGAACCGGGCTGACGGCACCACGCTGGTGCAGGGCAAAGTCTGGCCTCGTGACCAGGCCGAGCCCGCGGCATGGACGATCGAAAAGGTGGACCGCATTCCCCATCGCTCCGGCGCACCCGGCCTGTACGGCGACGGCATCTCCGACGTCTTTTTCGACAATTTCAAGGTCTACAGGAATCAGTAGGAATCACGTGATGAAGAAACTTTCGCTCGTTGTGTTGTGTGCGTTGGTGGCCACCACTGCTTCGTCAGGGGCCGGCAAAGGTGTGACCGAGTGGCACATGTGGGGCGGGTCACCCGACCGTAACATGGTGTCGGACGCCACCGGAATGCCCTCGACCTGGGATGTGAAGACCGGAGAGAACATCAAGTGGGTGGCCGCGCTCGGCTCGCAGAGTTACGGCAACCCGGTTGTGGCTGGTGGTGTGGTGCTCGTGGGCACAAACAACGAAGCCACACGCGACCCCAAGCAAGCCGGCGACCGCGGCGTGCTGATGGCGTTCCGTGAATCGACGGGCGAATTCCTGTGGCAGGCGACCTATGAAAAGCTGACGTCGGGGCGCGCGAACGACTGGCCCTTCCAGGGTATCGCGTCATCGCCGCTGGTGATTGGCGAGATCGCGTACTTCGTGTCCAACCGCGGCGTGGTGGTGGCGGCCGACGTTCAGGGCTTCCACGACAACGAAAACGACGGCGAGTTCAAGACCGAGACACTCACCGGCAAACACGACCCCGACGTCGTCTGGCAATACGACATGATGGAAGAAGTCGGCGCCTTTCCGCACAACCTCGCCAACTCGTCGCCGAATTTCTACCAGAACCTGATCTATGTGTCGACCGGCAACGGCCAGGACGAAAGCCATGTGAACATCCCGTCACCCAACGCGCCGGCCATCATCGCGCTCGATCGCACCACCGGAAAACTGGTGTGGGAGGACGCATCACCGGGTGACAAGATCCTGCACGGCCAGTGGTCAACGCCCACGGTTGGCAGCATCGGCGGCGTCGTGCAGGTGGTGCACGGCCAGGGCGACGGCTGGGTGCGCAGCTATGAGGCGCTGACCGGCAAGAAGTTGTGGGAGTTCGACACGAACCCGAAAGACTCTGTCTGGCCGAAGACGCGCAACGAAATCATCGCCACGCCGGTGATCTTCGAAAACGTGGTGTACGTCGCGAACGGCCAGGACCCCGAACACGGTGAAGGCGTCGGTCACCTGTACGCGATTGACGCAACCAAACGCGGCGATCTTACCGACAGCGGGCGCCTGTGGCATTACACCGACATTCGCCGGACCATTTCCACGCCGGCGATCAAGGACGGGCTGCTCTACTACCCGGACTTCAGCGGTTTCTTCCACTGCATCGACCTCACGACCGGCAAGCAGGTCTGGAAACACGACATGTTCGCGGCCATGTGGAGCTCACCGATGATCGTGGACGGCAAGGTCTATCTGGGTGACGAAGACGGCGACGTTACCGTCTTCCAGCACGGCCGCGAGAAGAAGGTGCTCAACGAAGTGAACATGGGCAGCTCCGTGTACTCCACCGTCGTCACCGCCAACGGCGCAATGTTCGTCATGACGCGCAATAACCTGTTCGCGATTCAGCTCGGCGCGAAACGGAAATGAGCCCATGGGCCCATGGGGCAATGCTCGCCATTGCCCTCACGTCCGGCATTGCCTCATTGCCTCATGGGCCCATGGGCTCATTACGGGCCGCCCCCCAGGCCACCTCGTGGCCTCAGTTCCGCAATGCTCCGACGCTGACCGGTGTGGCGACGTCTGTCTTGCCGGCCACGCTGCGCCTGCAGTGGACGTATGAGGCCGGCTCGGCGATCGAGTCGTCAGCCGCTGTGGTCGATGGTGTGGCCTATGTGGGCACGTCTGGGGGCGCGCTGGTGGCGATTGATGCGGGCAGCGGGAAGCTGAAGTGGTCGTACCGGGCGACGTCTGACGACCTGGGCATCGGCGAATCATCGCCGGCGGTCGCCAATGGCGTGGTGTACATCGGCGATCTCGCCGGAGTGTTTCACGCCGTCGATGCAGCCACTGGCAAGGCGCGATGGACATACAAAACGGGGGCTGAGATCAAGTCATCACCGGTGGTGGTCGGCAACACCGTGCTGATCGGATCGTACGACGGTCACCTCTACGGCCTGAACGCCGCGACGGGCGCATTCCTCTGGAAAGCCGGCACCGACAACTACGTGCATTCCACGCCGGCCGTCTGGAACGGGGTGGCGTACTTCGGCGGGTGTGACGAGGTGTTCCACGGCGTTCGCATCAGCGATGGCTCCAAAGTGCTGTCCATGGCGACGCAGGCCTACACAGCCGCCTCACCGGCCATCGCCGCCGGCGTGGCGTACTACGGCACGTTCGCGAACGAGGTGGTCGCGGTGGACATCGCGGCGAAACGCGTGAAGTGGCGATTCCTTGATCCCGACCGCCAGTTCCCGTTTTATTCGTCAGCGGCTCTCAGTGTCAGCGGCAGTGGCGGCACCATGGTGCTGGGCGGCCGTGACAAGAACGTGCGCGCCCTCGACATGGCCACTGGAAAGCAGCGCTGGTCGTTCACAACCCGTGCCCGCGTGGAATCCTCGCCGGCCATCGTCGGCACCCGGGTCATCGTGGGCTCGAGCGATGGCAAGCTCTACGTTCTTGACCTCGCCTCGGGGAAGAAGCTCTGGGAGTTCGATGCCGCCGCACCCTTCACGGCCTCTCCAGCTGTCGCCGACGGTCGCGTCATCATCGGTGACGGAGACGGGCGCCTCTACGCCTTCGGCCAATAGACGCACGACGGTGTAGGCTACACTGGCCGTTTTCGGCAGCGGAAGGTACCCTGAATGGACATCACGAAGCCCGTGCCAGAACTGGCGGTCATTTTGCCGGCGTTTAACGAAGCCGCCGGCATTGATGGCACCCTGGCGCGCGTCCGCGAGGTGCTGGCCTCCTTCCCGGTATCGAGCGAGATCATTGTGGTCGACGACGGCTCGACAGACGGCACAGGGGCACGCGCGGCGGCGGCGGGTGTGCGGGTCATTGCGCATGCATGGAATCGGGGATACGGTGCCGCTCTCAAAACCGGCGTGATGGCCACCGAGGCGCCCGCCATCATGATCATGGATGCGGATGCCTCGTATGCGCCAGACGCGATGCCGCGGCTGTACGCCAGGCTCGACGGCGCCGACATGGTGGTGGGAGAGCGGCGCCTGTCGTCGGCCGGCGTGGCCTGGATTCGGCGTCCGGGCAAGTGGCTGCTCAATCGGCTTGCTGGGTTCCTGGTCGGCGTCCGGATTCCTGACCTCAATTCGGGCCAGCGCGTCATGAAGCGCGAGACCCTGCTGCGCTACATGCACCTGTGCCCCGCGGGCTTCTCATTCACCAGCACGATCACACTCGCCATGCTGTCGAACGGGCACAACGTGCTCTTCGAGCCGGTGGAATACGCGAAGCGGGCGGGCCAGTCGAAAATCCGTCCGTCACATTTTGTGAGCTTCATTCTGCTGGTGGTCCGGGCGATCGTGCTCTTCAATCCGCTCAAGGTGTTCCTCCCGGTGGGCGGCGTCGTGTTCCTGATCGGTGTCGCCAAGCTGATCGAGGACATTTACCTGTGGAACCTGTCGGAGACCGCCGTGATGGCGTTTTTGTCGTCCATCACCATATGGTCGGTCGGTCTATTGGCCGACATGATCGCGCGCCTGCAAATGCAGGCGCCGTGGCGCCCGAAAGACTGAAAGTCCCCGATGGTTCGCTGGGTCATCCGCGCCGCCGTCTCCGCGGCGGTCGTCGCCATTCTTCTCCGCATCATTCCGCTCGACACCGTGCTCGATGCCCTGCGCCGCACCAGCCTCTGGGCCTGGTCGGCCAGTGTGGTGGTGTTTTTCGCCGGGCACTACCTGAACGCGATCAAGCTGCGCCTGCTGCTGGGACCGGCCGAGGGGCTCAACGCCGCCTGCGTGCGAGCGCAATACGCCGGGCTGGTCGCGAACCTCAGCCTGCCGGGACTAGCGGGCGGAGACTTCGTGCGTGCGGCCTATCTTGCGCCGCTGGTCGGCGTGAAGCGCGTGACGTTTGCCAGCATTGCCGATCGCCTGATTGATA
This sequence comes from Vicinamibacterales bacterium, assembly GCA_046594875.1. GTDB lineage: Bacteria > Acidobacteriota > Vicinamibacteria > Vicinamibacterales > SCN-69-37 > SYFT01. The sequence goes on from JBKJQX010000051.1 coordinate 9,653, forward strand.
CCGGCACCGTCCTGATGCTCGTCGTCGTGGCCTTGCCGTTCGCCGGCGTGCCGCCCGGCATGGCCCGCATCATCCAGGACGCGGGTCTGTGGGTCGCGGCCGCTGTCGTCTGCGCGGTCATCGCCGGCTTGGTTGTGCTGCGGTCGCGGCGCTTCTCCGGTCTGGCCGGTCAGATCGCGAACGCGTGGACCACGCTGATGACGCGGCGGCCGGCCCTGCTCGGCGCGGTGGTCATTTCCCTCGTGGTACAGTCGGCCTTTGTGATGACCAATGTCTGGCTGGCCCGGCAGGTCGGTGTCACCACCGACGTGCCCGCCTGGTTCGTGGCCTGGCCTCTCTCCAAGCTCATCGCCGTGCTCCCCATCAGCCTTGGAGGCATCGGCGTGCGCGAAGCCGCACTTGTCTCGTTGCTCGCGCCATATGGCGCGCCGCGCGAAGCCGTCCTCGCGTCGGGCATCCTCTGGCAAGCCGTGCTCATCGTCACTGGTGTGGCCGGGCTGATCGTCACGCAGTTGCTGCCTCGGTCTGCGCCCACCGCGGTGGCCCCCAAGTGAAATTCGTCGTGCTCGGGGGCGGCCCGGCTGGCCTTGCGGGCGCCTACAAGTTGTCGCAACGCGGCTGGACCGACGTGACTGTGCTTGAGCGCGGAAGCCAGGTGGGCGGCAATGCCGGCAGTTTCGTGATCGACGGCATTCCGGTGGACTTCGGGAGCCACCGGCTTCACCCCGTCTGCCCACCGGCGGTGATGGCCGACATTCGCGCCTTGCTCGGCAGTGATTTGCTCGACCGGCCGAGGCATGGCCGCATTCGACTCCGCGGCCGGTGGGTGCACTTTCCTCTGAAGCCGTTTGACCTCATCCAGCACGTCCACCCCGCGTTCATCGTCGGCGTGCTGGCTGATGCGGTCCGCAAACCGTTCACCCGAGCGTCGGGTGAACCGAGTTTCGCGTCCATCCTGGAGCGCGGACTCGGTCGCACCATTTGTCGCGACTTCTATTTTCCGTACGCGCAGAAAATCTGGGGACTCTCGCCGACGGCCTTGGACGCTGAACAGGCCAAGCGCCGGGTCGGCAGCGGATCACTTGGCAAGATGGTGAAGCGCGTCATGAGCGCGCTGCCGGGGATGCCGAAGCGTCCGGGCGCGGGCCGGTTCTTCTATCCGCGCAAGGGGTACGGCCAGATTAGCGACGCGCTGCACCACGCCGCAGCCACGGCGGGCGCAGCCGTGCACCTGAACACGACGGTGACAAGCGTCATCGTTGAAGGTGGCCGCGTGCGCGGGGTCGAGGCCTCGATCAACGGCGAGACCCGTGTCTTTCCTGCAGACTATGTCCTCTCGACGATCCCCGTGACTCTGCTGGCGCGACTCGTGCGGACGGACGGGCCTGCCGTGCCGAAGGCCGCCACCGAACGCCTGCAGCAACGGTCGATGGTCCTGGTGTACCTGACGCTCGACGCCGAGCAGTTCACCGAATTTGACGCACACTATTTTCCTGAAACGGCGATTCGGATCAGCCGGCTCTCCGAACCGAAGAACTACTCGCTCACACCCGCGCCTGGGCGCACCGTTCTTTGCGCCGAGTTGCCATGTTCGCAGGACGACGCGGAGTGGTCGATGTCTGACGAGGCATTGGGCACGTTGGTGGCGAATGACCTCGTGCGGGCCGGCCTCGGCCCACTCCCTCCGGTGCGTCACGTCCAGACCCGGCGTCTGCCGCACGCGTATCCCCTCTATACGAAGGGGTACCGCGAGTCCCTCGATGTGCTGGACCACTGGATCGGCGACATCGACGGGTTGATCACATTTGGCCGGCAGGGACTCTTCGCGCACGACAACACGCATCACACCATGGCGATGGCCTATGCGCTGGTGGATTGCCTGGGCGCCGACGGTTCATTCGATCGCGCGGCCTGGGCGCGCTCCCGAAAGACGTTCGAATCGCACGTCGTGGAGGACTGACGGCGCTTCGAGACCAGTCCACAGGTCCGTAGGTCCGTAGGTTCTCGGTGGGCGCTTCGCGCCATCATCAATTCAAATAAAGTCCTGCGCCGAACGGCGCAGCTCCGCGAACTGACGGACCTACCGGACCTACCGGACCTACGGACCCACGGACCTGGCTCGTCCTTGCGTCAGGTAGATCACGCCTGCCAGCGCAGGCACGAGGACGTAGCCGAGCGCGTGCTCCGCGAAATGTGGGAACAGCAGGCTCGCCAGTCCTTCTGTCTGTCCGTGTGACTGGGCATCAGCCAACAGAGACGCGACAAGCAGGAATGCGCCGCTCAGTACGGCCGCCGCCCCGGTCACTACGATTGGCCAGACGCGACCCGATGAAGCGCCGGGGCTCCTCCCGGAACGTGCCCCAGAACTTCCCCCCACACCGCTCAAGGCGTACCTGCGCGCCAGCGCCAGGCATGTGCCAAGGGCGAGCGGCAACGTGACCAGCGAATGCGTGAATAGCTCGCGAAGCTGGTGGCCGAGGTACGCCGGATCGCGAAATGGCTCGCTCGTGAGCCGAAAGACAACGGTGATGGCCACAAAAAGGAGAAGTGCGGCGCCGAAGAGCCGGAAACGTCCTAAGAACGGATCGACATTGGGTCTGCCGTGGAGCATCCAGAAGACGCCGCTCGCACTGAACGCCAGCATCATCTGCGCGAATCGTTCAATCAGGTGATAGCGCCAATGCGCGCCCCACACCAGCGGCGCCCCGGCGCGGGTGTGTGACTGTGAAAGATTGTCGATCAGCACATGTCCGCCGTCGGTCCAGAGCGTGCCGCCGACGATCACGGCGACCGTGACGGCCACCACCCAGGCCAGGCGGCGGCGTGAGCGGGCAAGAGTATCGCGGACCTCGGCGCGTCCGAGCGGAAAGAAGTACGCGACAGAGCCCGCCACCGCGAGCGCCAGAAGCGCGTCTGGCAGCAATTCCCTCGTGCCGTGTTCGACGTAGAAGACCGTTCCAAGCAGGGTCCGAAGGCCGTCTTCGTGCACCACCTGGTTCCAGGGCCAGGCCGTCCCGGTCATCACGCAGATCCCCACGAACGCCACGAGCAGGACGCCTGCGGGTAGCAGCCGGAAGAGGGTTCGTTCAAGGAGCGCGATGGTCATTACGCGGTGTTCATTTCACAATGGGCGGAGCCACGCACACTGTGACGTCGCCATCACCCACGGTGCCGCGGAAGACCTGCTGCACCACGCACTCGGCGCGCAGCATGCGCATCAGGTCCGGGGTGCGGTCCTCAATGTAACGGTCAAGTGTGTGAAGCACCCACACGCGCTGGCCCCTCGCGCGGATGCCCTGAAACTGCTCGAGAGACGGAGCAGAGTCCCAGGTGCGATGGTAGAACTCCCGATAGACCCTGGTGGTCTGTCCCACCGTGATGATCACGTCGTCGCCCGTGCGTTGCGCCTCGACGAAGCGCAGGGCGGCCTCGAAGTCCTGTTTCGGGAGCCGGTAATTCGGAATCAGGGCCACGACCGACACGGCGGCCATCGCGCACACCAGCGCTGGTCCCACAACGCGACCGCGGCTGCGACCGAACCACTGTCCAACCTCCAGCGCGCCACGCACCGCAATCAACAGGCCGAAGCCGATCAGAAAGAAGACGAATCGGGGATAGAGCGGCCGTCCGAGCGCGACAGCCGCTCCGACGGTGACGACCCCGGGCAGCACGAAGAGGCCCACCACAAACAGGCTTTGCCTGAGGTAACTCCAC
>JBKJQX010000169.1:0-19542 GCA_046594875.1 Vicinamibacterales bacterium
ATCGTGAAGCCGGACCCCACCGTCAACATGCCGGTCAGCAGCGCCCCCGTGGATCCGTCCACGACCTTGCCCCACAGGCCGAGAATCTCCTGCTGCGGCGACGGACTCGCCGGCGACACGCCTTCGTAGGCCACCATGATGCGATTGGTTTCCCAATCCACTGCCAGACGCGCGTGGTTCTGGGTCCAGTTCCCGTTGCTCACATTGACGATGCCGCCGGAAGGAGTGCCGTCAGCATTAAAAAACCGTAGTTCGACGTCGGTCTCGGCGCTGCCGCCAAACACGCGCCCCCAGGCCGCCACGAACTTGCGCGTGAACGGGTTGTAGACGAGGTCGTTGGGGATCTCGTAGACGCCTTCCGACGCAAGGAACGCATTGCCCACAAGCGCGCCGCCGGTGCCGGTGAAGCTCACGCGCTGGATCCACGCGCTGGGTGGGCCATCGAACTGCTTGCCGCGGTCCGTCGCATACATCACGAAAAACACATCGTCAGCCGTGTCGTGCGAGTACGCCACCGTGGGGTCATTCGCGTAGGCGATGCCGGCCTGCGACGAAATCACGAACGCGTTGCCGACGGTGGCCCCAGCGGCGTTGACAAATCGGCCCTTGACGCCACCGGCCACGCGGTCGTCGTACACCATGAGATAGACGTCATGCCGCGCCGCATAGGCGATCCCGTGCTGCACCGAGAGGCCCGTGTGCACCTGGGTGGCCGGGAGGATGTTGATGGCGCCGCCCGAGGGCGCCACGGTCACGCTGACCGGCACGGTCAATGGTGAGTTCGGCGCGCCGGGCGCGGTCAGTGTCACCGTGCCGTTGAGCGAGGTCTGGGAACCGATCACGTCGCCGGGATTGATGATGGTCACGCTGAACTGACCATTGCCCGAGCCGGACCCGGACGCGATCTGCAGCCACGGGGTTGCGGTGGTCGCCGTCCACGCGACAGGTGACATCGCAAACGAGACCGCCACGTTCTGCGGGGTGAAGCCGCTGATGGTCGTGCCGTTCTTGTTGATGGAAAACGCCAGGCTTGAGGGCGACGCCACGACGTTGGGCGACGGCCCGCCGCCACCACCGCCAAACACCGGGCCCGGCGTGCCAGCTGCGACAATGCTCCAACGCTGGACGTAGTTCGCGTTGTAGTTGACGGCCATCGAAATCCCGAACTGGCCGCTCTCGCCCACCGCCATGTCGGGACTGTATGTCCCGGTCGTAGAGGCCGGCGTGGACAGACCGGTAAATGGCCCAATCTGCACCGCGCCCAGCGCATCAAGCACGGCGCCGTCGAAGTTCGGGCAGCCATCATTCGGGCACGCGCCGCTGCTCTGAAAAGCCATCAGCACCTTGCGCGAGATCGCGTCGTAGATGCCCATCGGTTCATCTTCACTGCGGCCTGTGCCCGCCAGCGTGTAGACGCCTCCCGGCATGGTGCCCACCGTGCCCGAGGCCGACGACACAAACCGCGCCTGCACATCACGCCCGGGATTAAACGCGGTCCATGCCACCATGAACCCGTCGCGTTCGGGCAGGAACACCGGGATCGCGTGAATCGTGAAGCCGGACCCCACCGTCAACATGCCGGTCAGCAGCGCCCCCGTGGATCCGTCCACGACCTTGCCCCATAGACCGAGAATCTCCTGCTGGGGTGACGGACTCGCCGGCGACACGCCCTCGTAGGCCACCATGATGCGATTGGTTTCCCAATCCACCGCCAACCGCGCGTGGTTCTGGGTCCAGTTGCCGTTGCTCACATTGACGATGCCACCCGAGGCGGTGCCGTCGGCATTGAAAAACCGTAGTTCGACGTCGGTCTCGGCGTTGCCGCCAAACACGCGTCCCCAGGCCGCCACGAACTTGCGCGTGAACGGGTTGTAGACGAGGTCGTTCGGAATTTCGTAGACACCTTCCGACGCGAGGAACGCATTGCCCACAAGCGCGCCGCCCGTGCCGGTGAAGCTCACCCGCTGGATCCACGCGCTGGGTGGACCATCAAACTGCTTGCCGCGGTCCGTGGCGTACATGACAAAAAAGACGTCGTCGGCCGTGTCGTGCGAGTACGCCACCGTCGGGTCGTTCGCGTAGGCGATACCGGCCTGCGACGAAATCACGAACGCATTGCCGACAGCGTTGCCCGCACTGTTGACAAAGCGGCCCTTGACGCCACCGGACACGCGGTCGTCGTACACCATCAGATACACGTCGTGCCGCGCCGCATACGCAATCCCGTGCTGCACCGAGAGCCCATTGGACACCGAGGTGGCGCCCTGGTCGGTGAGTTGGGCCGCGGCGGGCTGCCCCAGCATCAGCAGGCCGAAGAAGAACGCGGCAATCAGGGCAATCCGTCGGTACATAAATTCAGGCTCCGGTCGGCGATGTATCGGCCACTGCGGGTGCAAACATTACCGTGACAGGCTCACAGGCCCGTTTGGCGAGACCGGCGGGCTGCCGCGGTCGTGACCGCGACGGCAGCAGCCAGACGCACGGCTTCGTCCTCACTGGTCAGCCGCTGCACAATCTCAGCGGTGGCCCCCAGGTCCATACGCGCGGCCAGGGCGAGCCATCGCTCGCGCAGTGCGCCGGACCCGTCACGCACCCACGTGCGCACCCGAGCAGAAATGGACGACGTGCTCCCGAGGGCCGCGAGGATTTCAGCCGCCCGAAGGGCCTCGTGCTCGGCGCCGATGTTCACAAGGCTGACCAATTCGGGCGTCCCGGACGGCTCTTTCCGTTCGGCGCGTCCCTGCGCCAGCACCAGGCGATCGGACACCGGCAACTGCCCCTGAATTGGCGCGAGGGCCTCTACGCTTTCCGGGTCGCCGTGGCGCGCGAGCCCGACCAGAATTTGATTGCGCGCACCGGGATAGGTCAGCCGGCCTTCGGCGGACAGCCGTCGCCAGATCGCCAGCGCTTCGGGCCCGGGGATGGGCTGCAGAGTGGCGAGCGCGGAGATGAGCGTCCCCCTGTCCTGACTCAGCAGCAGGGGCTCCAGCAACCGTACGCGCGAGGCCGGCGGCAATTCAGACCAACTCGCCGCTTCAACCGCACTCGAGCCGGTGATGGCGGCTTCCCACCCGTTGGGCAATGCGGCCGGCTGCTCGCCCATCAGCCGGCGGGTGACCCAGAGTCGCGCGCGGTCCATGGCGTGGCCCTGGCTGCCACGAGTCACCGCGTCGAGAAACTCCGTGCAGCCCGCGTCAGCCGACAGTTTGACGATCACCGCGCAGGCCGTGAGTCGGAGGTCGTTGGTGGTGCTGGCCCCCGGGCTGATCAAAGACATCCGCGCGGTGCGATCGCCCAGAAACGGCAGCCGGGTCACGGCGACGAGTGGTGTTTTTGGTGCGAGGGCCAGTTCGACCGCAGCCGCCACGGTCGCCGGTTCGGCCGGCAACTTATCTAGGATGGCCCACGCCTCGTCGGTTCGTCCGGCGGCGGCCGCCGCGCGCACGTCCGCCACGGTGGCCTGAGCCGCCGCTGGATGGGATGCGCTGGCGAATGCCGTGGCACTGGCGGCCACAGCCAGCACGCAGCCCACCACCAGTTGTTTCATGACATCCATTCTAGCGGGTTTGCCTCGCCTGGACCTGCAGCGCACCCACTCACAAACGCGGTTTAGACGACACGTACCAGTCGGCCAGGAAGTCGGCCATGAATTGGTGGCCGGCAGCCGACCAATGGCAGTCGGCACGCAGGTAGAGCGGCGGCGCGCCGGCGGGCCGCGAACCAAGGAAGTCCCGCATCGCAGCAGACGGGTCGAGGAGTTCGAACTGGTGCTCCTGAGCCACGGCGCGGAGCCAGGCCTGGATGCCTGAATCGGGGGGGAGGAGTCGATCGTCGCCCAGCCCCACGAGCGGGCGGGAGACCGGACATTCGGCAGCTGACACCTGGAAGGAGTTGGGGACGTACAGAACGACCAGTCGCCCACCGTCTGAGGCCACATCCTCAGCGAACAGGCCCAGTTTCTGCGCCGTCTTTGCCGCGGCCTGCTTCTGGTCGTCGCTCCAGCGTTCGAGCGGCCGAATGCCCGGCCAGAACCCGGTCTCGCCGATCTGCCTCGCGCGGGGAGAGAGACGTTCCTTCGGCTCGGTCAGCAGGGCGTCCACCTCTTCCGGAGACAGAACAGCGTCGCCGGCCGTGCGCCGTGCGAGGGCCACCGCACTCGCGAGATCGAGCCCTCCCGCCTTCTCCCCGAGCCCGGAGACAGAACGCTTCAGGGATGCCAGTTCGAGCCGGTTGGCCATCTCGCCGGCCAGGCGCACGATGCGAAGGTGCGTGTACCAGACCCACCATGCTTCAACCGGCACATCGAAATAGTCGGGCCGGCCATCGGGCCGCAGCACCGCGCGGAACGTCCGTTCTTCGTCACCGGTGGTCCAGAGGTCGTTCCAGAAGAAGAACAAGACGACGGTGCGTGGCTGAAGACGGCGGCCGGCCTTCAAATACCAGTTCCACTCGAGGAGCGGGGACCAGCCGCGCACGCCTTGGCTGACCACTTTCGCCGTCACCGACCTGGCGGTCAGCGCCTGCGGCAAACGCGCCCCGAGCGTGTCGTCCCACGGAAGCTGCCGCGCTTCGACCATGCTGTCGCCAATGATCAGCACGTCCACGGGCGCAGGCGGCACTTCCGGCCCGCGGGTGCCGAAGCTGTTCGTCTCAATCAGCGTCGGAGGAAACTCGTCCAGGGCTGCCGGTTGATTGATAAACGCCGACCGCGGCGGAATGATGTGGTGGAACTGCCGGACCGCGCTCGCATCACCGACCTCGACCACGCTGTCACCAATGTGCAACGCGCGGATGCCGGCTTCCGCCACAGCCAGGCTGAGCGTTGTGCTCACGGTAATCGCCACCATGTGGCCAGAGCTGTGCGCACGTCCGTACCGCGCAACCGCCAGGGCCGCCGCGGCCACGCACCCCATCAGCGCTGACAGCACCACGCCGAACGGCGTCAGCCCGAACGCGAAGCCGCCTGTGCTGAGCGCGCCGAGGCCGGCCGCCATGCCGATCAGTGCACCTCGCGCGATCCGCCCGGCGCCTGTGGCGGATGGCCACGGCCCGGCGCACCAGGCCACCGACCACGCCGTCATGACACAGATCACGAACAGCCGCAGCGCCGATGCCTGCTGGGTCCACCAGAGTGCGTTTGTGGCCGTGAGCCCCGCCACGACCACCCACGGCGTGATGATCGCGAAGACGCGTACGCGTGCGCGCGAGCGCGGTGGGCGAGTCACGAGAGAGAGCACCGCGACTGCGACGGCGATTCCGCCGGCGACGAGCACCGCACGGTACGAGGGTGAGAACGTCCCCGATCGCCAGTAGAGCGCCGCGTATGTTGCGCCCAGGGCCGCGACGGCAATCAGATGAACCAGCGACGGACGTGCCTTTACGATCACGGCCGTGGCCTGTCCTCAGGCAGATTGAGCAGGCCGCTGCTGCGGAGAAACACGAGCAGCTCATCGGCCACGGCCGCATGGCCGCGCGGTGTCAGGTGGGCCGTGCGTTTGAAGAACACGCCCGTGCCATCGGGCTGGCGGGCCAGCGCCGGCTGAAGGTCGTCGATCGGGAGGCCGAGTTGCGCCAGCGCGTCCTGAAAACGACGGGATGCGCTGTTGCGGTCCAGTTCACCACCGGCGTCATGCACAATCGTGCGCAGGTTGCTGAAGTCCTCGTCGTTGACCTGCAGTCGTGCCGGCAGCAGTACGAAGCCGGTCTGCGCCCCGACGCCGCGGGCGCGATCGGCGATCTTCGCAAAGGCCCGTCGGCTCACGTCGAGCCCACGCGCGACCACCGGCGGAGGGTCGGTGAGATAGGTGGCCAGCGGCCGTTCGGGGGTGCCGGTGGCTACGCGGCTGCGCAACTGGTCCCACCGCACGCGCACCAGTTGCAGGACGGCGCTCGCGCGAATCAGCCGTCTGAGGCTCGTCACAGTCGGTTGAGCCGATCGAGTGCGCCGCCCGGCCTCAAGGGACGCCTCACCGTCGGCGGCTTCAATCGCGTCGTTGCCCACGTACGCCACGACCAGCACGATGTCGGGTTCAAACCGGGCCGCCACTTTGTCGAAAAACAACCAGTAGTCCACCGGGCCGTAGCCCTGGACGCCGCCGTTGATCACCCGCCAGTGTGTCCCTCCCGCCTCCTCGTTGAGCTGCCGTTCCAGCACTTCGCAGAACGTCTGTGCGGATGACACCTGGACCGACAGCACCTGCGAGTCGCCCAGCACCACAATGCGTCGCTCGCCTGCGGCCTTGGGGCCGATCGGCTCATCATCGCGCACGCCCTGCGCGTTGATGCGGATCTCGGTGGTGAACTCCACGGTGGAGTACTGAATGCGCGCGTTCGGCCTCAGCCGGACGCCCACCTCCGGATCGTCCATGAAGAGTGACCGGAAGGCCGACGAGCTCTCGAACGATCCCCAGACCCGCATCCCCGCTTCAAGGACAGCGAATTCCAGGACCAGGATGACGCCGACGATGGCGGCGCGTCGAAGGACAGACATCACTCGGCACTCATCGGGAGGGCAAGCCTTCACGCGAGAGCCACGCCGCGATAATGCCGGCCGCCATCTGGTGGCCGCGACCATTCCAGTGCCCGTCCACTGGCGCGCCCGTCACCTTTTCACCTGCCTCGGCGGCCGCATCGACGGCTTCACCCACGCCCGGAATAAAGAGCACACCGGCACGCCGGCACACGTCAGCCCGTGACCAGAACGAAAAGTACTCTTCCGATCGCGCGGAAAACGCCACGACCGGCACACCTGCGCGTCGTCGGATCATCGTCAGGAGTTCCACCGTGGCGTCAGTGGCACGCGTCACGTCGGGATCACCTGCCTGCAGCGACGACTCGATTGAACCGGCAGAGCGCGAGCGGAAGAACAACAGGTTGGCGTTCAGCAGGCGCAGGAGATAGGAATGGCGCACCAACCGATACACCGCGCCCCAGTCGCGGTTCTCGGGAAAACGCGGCACCACCTGTCCTTGCTCCCAGTACGGCCGCGTCATCTGATTGTTGTTGGTGGTGCTGCGCGACTCGAGGGCGTGCGAGTTGTTGATCAAGTCGTTCGGGTGCATCTGCAGCAGGACGAGGTCGGGCTTGACGCGATCCACCACGTGATCCAGCAGCAGGTATTCCTGCAGCGTGCCGTACCCTCCGGCGCCGATGGCGAAGAACTCGATGTCGGGACGCGCGGCGGCGAGGTGATGGTAGTACGCCTCGCCGTCTGAGACCATCAGGCTCTCCGTAAACGAGTCGCCGATGGCGAGCACTTTCAGCTTGGAGGTCTGGGGGTCGCCGAAGAGCCGAAACCCTCCCTCGACGGTGGTGTAGTGCACGCGCCCGAAGCCAGGCACATCGCGATCCATCGAGACGTGTTCCGCCGGCCGCCAGCCGATGCCGGCGGCGATCTCGCGATCCGGAGGGTTGAGCCAATCCGAGACGCCGAACCAGAGGCGCAACCCGCCTTCGGCAAGCCCCAGCGCAAACACGACAGCGGCCATGGTGAGCAGCATCTGCCGCCACGGGGCGGCCCGGCGCTTGATGAGCAACAGCAGGCCCGCGCCAAGCGCGGCGACGTCGAAGACGGCGAGCAGGATGCGGCTGGTGGGGTTGGTGACGCGGCCGGCCTTTGTGAGCCAAACACCGAGCACCCATTCGTTGGCGACGAGCGCCGCGGCGATCAGGAGCGCGCCGGCCGCCACGAACGGCCACCCCGCACGCATGAGTGGCGGGCGCCGCATGGTGCCTCACTATACCATCCGGCCTGCGGCCTGAAATGCCGAGCTCATTGCAGGTGCAACCGCCGGCCGACGGTGACGATGACGGTGATGCGCTCGCCGCGGCGGATGAACGCGAGTTCATACGCCCCGGCATATCCCGCCGGTGGCATCCAGGCGAACTGCGCGCCCCCAAGCGACGATCCGACAGGGAGCGGCTGCAGCGTGCCGCCGGCCACAAGATAGCCGGCATCGACTGGCGCACCGAGCCACAGCTCCAGACGCCCCATCTCCGGCAGGCGCACCGTGTAGGTCCGCGTGGCGGTGGCGCGCATGGATACCCAGGCGGCCTCCAGATCGAAGCCCGTCCGGCCCCACACACCGCCCGTGCCGGACCTGTGCCGGCCCAGCATCGCGGCCGTCCCGACGACGCGCGCGGGTGCCGCCCGCAACGCGGCGTCGCTTGCCGCGCCAGGCACGGCGTTGAGCACATTGAAAAACCGGGACCCGATGCCTTCAGTGCGACCCGCCGAGTCGGACACGCTCCAGGCGATGGTGTGCAGGCCGTTGCTCAGGGCCGCCGTGTCGAACGTGTAGGCTCCGATGGGCGCGCTCGCACTATCAAGGTTCCGGAAGAGCGTGGGATTCGACGTGCGCGTGGTGGCGACTGGCTGCGGAGACGGATTGCCGAAAATGTTCGACACATCGTCATTGCAATACACGCCACTGGGCACCGGATTCCCGACGGTGCCGCGACACTGGTTGTAGGCCACAAGCGAGACCGGCAGCCCATCAATAAATACGGTCATGGTGGACCCGTTGGCCGGGATGAGAATGTCGGTGCTGTCAACGATCGCGTTCAGGTCGGGCGTGATCGCCCAGCCGAAGTTGTTGAAGATGCCGCTGATGGTCTGGCCTTGTCCCGGCGTATCGATGGCGCCGAACGGCTTGGCAATGGAGTCGTTGGCCATCGTAATGAGCGTGGGCGTCGAATAGTCGGTGCTCGCCGGATTTGGGGAACGGCCCAGCAGGGTCCGGTTGCCTTCCGCGTCCGTCGCCACCGCGTAGAGCGTCAGCGCCCCCTGTCCTCCATAGACCTGCCCTTTCGGCACATGCGGCAACAGAGGCGTGAGCAGGAGATAGCCCCAGCCGGCGCGGGTGTTCTGGGGATAGGTGGGGTACGCGGCTGCCACGTCGGGACGCGCCCCATCGAGGAACGCCGCATCACCGATGTAGACCACGCTGTTGCCCAGCACCATCTGGCAATTGCCCTGCGGCTCGAGCGCGAGGCAGTTGCGGAAGACCTGCACGCCGGCCACGCCCACGTTGTCGAGAGACCAGCCGGTGACAGCGATCGCGCCCTGCACGCCGGCGGCGTTCTGCACCGGCGTGTCCACCTGGCCGAAGGCCGGAATCGCCGACGACCCCGCGTTTTGCGTCAGGCTGAAGGTTTGTCCCGCAATCGTCAGCGTTGCGGACCGGGCCACCGCAGACGCGCCCACGGCGTACGACGCGCCACCGGGACCGCTGGACGAGGCACCGCTGGTGATGGTGGCGACCGATGTGTCACTCGACACCGAGTTCCATCCGCATGCGTTCGCGGTCGAGACCGACACCGAGCCACTTCCACCGTCGGGTCCCAGCACGATGGCGTTGGTGCCAAGCACGAAGGTGCAGGTGCTGTTGCGGAAATTGGCGGCAGGCACCGACGTCAGGTTGAGTGCCTGCGCGTTATTCTCGGTCGTGGTGCCGGCCACGACCGCGGAACCCGGAAACGGGGCGTTGGGCGACGAGAACACGGCCATGCGAGGGCACGCGCCGCCCGTTTCGCACGCATACGCCATGACCGTGCGCGCAAACCCCGGCACGGTGTAGCCGTACGCATAGTCAAACGCCGGCAGGGAGCCGGCATTCGGGCGATCGTGCTGCAGCCCGATGTTGTGTCCGATCTCGTGTGCCAGTGAGAGATTGCCGTTGGCGCACCCGAGCGCGATGGTCACGTTGAAGGCGCTGGTGTGAAAGAACGTGCTCACCGACGAGGGGCCCATGAGGTATCCCACGCCGCACACGTCTGAGGCATTGGTCAGGAGCGACACCACGTCGGCCTTGTAAAGGTCGCGCAGGCCATGCACCTCGTCCATGAAGCCGTCGCTCACCGAGCGCAGGCGCGACAGGTCGGTGCTTGACGTGCCCGACTCCGTATACCCCACTTCACCGAGATACACGAGGCGGTAGCGATGCACGACGCCCGAGTTCGACAACGCCAGGTTCGCGTTGTTCACGGCGGCCGTCGCTTCGGCCTGGATCTGGGCCGTGCCGCCCAGCGTCACCCGCGCGGCGGGCGTATAGACCACGAGCAGGTCCACCAGCGCATTGGAATCCTCAATGGCCGCGGCGTCACCGCCACGCGACGCTGGTGGCGTGACGGTGGCCACTTCGATGGGGTCGCCGTCGGGAGGCAAGGCCGCGAGATCAACTTCCACGAGTTCGTGGAACGCCGAGTTGGCCAACCGGCCGACCCGGAATAGCCGGCCCCCAAACACGATGCGGCCCACGAGGATGTCGCCAACCACGGTGAAGGACATGTCGCCGTCAATCGGACGACCCGGCACGGACGTGGCGACAATCGGCCCCGCCGCGAAGAAACCACGGCCCTGCGCTTCGAAGTGGCGGAGGCGCGCGACGACGCTGACGCCCGGTAGAGAGACCTGCACATCCGACCCGCGGCGGCCGGCCTGCTCCAGATCGGCCATCCGTGGCCGGACAACAAATGACGGCCGCTGCAAGTTCCCGGCGGTGGCCACTCTTTCAAGGACCTGCACCGGCCGACCCTGTTGCGCAGACAAGGTCAGGAGGGGCGCCAGCGCAACCGCGGCCAGGACGACGAGGAGTAACCTGAACAACGGACGCGGCATCATCGATCACCCCTGCTGGTATCATGCGACCCTAACATGGCTGGCGACGTACCTTTTGGCACAGGGGGAAACACCATGACCCCTGCGTCGCTGCGCTGCCGGGCCTGTGGTGCCGCCCACTTTCACCCCGTCCTGTCGCTGGGCCAGACCCCGCTGGCCAATGCGTTGCTGAGCGAATCGGATCTGGCGCACCCCGAGCCGGTCTACCCGCTGGACGTGGTCCTGTGCCGCGCGTGCACCCTGCTCCAGATCACGCTGAGCGTGCCGCCTGAGCGCCTGTTTTCGGACTACGCGTATTTTTCGTCGTTCTCGGACGCGTGGGTGGCGCACGCCCAGCGGCTGGCCGTCAGCCTGATCGAATCCCGCGGCCTCACGAACGAGAGTCTGGTGGTGGAAGTGGCAAGCAACGACGGCTACCTGCTGCAGCACTATCAGCGCGCGGGAATCCCGGTGCTCGGCATCGAGCCGGCGGAAAACATCGCGCGCATCGCGGAATCGCGTGGCATCAACTCGATCGTGCAGTTCTTCGGCCCCGACCTCGCGCAGAACCTGCGGGCATCAGGCTTGCTGGCCCACGTCATCCACGCGAGCAACGTGCTGGCGCACGTGCCCGATCTGACCGGCGTGGTCCGCGGCTTTCACACGCTGCTGGCGCCGGGCGGCGTGGTGGTGGTGGAAGCGCCGTACGTGCGCGACATGATCGACCAGGGCGAGTTCGACACGATCTATCACGAGCACCTCTGCTACTTTTCTCTCACCGCGCTCGTGCGCCTCTTTGCAGCGCAGGGTCTGACGACGGTGGGGGTGGAGCGGTTGGCGACACATGGCGGATCATTGCGGGTCTACGCTGAACGGACCGAAGACCAGCCCGTGGTCGGCCCAAGCGTCGACCTGCTCCTCGGAGCAGAAGCCGCCTGGGGCATCGGCCGGTCGGAGCGGTACGACACGTTCGGCGCGGATGCTGCGCGGATTCGCCGGGACCTGGTGGCCTTCGTGGCCCAGAGCCGTGCAGCCGGCCGTCGGATCGCCGCCTATGGAGCCGCGGCCAAAGGCGCCACGATGCTCAACTACGCGGGCCTGACCTCGCGCGACATCGACTTCGTGGTGGATCGCAACACCCACAAACACGGCCGATTCATGCCCGGCGCGCATGTGCCCATTCTTCCCGTGGAGGCGTTGCTGGAACGGCAGCCAGACGACACGCTGCTGCTGACCTGGAATTTCGCAGATGAGATCCTGGAACAACAGGCAGAGTACCGCCGCCGCGGTGGACGTTTTGTCATCGCTGTGCCGCGGCTGGAGGTTCGCTCGTGAAGTTCTTCGAGCAACAGATCGCCGGGCTCGTCGTCGTGGAATCCGACGTCTTCCCTGATGCCAGGGGGTCGCTGACGCGCGCCTGGGTGCCGCAGGAATTTCGGGACCACGGATTGTCGGTGGATATCACACAGGGCCTGATGGCCTTCAACCATCGGCGCGGCACCATTCGCGGGATGCACCATCAGGCGGCGCCGTTTGGTGAACACAAGGCCACGCGCGTCACCAGAGGCGCAGTGTTTGACGTGGCCGTGGACCTGCGGCCTGAGTCGCCCACGTACTGCCAGTGGTTCGGCATCGAACTGTCTGCCGACAATCGGCGCATGCTCTACATTCCACCGGGCGTGGCCCATGGGTACCAGACACTGGCCGACAACACGGAATTGTTCTACCTCGTGTCGGGTGAGTACTCCCCCGAGCATCAGCGTGGGGTCCGGTACAACGATCCGGCGTTCGGCATCAACTGGCCGCTGGGCGCGCCGACCGTGATTCACGAGCGCGACACCGCGTACGCGGACTTCGTGCGCTGAGGCCGTCATCGTGCGCGTCCTTGTTACCGGCGGTTCGGGTTACATCGGCCGCCCTGTTGTCGCGGCGCTGATCGCGAACGGGCACGAGGTGCATGTGGTGTCGCGCCGGCGTGACCCGGTGGCCGGCGCCACCGTGCATCACGGTCACCTCCTTGAGCCGGGCGCTCCTGAGGCCACGACCGCACGGGTTCGCCCACACGCAGTGCTGCACATCGCCTGGGAGGCGACCCCGGGCATCTACTGGACGTCGCCTGACAACGGCCTCTGGGCGGACGCGACCGTGGCGCTGGCGCGCGCCGCGCGTGACCACGGCGCCACGAGGTTCGTGGGCGTCGGGTCGAGCGCCGAATACGACTGGACGGCCGGCCACTGTGACGAAGTGGCCACGCCGCTCATGCCGGCCACGCCCTACGGACGCGCCAAGCTCGCCGCGTGCGCGGCGGTGTCAGCCATGAGCCAGTCGGGGTTCTCCACGGCGTGGGGCCGCGTGTTTTTCCTGTTCGGCGGCGACGAACATCCGTCGCGGTTGGTGCCGTCGGTGGCGCTCGCGATCGGCCGCGGCGAACCGGCGCGGTGCTCCCATGGCGAGCAACAACGTGATTTCCTGCACGTGGAGGATGTGGCCGGCGCGCTGGTCGCGTTGCTCGGGTCGGACATCACCGGCGCGGTCAACATTGCATCGGGTGACGCGCACCAGGTGCGTGAGGTCATCGAGGGCCTGGCTACACGGCTGGGCCGGCCAGACCTGGTGCACCTGGGGGCCATCGAGGCGCAGGGCCCACTGGTGCTCACGGCCGGCGCGCGACGGCTCCGAGACGAAGTGGGTTGGCGCCCGCGCTTCTCCTTCGACAACGCGCTCGATCAGGCGGCCGAGTACTGGCGACCGCGAGGGCAGTGAAAACGGGTCCGTGGGTCCGCAGGTCCGTGGGTTCTCGGATCCGCGCCGTTCGGCGCGGGGCTTTGTTAGGAATGAAAGTGGCGCGAAGCGCCCACCTCGAACTGACGGACCCACGGACCCACGGACCCCGGCCCCCCCGTTTATCGCCCCCGGAAGACGACCTTGACCTCGGCGCGGGCCATGAGTCCGAGCCACACGACGGGCGCGAAGACGCGGCCCAGTCGCGCGTACTTCCAGTAGAGGCGGAAGGCACTGTGGTGGAACGCGCGGATTGACGGCACCACGTTCTGCGCCGACGACAGGCCGCCCGTGTGGCGGACGGTGCCGGTCGGCAGGTAGTGGCAGTGCAGCCCAAGCGCGTGCGCCCGACGACAGTAGTCGGCGTCTTCCCAGTACATGAAGAACGACTCGTCAAGGCCGCCGAGCCGTTCGAACACGTCGCGCCGAGTGGCGAAACAGGATCCGGCCACCCAATCGGCCTTGCGCCCCTCTGGGGCATCAACGCCTGGCGAGCCCGCACCCTGCAGCAGGTTGTGACGCGAGAACCAGTTGTTGGGAAACCGCCGGGTCAGCCACGTCGAGCGGCCTCCGAAGACGGTGCTCAGTCCGGGGAACCGCCGCGCGGACGGCTGCACAGTGCCATCGACGTTGACCACGCGCGGTCCCACGACCCCGCAGTCTGGATGCGCCTGGAGCCATCCGCCGAGCGCGCGCACGATCGGTCCTTCCACCTCGGTATCGGGATTGAGCAAGAGCAACACGGGTGCGGACGTGGCGGCGGCCGCCAGATTCACGCCAGCCGAAAATCCGAGATTGTCGGGGCGCGCGATGAACCGCACACCCTGGTGCCGCGATGCCATGGCCTCGCGCCGCGTCGCATCGCTCTCCCAGTCCACCACCACCACCTCGTCGGTGTCGGTCGTGAACGGCGCCAGCGAGGTCAGGCACCGATCAAGCGCATCGTAGGTGCGGTAGTTGATGATGAGGACGGCGACGCGCACGGCATTCATTATGTGCGCATCGTGCGGTCCGTCACGTGGCACACTGGCGTGCGGCATGGTCCCGACCCCGACGCACGCGCCTGGCGCGCAGACATCCAGCGCGCAGACAAAACTCGCGCGCGTGATGTGGGTGATCGGCGCGATTGCGCTCACGCTGCCGCTCCTGTCCATCTGGCGGCCCGACGAGGTGCCGGTCTCGTTCAAGTTGCTGGTCACCGCGCTGCTGGCCGTCGCGGCCCTGCGACCTGTGGCCGGGCTGATGGCGTTGGCCGTGCTGGGCCCCGTGGTGCTGCCGCTCATCATCACCATCGGCCAGCCGCCGTTTGGCGCGAACGAATCGATCGAAGCCATGGTGCTCGGCGTGTTGGCCGGTATCGCGTGGCGCTGGGTCGTCACGGGCCCGCCGGCCGGAGGGCGCCTGGCCCGGCCATCCATGCTGCTGGCCGCCGTCGCTGCCGCATCGGCGGTCACACTGCTCGGAGCGCTGCAGTTGATCACCGAGCCGCTGCCGACGTTCCTCCACACGCTTTGGGAACATCTGTCGCGCTTCTATTTTTACGAGGCGCGCGAGTTCCCCGCCTGGCATGAGGCGGCCGTCTGGATCGAAGCCCTGCTCCTGGCCGTGATCATCGAACGTCTGGTGCATCGCGAGCCACGCTCGGGTCAGGTGCTGGCCTGGACGGCCGTGTGCGGCCTGACACTTGAAGCGTGGTTTTCCCTGCTGCGGCTCGTCGAAATTGCCAACCGTAACGCCGACCCGGTGAGCGCGTTCTGGCGGCATGCGTTGACCACCCGCATCAGTCCGCATTTCCCAGACATGAACGCCGTAGGCTCCCTGTTTGCCGTGGGCGCTGCGGCGTGGGTGGTGGTTGCCATCGGCCCGAAGGTGGCGCGATCGACGCGGGCGGTCGCTCTCTTCGGCGCCGTTGTGGTCGGCGCCGCACTCTGGCTCACCGGTTCACGCGCGGCGCTGGGCGCCACACTGGTGACGGTCGCCGTCGTGTGGCTGGCGCTGCGGCGCCCGTCCTGGCGGGCCGTGCTGGCCGCGTTGCTTGTCACAGTGGCGGCCGGCGCCATGTTTGTCGCGACCAATCCAAGCCTGGCGCCGCGGGCCACGGCAGGAATCGCGATGAAAGTGCGCATCGGCATGGCCGACATCGGCGCGCGCATGGTGGCCGACCATCCCTGGTTTGGTGTGGGGCTGGCCGAGTTCAGCCGGCAGTCCACCGAATACGCCGACCGCAACCTGGTGATGCTGTTTCCCCCGCTGATGTTTGGCGAAAACGCCCACAACCAGCTCATTCAGATTGCGGGAGAACTGGGCGGTGTCGGGCTCCTGGCGTTTCTCTTCTATTGGAGTCGTGTGCTGTTCCCCGCCTTTGTCAGCCTGAGGGCCGGCGGGTCGAGCCTGTGGTTATGGGCATTCACCGCGGGACTCTGCGCGTTTCACCTCAGCGCCCTCATGGGGCATCCCTTCCTGACGCCCTATGTCGTCGTCATGGTGTTCGTCTTTGTCGGGATCGTGTCGGGCCTGACGCCAGAGCCTCGGCCCTCAACGCACTGGTGGCCGCGCGTGGTGGTGGCCGCGGCCTGCATCGCACTGGCGGCGTCGGTGCCCACACGCATTCGCGAGACGGCCGCCGCGCAGGGACGCCTGGTCATCGGCGCGTCACCGCTGGCGGGTGAAGTGGACGGCATCAGGTATCGCGTCGCCTCCGCCACATCGACCTGGTTCGTGCGCGCGCCCGCCAAACTCATCACCATGCCGTTACGCGCATCAGCCGACTCGCGTGCGTCCTGCACGGTGCAGATCCACATGGACGGCACGCCGGCGGATCACGTGGTTGTGGATGGGCAGGCCTGGCGGCAGGTGCGGTTTGTCATCGAGGCCATCCGCGAAGTCGGCTCGCACCGCCTCGATGTGATCGCATCGGGTGACGGCTGCGTGCTTCTGGTCGGCCAGATTCTGCGGCAGTAAGAGCGGGTTTACACGAGGCGTGAAGGAATGAAGGATCTTCCTTGGCGAAGTCCCTTCAGACCTTCACGCCTCGTATGAGCCCCTGACGACCCGAATGATCTGCCTGAAGCGAAGCCCCTTCAGACCTTCATGCCTCGTGTGAGCCCCAGAAGTCGAATTTTTTCTCGGCCGTCTTGATCGCCCACCACCGGCGGTCCATTACGGCCCACACCGACGCCGCGCTGACGCGGGACGTGCGCTGCACACGGGCGCGCTTGCGCCAGAACCGCGGGCTGCCCGCCACTGCGGCGGCTTTGCCACGCAGCCACGCACCCAGTTGGCCGCGACGCGCGTAGGCGACGCCACCGGCGAGATTGTAGAGCACGTGCGCGGGCAGCGACCGCCACCACAAGGACAGTGGCGTGTTCTTGATCCAGGTCCACTCCAGATTGCGCTGACCGTAAAACACCGCCGCATCGCTCACGCGACCGATCGCCGCGCTCCCGGCATGCCGCACCACCGCACCAGCCGCATACCAGACGCGCGCACCCGAGAGCCGGGCGCGGTACGACAGATCCACGTCCTCATACACCATGAAGAAGTCTTCATCGAACCCCCCGAGCTCTTCAAACAGGGGCCGGCGGATCAGGAACGCCGCGCCGCATGCGCCAAACACTTCACCCGAATCTGAGGCTATGTTCGCCGGAGCCCCGTGATGCCGCTTGAACGCGCCTCCGCATCGCAAGTATCCATCCCCGGCCGAATCAATGACGTCAGGCTGATTCAGATACACCACTTTCGACGTCACGAGTCCGCGCGTGGGGTCCGCTTCGGCGGCGCCGACCAGGGCCTGCAGCCATCCAGGCTCGGGTTCTGTGTCGTTGTTCAGAAAGATCAGCGCGTCGGTGCGCGCACCCGCAGCGCCACGATTGTTACCGGCGGCAAAGCCGACATTGCTCGAGAGCACTTCGACCCGCACGTCTGGCCACCGATTCCGCAGGTGCAAAACACTTTTGTCGGTGGACGCGTTGTCGACGATCACAATTTCCGTGGGCAACAGACGCTGCGCGTGCAGCGCCTTCAGGCAGCCATCCAGCCAATCAACACCGTTCCAGTTGAGGACGATGACGCGCGTGGTCACGACGCACCTGATCGTGCCGGCGCAACTGTCGCAGAAGGCGCATGAATCCGATACAGTCTGAGCACGCGCTTATTATGCTGTCCAACGCTCTGGGGTTTCTCGTCGCCGGGTTCGTAGCATCAGCATGCCTGGTGCCGGCCGCGCGATGGTTCTCGGTCAGCACGGGACTGGTGGCCCGACCCCAGGCCGACCGATGGAGCCTGCGGCCCGTGGGCAAACTGGGCGGCATCGCGATGGCCCTGGCGCTGGGACTGGTGCTGGCCGGTGGGGGTGTCGTCCCCGCGCTGTGGCCCCTGATCGTCACCAGCGCCTGCATTGTCGCGCTCGGCTTCCTCGACGACATCGTCCCGATCGGGCCGGCCACAAAACTCGTCGGCCAGATGGCGGTGACGGCGCTGTTGATTTATCTGATGCCGCCGTTCTCGATCACGGGTTATTCCAATCTGGACCCGATGCTCGGCTTCCTGTGGGTGCTGGGCCTGACCAACGCCTTCAACCTGCTCGACAACATCGACGGACTCGCCGCCGGCATCGCGGCCATTACCGCGACGTTCCTGGCGGCCACACTGCTCCTGGATGGCTCACCGGGCCTCGTGCCGGTCGGCCTCGCGCTGACGGCCTTTGTCGGCGTCACCGTCGGCTTCCTGGTCTACAACTTCCACCCCGCGTCCATCTTCATGGGCGACAGCGGCAGCCACCTGCTCGGATTCGTCATCTCGGGCGGCGCCCTGCTCGCCGTGCCGCATCTCGACCCCACAACCCTGGTCCCCGTGGTGGTGCGGCCGATCATCATCCTGCTGATTCCGATCTTCGACACGACCTTCGTCACCATCACACGTGGCCTCGCAGGCCGCAGCATCTTTGCCGGCGGCCGAGACCACACCTCCCATCGTCTGGTCGCGCTTGGCATCGGCGAACGGCGCGCGGTGCTCGTGCTCTACGCGCTCGCCGTGCTCGGCGGCCTGCTCGGCCTGGGCTTCCAGGGCGAAGAAGCCCGCTACAGTTGGGGCCTCACCGCGATGTATGGCGGGCTGCTGGTGGGCATGGGCATCTATCTGGGCCACGTGGACGCGGCGCGCCAGGATGCGGAGGCGCCCAGGCATCACCCGCTGCCGTCGGAACTGACGAACCGATACCGCATCCTCGAAGTGGGCATCGACGCACTGCTCATCGGCATCGCCTACTTTCTGGCGTTCGGCATCCGCTTCCGGGAGCCGGAGTTCACACACTTCCTCCCGCACTTTGCCGGGTCACTGCCCCTGGTGCTGACCCTGCAACTGGCCGGGCTGACGCTCGCGGGCAAATATCGCATGGTGTGGCGCTCGTTTGGCTCCACCGAAGTCTGGACGCTGCTGCGCGGCATTGCCATTGGCGTTGGCCTCACCGTGGTGGCGGTGCTCTACCTCTATAACTTCCAGGGCTTTTCGCGCCTGGTGTTTGTCTTTGAAACCGCGCTGCTCCCCGTCCTCATCATCGGCGCGCGCGCGGCCTTCAGCGCCGCCGACAACTACCTGCGCCGCAAACGTGCGATGGGCCGCATGGCCATCGTCATCGGCGCCGGCCACGGCGGCGCGCTCGCGATCCGGGAACTGCTGCAGAACCCCGAGCTGGGCTGCGTGCCGCTCGGGTTGCTCGACGATGATGAGGCGAGGCAGAAGACGAGGGTGGACGGCTATCGCGTGCTCGGTCCCATTTCACACCTGGGCCAACTCCTCAAGACACACCAGCCATCGGTGGCGGTCGTCATTGTCGCCATCCGGCAACTCACCGACCAGCAGTTCGCTGGCATCTGCGAAGTCTGCGATGCCCATGGCGTGGACGTGCGGCGCCTTCGGTTCTCGATCGAAGATGTGGACTGGCGCGACCGCACGCCGGGCATCGTCAAGTTCCAAAAGCGTTAGCGGCTTCGCCGCACCCCTCTTTTCACCATGAAGTTCCATGAAGTTTTCATGGGGGCTATCAGGCGACGCAGGGCGCGTCAGGTGATGCGGGGGTGGGAGCCCGGCTTTTGCCGGGCCCCCTGAGCGGAGGATGACCGCGAGCGGGCGTGCCGATCGAGAAAAAGACGTGGGGTGTCTTTTTG
>JBKJQX010000212.1:0-19344 GCA_046594875.1 Vicinamibacterales bacterium
GACAATCCACGGCGCTGGAGCAACTGCAGCGTCCTCGCGGAAGTTGCGGACGCCAGATGGGACGTAGGGGGCCCCAGCGATCAAACGCGGAACCCACCGCAGCGTCTGCGCCCCTCGGTGAACTCGGGGCCTTTCGGCGGAGGTGGGTGGAGCCAGCCGGGGTGGCCGCCTCCGCCAAGGCTACGGCGGGCCAGGCAGGGGGCCCGGCGATCTGAGGAGCGGGAGCGACTGTAGCGTCCGCGCGGAAGTCGCGGACGCTAGCCGGGGTGCAGGGGACCCCGGCGATCTGAGAATGGAGGCGCCGCCCGGAATCGAACCGGGGATGGAGGTTTTGCAGACCTCTGCCTTACCGCTTGGCGACGGCGCCCTCTGGAGAAAACTGACTGATGGAGGCGAACGAAGACCCGCGTCAGTCAGGCACTAGGCCCGACAACAACAGCGACACGCGAGACGGGTGCGGACAGTCATCGTTCGGCCACTACTCTATCAGAACGGCGGCCTTGAGGCCCAGGCCTGCGAAATGCCGGCAACTGCGCCATGACCACGGCGATTCTTGAAGCGGGAGCGACTGTAGCGTCCCCGCGGAAGTCGCGGACGCCAGTCGGGGTGCAGGGGCCCCCGACGATCAAATAATGGAGCGGGAAACGGGATTCGAACCCGCGACTTCGACCTTGGCAAGGTCGCACTCTACCACTGAGTTATTCCCGCGATGGATAGCCTATTGAGTCTACACAATGGGCCGTGTTGAGGGCAAGACATCGCCCAACCTCAACGTGTCGCGGCCAACTTCACAGTCGCCCAGATGTCGATGGACTTGCCCTTCGCGGGTTCGGGTCCACCGGTCATTGCTCCGGACCCGGTCGGAAGGCCACCGGCCATCCCGCCGCCGCGACCACCGCGACCGCCACGGCCCCCGCGAGACGGTGTTCGAGGCGGTTCGGGCGTGACGATGCCGAGGGCGGCGACACCCTTCGCCAGATCGATGCCCGGAGCATAGGGGCGGTTCGCGCTGGTTACGAAGGGCACCTGCACCTCCATGAAGAACGCACCGTCGTGACTGCCAATCCTGAGCGCCACACCGGACGACTCTTCCACCATCACACGTTGCTGGTCGTCGCGACCGGGTCCAAGAATGTCGAAGTAACTCAGCAGCGGGGGCTCATCGAGCCTGGGCGCCGGAGTACCGGGCGCCAGGCGCGAGCCCACCGGAGGAATGCGAACGCCGAAGGCCTGCCCCCTCTTCCCCTTCGGATCCAAGTACACCGAAAGTCCCGCGCGGATGATCTGGGTGGTCACCGCCGGATTGCTGGTGACGACCACAAAATAGAGATGTTCGCGATCGTTGGCCACGCCCAGGGCCACTTCCTTCGAGACGAATGTCAGGTCCGTCCAGTCGGTCATCACTCCGTCAATGCGCACATCGTCACTACGCCACCGGCTCTGCACCGGATCGTCCGCGCGAAGCGGTGCCCCCGCGGCGACAAGACCGCCGAACAATAGGACCGCGGCAATCGCCCGCATGGCGCGTTAGATCCCCTCGGACAAAGCCGGTATCGTGCACTGGCCTTTCGTTGAGAGTGTGATTTTCATCCGTTCATCATAGGAACATTCCGCCCCCTTCGCCAAGTCAGGCAGGACACAATGGCCCCGT
Organism: Vicinamibacterales bacterium; assembly: GCA_046594875.1. GTDB lineage: Bacteria > Acidobacteriota > Vicinamibacteria > Vicinamibacterales > SCN-69-37 > SYFT01. The sequence goes on from JBKJQX010000212.1 coordinate 1,652, forward strand.
GGCCTTTGCCGATCATTTTTCCGCGCAGGCTGGCGCATACGGCGCGTTCCGCCCGTCGTACCCGGATGCGCTTGGCGCGTTCCTGGCCTCGGTGGCCCCGGCGCGTGGGTTGGTGTGGGACTGCGCCACCGGATCGGGACAGGCGGCAACGATGCTGGCGCGGCATTTCGATCGGGTGGTTGCCACGGATGCGAGCGCCGGGCAGATTGGCGAAGCCGCTCCTCACGAACGAATCGACTATCGTGTCGCGCCCGCCGACGCGAGCGGCCTTGCCGACCACTCGTGCGCCCTCGTCACCGTGGCGCAAGCCGCACACTGGTTCGACTTGCCGACGTTTTATGCCGAGAGCCAACGCGTGCTGAAACCAGGCGGCATCATCGCGGTGTGGTGTTATGTGCTGGCGCAGACCGGGCGCGCCGATGTTGATGAGGCCATTCGGCGTTTCCAGTACGACCGGCTCGGGCGCCACTGGCCACCGGGACGTGAACTGGTGGACGACCGTTACCGTTCGCTGCCGTTTCCCTTCACGCCTGTTCCCTCGCCGGCGTTTGCGATGACCGCCAACTGGACGCGCGCCGACCTGCTGGGTTACGTCGGCACGTGGTCTGCAGTCGCCCGGTGCCGACAAGCGGAAGGGGTGGACCCGATGCTGGACTTCGCGGCCGAACTCACCCGGGAGTGGCCCGACGCGTCGACACCAGCTCTCATCCGGTGGCCGCTCTACACGAGAATCGGCACCACTGCCGTGTGATACCGTCGGCGCATGAAGCATGATCTGAACGAAGCGTGGCGGTTCCTCAGGGCCAACAAGGGCTTTGCCGCCGTGGTGGTCCTCACGCTGGGCCTGGCCATCGGCGTGAACTCCACAATTTTCAGCGTGCTCAACGGGGTGTTGCTGCGCCCTCTGGACTACGCGGCACCCGACCGGCTGGTGGTGGCATGGGAAAACAACCAGACGCTGGCGCAGGACCGCGCGCAGGTGTCGTCGGCCACGTACCTCGATTGGCGTAACCAGACCACCACCTTCGAGAGCCTGGCCGTGTGGCGCTACAAGGGCTTCACACTCAAGACCGATCACGATGCCGAGCGCATCACCACGGTGGACGTCTCCCCAATCATGTTCAACGTGCTCGGCGCCACACCGGTCATCGGCCGGGTGTTCACGCCAAACGAAGAACAGCCGGGCTCGGCGAAAACGGTGGTGCTGAGCCATGCGGCGTGGACCAAACGCTTCGGCCAGGACCTGTCGGTACTTGGTCGCACGCTGAATCTGGATGACGCCAGCTACGAAATCGTCGGCGTGATGCCGCGCGGTTTCCAGTTTCCCGCGGGCGATGCGGAGGTGGAACTCTGGGCACCTCTCACCATTAATCCGACCGCACTCGCCTCGCGCCCGCACCGCACGTACAACTCGATCGGCCGCCTCAAGCCCGGCGCCACCATCGAACAAGCGCAGGCGGACATGGATCGGATCGCCGCGACCATCGCGAAAGACAACCCCGAGTCCAGTGCCGGCTGGGGCGTCACGTTGGTCCCCGCGCATGAACAAGTGGTGGGCGACATCGGCAACACACTGTGGGTGCTGTTCGGCGCGGTGGTCCTTGTGCTCGTGATCGCCTGCGTGAACATTGCCAACCTGCTGCTCGCGCGTTCGTCGAAGACCGCCAAGGAATTTGCGGTGCGCGCGGCGATTGGGGCCAGCCAATGGGCGCTCCTGAGGCGTTCGCTCGTCGAAAGCGGCTCACTCGCCGGCCTCGGTGGCCTGGCCGGCCTCCTGCTCGCCTGGTGGGGTATCGGCGCACTGCGCCCTCTCATTCCCGCCAACGTGCCGCGCGCCGACAACATCGGCCTCGACTGGTCGGTGTTGGCCTTCACGGCGATCACATCCATCGTGGCTGCACTGATCTTCGGCCTCTTTCCCGCCTGGCGCGCCATGCGGCCGCATCTGGTGGAGGTGTTCCAGGATTCGGGCCGCGGCGCCTCAACCAGCCGATCGGCGCGGCGGTTGTCAGACGCGATGGTGGCTGCCGAAGTGGCGCTCGCGCTGATGCTGCTCGTGGGCGCCGGCCTGCTGATTCGCAGCTTCGTCCAACTGACTTCGGTCGATCCGGGCTACCGCACCTCAGGCATCGTCGCGGCACACATCGTGCTGCCCGCATCACGTTACGGCCCGTCGGCCACCAAGAAGCAGTTCTTCGACGACCTGGTGTCACGTGTGAAAGTGATGCCGGGTGTGAAAAGCGCGTCGGCCGTTTCCGCACTGCCGATGAGCCCGCTCGGCGTCCAGTTCGAGCTGCCGTTCACCATCGACGGCCTGGCAGAGGCCTCGCCGTCCGAGCGGCCCCGCGCGCGGTACCGGGCGGTCATGTCCGGCTACTTCGAGGCGATGGGTATCAAAATGGTCGATGGACGAGCGTTTGACGACTTCGATGGACGCGAAAATGGCGCCAAAGTCGCCATCGTCAACGAATTGGTCGCGAAGCGTTACTTCCAGGGTGTGAGCCCGCTCGACAAGCTGGTGCGCATCCCGATGGCCGGCGACCTGCGCATCGTCGGTGTGGTGACCGACATCAAACACGACGGACTCGCCTCTTCGGCCGAGCCCGAAGTCTTTGTCCCGTACTTCCAATTTGCGCTGAGTGAAATGCAGGTGGTGGTGGCGACCACCCAACCAGCGGACGCGGTGGCTAAGGCCATTCGAGCGCAAATGATGCAGATTGACTCGGCGCTGCCCATCGCGAAGATCACGACGATCGAAGATCGGGTCTCGGCCTCGGTGGCTCAGCCGCGCTTCAACATGACGTTGCTGGCCGGTTTGGCGTTGTGCGCGGCTCTGCTGGCGGCGCTGGGCGTCTATGGCGTGGTGACCTACGCTGTGGCGAGGCGCACCACAGAGATTGGCATTCGCATGGCGCTGGGCGCCGATGCCGGCGGCACGTTCCAGATGGTGGTGTTCGGCGCCGCAAAAGTGGTGCTGGTGGGTGTGGTGCTCGGCCTCACCGGCGCGGCTCTTCTGGGCAAGTCCATCGAGAGTCTGCTGTTTGGCGTAGCCACACTGGACGCGCAAACGTATGTGGTTGCCGGATTGTCCACGCTGGCCATCGGTCTGCTCGCCGCGATGCTGCCTGCGCTCCGCGCTACGCGCATCGATCCGGTCGCCGCTCTGCGCGACTAGCGAGTCCAGGGTCCAGGGTCCAGAGTCCAGAGTCCAGAGTCCAGAGCTTGCCCGCCGTAGCGCAGAGCGCGCAGGTGGGTCCGGGGAGTGGTCGAATGGAGAGACGGGAGTTCCTGAAAGCCACCGGGCTTGCGGCGATGGCGGTGCCGTTCGAGGGCCTTGCGCAGGCGAAGAAGCACTACGTCTGGATGCGGCCATCGCTCACGCGGTCAGACGATGAGTGGGCGCGGCAGTGTGACCAGCTGAAATCAGCGGGCTTCACCGGCATCATCCCCGAGGTCTACAACGGATCCAGCGCGCTCTGGGGCAGCACACGACTGCCCGTGCGTGGCCCGTGGCTGGAACGGGCGATCCCAATCGCGGCGCGCGCCGGTCTCGAAGTGCATGCGTGGATGTGGTGCATGCCGTGCCTGCTGCCCTCCGTCATACGCGAAGGGCGAGTCGGCCGTGAACAAGCCGGCCGCCGCGAAAAGCATCTGTCGATTCGCCAGGACTCCCTGATTTCCCGACGATAGTTCTTTCACCATGAAGCTCCATGAAGTTCCATGAAGAAATACGTGGGGCTGTCATGGGCACGCGGAATGCTATTTGATCTTCACTGACGGATTTGTGACCGGCGCATCCGGTAACCGCGACCATTCTTCGAACGACCCGTCATAGAGCAGCACCGGGAATCCGAGCAGCCGTGCACCGAAGATGGTGGCGGTGGCCTGTTGGCCGATGTGGCAGTACGCCACCACGGTGTCACCGGGCTTGACGCCCGCCGCGGCGAACAGGGCGCGCAGTTCGTCCACGGTCTTGAACTGCGACGCGCCATTCGTGATCTCGCTGAACGGCACGTTCACGGCCGCTTCGATGTGTCCGGTCTTGTGTGGGCGCTCCGCGCTGCCGCCGGTGGTCACCCCGTCGTACAGCGTCTTCGCTCGCGCGTCCACAATCTTGAAGCCTGGGCTGGTGAGATGCTCGCGCACAAAGGCCCCGTCCACCACCAGTGGCTGGAGGCCGAGCGGTTTCAAGCTCCCCTGCCTCGCCGGCGGCGTCACGTCGGACGTTGGCCGTCCCGCGGCCACCCATCCGGTCAATCCCCCATCGAGCAACGACGCCCGGGCGCCCAAGCCCGCATAGTCCAGGGTGAGCATCACGCGGGTGCTCGACTGAATGGAGTTGGTCGCTGGATACAGCACGATGCGGGAAGAGTCAGATACGCCGAGGGATTCGATCTTCGCCTTCAGCTGATCGGCCGGCAACATCTGCAGCGTGAGCCCGGTGGCGCCCGCATCCGATACCGACACGTCCGCCAAGGTGATCAGACGCGCGCCTGGAATGTGGGTCGGGTAGTCGCGCACGGTGCCTACATGCAACAACACAAGGTCGGCATCGTTCAGATGCTCGGCGAGCCAGGTGGCAGACACGAGTCGCGGCGCCGGAGCTTGCACTGCCGGCGACACCGATAGCCACGACACCACCACCACGGAAATCACAGAGATCAACATGGCATCATCTTCTCACTTGTCTTCCGCTACGACGATGGTATCGTCGTCGTCCGGCAGGGTGTCCGGGTCCGCGCAGAAACTGCAACACCGAGTGGCGCTCAGGATCGCAGGAAATGCCACTTCTTGCGCACTCCTCCAGTGTTTTCGGCGGGAACGGACCTTGCTCTGGAACGCGGTCGGAGGTTTCGATGAGTGAAGACCGACTGATAAGAATAGAAGCCAAGCTCGACGGCCTGGTCACCGACGTTTCGGTGCTCAAAACCGACGTGGCCGTGCTCAAGACCGACGTGGCCGTGCTGAAGACCAATGTGGCGGTGCTGAAGACCCAGGTCGAGGCCCTGCAGACCGACATGGGTGCGCTGCAAACCAACATGGGGGTGCTGACTGTCAAGGTGACAGGCCTCGAAGTCAGTGTGACCGAGGTGCGCCAGGGGATGGACGTGATGGCCGCGGACATTCACAGGCTGGGCGTCCTGCAAGAGGCTGCACGGTCTGACGCGCGGGTACCGTTTGAGAGCGATGCGGGCCTGCGCGAGCACATGGACCGACAGTTCGAACTGACCCGGCGGGAATGGCGTGAGGCTCCTCCCTCGGGCGCGACACGACACGGGTGAGCGAACCTCCGAGTCTTGAAGTGGGGGCCGGGGTCGCAGAAGCGAGCACCTACGAGGCGGCAAGCGCCAGGGTCGGCGCCGCTCGTCACAGACCGCTTGAGGCCCCTTGCAGACGGGACTACGATCAGCGCGCAGGTACGCCACTCATTTACAGCGGGGCCTGACCACGCCGCGCGCGTGTCAGGACGGCGCCGGCCACAAACGCGGCAAGCGTCATGGCGGCCACTGGCAGGAAATGCCAATTGAAAAGATGCGCGTAGCCCGTGATCGGGCACATGAACTCCGTGCCGATGGCGCCCAAGGCCAACGCTGACAGGGCGGCGAGGCTCCCCGTCCATCGCCAGTCGAGTGGCGCCGCGCGGTACGCCATCAGGATGATGAGGAACGCGGGGCCGGCGGCAATACCGAACGTCTTCCACATACAGCCGGTCACAATGGGTTCCGCCATCAGCGCCGCACCGGGGCTGGCCGCCGACGCGACCTGCTGAATCAGGATCGCACCCCAGCCGCCGAGCCCGGCGAGTGGCAGCCATTTGGCCACCGATGACCGCAGCGCCCCAGGCACGGCCAGAACCAGTGCCGTCCATGCGGCCAGCAATGCGACACCCAGCAACAGGATATTGCTGACGACAAACGTCGGGTCCGAAAATGCGGCTCCCCAGTTCGCCCTTACTCCGCGCCAAAGCAGACCCGCGCCCACAAACACCAGGGCACACATCACCCACCGGGCCATCCGCACACGCGGCGCCGGGAGCGGCGTGATCGGCGTGGCATCAGACGCCAGGGCGACAATCAGCTGCTCGTGACTCATGAGGGCCTCACTCCCAGCAGCTTCCTGAGAGCCTGATAGCCGCGATGCGCGGCGACCTTGACCGCCGACTCAGACATGTCGAGCCGGCCGGCCAGGTCGCGCACCGATTCATCACGCAGCTTGAGGCCTTCCACAATCTCCCGCTGCCTCGCCGGCAGTGAAGCAAGCGCGGCACGCACCAGATCCATGTCCACACTCGTCGCCCGCTCCACCGCCGGCCTCGACAACGGCTCCGGCAATTCGTCGCCCGCCTGCTCGCGAGTCGACACGCGGCGTTCGCGCCGATAGACATCCACCACACGATGCGCCGCAATGGCGTAGAACCAGGGTGCAAACGGCCGGGCCGGGTCGTAAGTATGCCGCGCCCGATGAATGCTGATCAGCGTTTCCTGCACGACATCCTCCACCCACGGCACATCACCCGACCGGCTGCGCGCGAACTGGCGCGTCACCGACGTCAGCATTTCGAGCAGCCGCGCATACGCCAGCTGATCGCCGGCCTGGCCGAGCTGCATCAAGTGCGCCGACTGCTTCTCCTGCTCTTGGGTCACGGTGCCGGCATAGGGTACTACGCGCCCGCCCGGCGCCAAGTTACTTGCGGCGGCTGGCGGGTCCAGAGTCCAGGGTCCTGAGTAACCCAATGGGGGAATCGGGCGAAGTCATGGAAGGGAGCTTGATCATGACTACACGCCTGACCTTGTTGGCCGGCCTCGCCCTTCTCGCCGTCGGTTGCACCACCACGGCGCCTCCGACAGCACCAACGCCGATGTCGCCACTCACTGAGTCTCCGGCGCCGGTGCCACCCACTCCCGTACCAACGCCCACGCCTGATCCGGTCGCGCGATATGTCGTCACCTTCAACTCCACGTGGAGCCAGCAAACCCATCCCACGGACTGGCCGGACAACGCTCACTATTCGGGTTTGATTGGCGGCACCCACAGTTCACGCGTGGTGTTCTGGCAGGACGGGCAGCTCGCCAGCGCCGGCATTCAGGCCATGGCCGAACGCGGGCGCAAGTCGCCGCTGGATGCCGAAGTGATGGCGGCCATCGCCGCCGGCGATGCGCAGTTCCTGCTCTCCGGCGCGGACCTCAGCGACTCGCCCGGCGTGGTGTCGCTCGAATTCGAGATCGGCGTCAACTTCCCGTTGGTCACGCTTGTCACGATGGTGGCGCCGAGCCCGGACTGGTTCGTCGGCGTGACCGCCATGCCCCTGCTCGTGAGCGGCCAGTGGGCGGACGAAACCGTGGTCACGCTCTATCCCTGGGATGCGGGAACAGACAGTGGCGTCAGCTTCGAGTCTGACGACCAGAGAACATCACCGGTCGAACTTATCCATCGCCTGCTGGGATTCCCTGTGGCGGTGAACGGCGTCGTCGCGCCCTTCGGCACGATGACGTTCAAGCGCGCACGTTAGCTACGGCTTTCGGGCGCGGACGGTCACGGTGTAGGAGTTCTCGCCGTTCAGGTTGATCAGGGCGACGAACGCACGGCCATCCGCCGTGCGGCCAAGCGTGCCCGACTGCGATACGGCCGACACTTCCCAGCCGGCCGGCAACAGCACGGTGTTGCGCAGCCCTCGCATGGTCCGGGTCAGCACGAGGTCGCCCGCGTCCAGTTTGTAGCTGCCGTCCGCAATGGTCCCCGTCAGGCGCAGGTGCGCGCTCTGATGTTCCTTGGTAATCGGCACATCCAGCGCAGCTTCCGTCACGTCGCCCCGGCGCAGTGTGGCCAGGACCTTCGCCGTATCAAGGTCGATGACCTTCAAGTCCTTCAGTGCCAGATACGACAGACTATCCAGCCGTGCCATCCCACCCTTGCGATAGTCGCTGTACGTCTGCTGCACGCTGAACGTGCCCGCGGCAGGATCACCAAGGTCGTACAACGTCTTCATGTCGTCGAAGAACATGTCGATGTACGGCGTCGGCGTGAACGTCGCCGCCGTTCGGCGTGCATGAATGGTGACGGGGTTGCTCTGGCCGCTGGGGTTCGCAAAGGCCAGGCGCAGTTGTCCACTCGAGGTGGTTGAGACTTGCGCCGCGACATTTGATGACAGGAACGCAAAGCCCTTGGGCAGCAGCACGCCGAGCCGGTAGCCGCTCAGGCTGCGGACCCAGACAATGTCCTCGCCGTTCATCATGTAGGTGCGCGGGTCCTTGTAGGTCTTGAAGATCAAGACGCGGCCGATGCCGCCCTCAGGCACCGGGAACGGCAGCGGCGCATGAATGGCGTGTTCGTCCGGCGTGGCGCCAACTTCGTACGTGAACTTGATGGGATTGCCCGTGCGGGGGTCGTAGACCTCAATACCCGACCCTTCGCTGCCTCCGCGCGTGGCGTTGACAATCTCCGTGGCGCCGGCGCGATTGTTCTCGGGCAGGAACCGGATGCGGAACGACTCGCTCCCGGGCGCCAGAATTTCGTACTCGGTGTAGGCCTCCTGCGTGAAGAGGCTTCTGACCGGCGCGGTGGGCCGCAACGAGCCATCGGGGTTCGTGCCGCCAGGAAACTGGCCGCCTCGGCCCTGACCAGACGCAATGCCCACCGCCGCCCAGGCGCCCACGCCACACATCACCGCACCAGCCACCAGTCGTCGAGTTGAGGTCATGACCGCCAGTTATACCACCGGCCCAGCCGAGGCGAAGACTGGTATACAGTCGGCGGGCGTACCCGCGTCATTCGTTTTTTCCTGGAGCATCGACCATGTCTCGACGAACCATTCTGGCCCTGGCCCTGGCCCTCGCGTTGGGATGGCCAGCCATCAGCGCCGCCGAACCCATCAAATTCGCCCGTTATCCCCATGTGAGCCAGGGCAAGCTGGTTTTCAGTTACCACGGCGACATCTGGATCGCGAATGAGAACGGCTCCAACGCCACTCGACTCACGGCCCACGTCGCGCGCGACGTCTTTCCGCGCCTCTCGCCCGATGGCAGGTGGGTGGCATTTTCGTCGGACCGGTACGGCAACAACGACGTCTTCATCATCCCCGCCGCCGGAGGTGAGCCGAAACAACTGACGTTCGCCACCACGCCGGACACGGTCCTGAACTGGACCCCCGACGGCAAGGGCATCATGTTTGCCACCAGCCGCGCCGTCAGCCCCTGGCGCAGCCCGATCTACATCGTACCGATCGATGGCAGCCTGCCCACGCCGATGCCCATCGACGGCGGCGTCCAGGGCATGCTGAAGCAGGATGGCTCAACGCTCGCGTTCAACCGGATGGGCGCCACGTACTGGCGCAAGGGCTACCGCGGCAACCGCACCGACGACATCTGGCTGCAGGACACGAAGACACAGAAGATTACGCGCCTGACCGACACCGACCTGCGCGACTACAAGGACTTCACGCAGGACGTGTACCCAATGTGGGGCCGCGACGGCCAGATCTACTTCGCCTCTGAGCGCAGTGGACACTTCAACATCTGGCGCATCACCTCCACCGGCGGCGCCCCGCAACAGGTGACCCGCCATAGTGACGATGGGGTGCAGTTTCCGTCGATGAGTCCTGACGGAACCACCATCGCCTATGAGAACGAATTCGAAGTATGGACGCTGAAGGTGGGCCAGGCCACGCCCACGCGCGTGACGATCGACCTGGCCTTCGATCCGAAGACCAACCTGACGCGGACGGTAGAAAACCAGAACCGGCCCGACGGCTTCGCCATCACAGCAGACGGTGACTACGCCGCGGTCGACACCCGGGGCGAGATCTTCATCGTCCCGACCGACGCCGAGTTCGGCGAGAAGCGACAGGTCACGAGCAATTCGTGGCGCCAGCGCAATCAGGAGTTCTCGCCCAACGGCAGGTGGCTCGCCTACACCTCAGATGAATCGAAAGAAGAAGAAATCTGGATGCACGATCGTGACTCGGGCACCAGCCGGAAGTTGACGACGCACCCGTCGTTCAAGGTCATCTCGGGATTCTCTCCCGACTCCACGCGCCTGGCGTGGGTGGGCAACAACAGGCTGTTCGTGACGACTGTTGAGAGTGGCGCGACCACGGAACTCGGCTACAACCTGGCGGGCGGCTACACCGTGACCGGATGGTCTCCCGACGGCAACTGGCTCGTCTACACCAAGCGCGATCGCGATCAGAACGCGGATGTCTTCCTGATGGAAGTCGCAACGAAAGTAGAGCACAACGTCACGCAGAACCCCTGGAACGAAGGGCAGGCCGTCATCACGCCCGACGGCAAGAGCGTGGTGTTCATGAGCAACCGCGTTGACGGCGTGAATCAGATCTTCATGGTTCCACTCGCCCGCCTCACCGAAGATCCGAATGACCCCATGGTCAAGGAACGGATCAGAAAGGCCGCGGCCTCGACGGGCGGCGCGCAGGCTGGCGGAGGACGAGGAGGAGGCCCGGGTGCGAATGCGCCGCCGGCCGCCCTCACGCGGCCAGACGTCGCACGCATCGATCGGCGCGCCGTCGCCATCACGTCAGGCGCGAATCCCGTGCTCGGTTTCTTCCTCTCCCCAGATGGGCGCACGGTGTACTTCAGGTCGCGCGACGATCAGGGCCCCGCGCTGTTCTCGGTGGCCATTGATGGCCGCGACCGGCAGCGCCTGGTCGCCGGCGCATTTGCCGGCCTTGTGCCGACGGCCGATCGACGCAAGGTGTTTTTTATCGAGAATAACGAACTGTTCGGCATGGAGATGGCGGGCCAGCGCCGGCGGACCCGCGTGACGTTTACGGTCAACGTGCGCGTCGATCAACGGCAGGAATGGGCGCAGATTCTGGATGAATCGTGGCGCGTCATGAAGTACCGCTTCTACGACGAGAAGATGCACGGCAAGGACTGGAACGCCCTGCGGGCGAAATACGAACCGCTGCTGAAATATGTGGGCGCCAACGAAGACGTCTACGACCTGGCCAACGAGATGATCGGCGAACTGAACGCGTCGCACACCGGCGTCAGTGGACCGGGCAGCGATCCGCAGCCGAACGAGTACCAGACGCGATATCTCGGATTCGAAATGGTGCCCGACTCCGGCCGTCACAAGATCACACACGTCTACAACGACGGCCCGGCCGACAAGGAGTGGCTGAATCTCAAGGTAGGCGACTACGTGTTGGCCATTGACGGGGTGCAGGTGAAGGCGGGTGAGAACTACTGGCCCCTGCTCAACAGCCCGCTCAACGAGTACGTGGACCTGACGGTGGCCTCCACCGCCGCAGGGGCCGACACCCGCGAGGCCCGAATCAGATCCGTGGCCTCGCTCAACGCGATCAAATACGACGCGTGGGTCGCCCACAACCGCGAGGTGGTGGACAAGGCCACCAACGGCGAGATTGCCTACGTGCACATCCAGTCGATGAACCAGCCGTCGCTGGTCAAGTTTCAGAACGAGATCAATCAGTTCTGGAACAAGAAGGGCATCATCGTGGACATCCGCTTCAATGGCGGCGGCAACACCGACCAGGAAATCATCGACATCCTCGAGCGCCGGCCCTACGAATATTGGAACAGCCGCTGGGGCGCGCCCGAATGGGGCCGGCGACCGCGTCAGGCCATCGCGGGGCCGAAGGTCATGATGGTCAACGCCAGGTCGGGGTCCGACTCCGAAGTGACGCCAATGGCGTTCAAGCAACTCGGCCTGGGACGCGTGGTGGGCAACCCGACTGCGGCCGCCGTCATCGCCACAGGCTCCTACGCGCTCATCAACGGCGGCGCCATCCGCACGCCCGGCTCCCTCGTCGTCACCTACGACCCGGAGCGGCCGAACAACTGGGGCATCAACCTCGAGAACTACGGCGTGGCGCCAGACGTGTTTGCCGAGAACACGCCCGAGGACGAACTGGCCGGGTTCGATCGCGAATTGAAGGCCGCGATTGACGAAGTGCTGAAGATGCTCAAAGAGGGGCTCTACCAATACCGCGGGAAGTGAGTCCAGGGTCCAGGGTCCAGGGTCCAGGGTCCAGGGTCCAGAGTCCGGAGGAATGATGATGCTTCGAGTGGCACTTTCGATTGGCCTTGTGGCCGTCATGACGATTGGTGTGCCGGCGCAGGCGCCGAAGACGCATCGGCTTGAGGCGACGCCTGAGACGGTGGCGTATGGGTACTACTGGTCGGAGGCGAAGCCGGTGTTGCGGATCGCGTCGGGCGACATCATCGACGTCGATACGCTGCTGACAAACACGCCGAACGGCCTCACGCGAGCGGGCGTGCCTGCTGAGAAGATCCAGGAGTCGCTCAAGGCGATCGTGGCCGGCGTGACCGGCGATCGGCGGGGACCGGGCGGGCACATCCTGACAGGGCCCGTCTACGTCGAAGGCGCCGAACCCGGTGATGTGCTCGAGGTGAAGGTGCTGTCGATCGATCTGCCCATCGACTACGGTTACAACGGATGCAGCGGCTTCATCCCGGCCAACTGCGACCGCGCGCAAGGCACAAAGATCATCGAACTGGACCGCAAAACCATGACCGCCGAGTTCCTGCCGGGGATCGTGATTCCGCTCAAGCCGTTTTTCGGAAGCATGGGTGTGGCCCCGGCGCCAGAGGTGGGCCGCGTCAGCAGCAATCCGCCGAGCCGGCACGCCGGCAACCTCGACAACCGTGAGCTGGTGGCTGGATCGACGCTCTTCATTCCTGTGTTTGTGCCGGGCGCCTTGTTTGAAGTCGGCGACGGCCACGCGGCACAGGGTGATGGCGAAGTGGACCAGACCGCGATCGAGACGTCGCTACGCGGAAAGCTGCAACTGACCGTGCGCAAGGACATGCGCCTGACGTGGCCGCGCGCGGAGACCGCGACCGACTACATTGCGATGGCCACCGACCCCGACCTGACCGTGGCCACCACGCTCGCCATTCAGGAGATGGTGGACTTTCTCGCGTCCAACAAAGGTCTGACGAAACATCAGGCGTACCAACTGGTGAGCATCGCCGGCCATGTGGCCATCACGCAACTGGTCGACCGGCCGAATCTTGGGGTGCACGTGAAAATCCCCAAGGCGATCTTCAGCACAAAATGATGACCGAGGCGGCACTGACGCGGCGGTGACCGGGCAGTTGTCGCCACGGCACATCGCCGCTATTCTCATTTCATGATCCTCGCAAAAGCCGTTACCCTGCTCGGCGTGGTGGTGATGTCGGCCGCGCTCTTTTATGGTTTCGGGACTGGCGACTTCTTCGGCGAAGGTCGCCAGCTTGCGGCCATGCCATGGGGCATCGTCTCGCTGGTCGATCTGTACACGGGCTTCGTGCTGTTCTCGTGCTGGATCATCTATCGCGAGCAGTCGTGGCTCGTCGCGGGCCTGTGGACGATCGCGATGATGACGCTCGGCTTCTTCGCCGGCAGTCTCTACGCGTTCATCGCGCTCTATCGCAGCGACAGCGACTGGCGGCGCTTCTGGCTGGGCCGGCACGCCTCATGAGGCGCCCCTCGGCTGGCACGCGTGAAAGCTACGTGCCGCCACACGGAAGTCGAAACCGCTTTAGTGCGTGCCCCAGCGGTACGCCGTCAGTCCCGCGCCATCACGCACGTACAGATCCGGGCCGGCCAGCGCAACATGCGCCCAGGCTTCGCCTTCGCCGACGGTCAGTTCATCGATCAGTTCGAAACGCTCGGGATTCGCGCGAATGAGGCGCAGTTGCCCGGTCTCGTCGAGCGCCAGCAGTCGATCCCCCTGCGCGACAAGGCTCCAGTACTTGCCGAACGGCGTGGTCGTCCACTTGCGCTCGCCGGTGCGCAGGTCCACGCACGCGAACCGCTGGTTGGCCAGGTGCATGTACGCGTAGCCGTCGATCACCACGGGCGTCGACATGTACCCCTGAGCATTCATCGTCCACACTTGCCGGACCGCCCAGGCGCTGCCCTCGCGCGAGACACGATAGAGCCACGAGGCGTTCTGGTAACTCGAGGTGAAGATCGTGTCGCCCTGCACCACCGGCGTGAGGATATTCATGCCACGAAACGACGGCACCGGCTGCGACCAGAGCAAGGCGCCAGTCGTCAGGTCGAGCCCGGCCAGGCGTTCACGGGACTGGACGATGAGCTGGCGGACACCGGAGAGCGTGGCGATCACCGGTGACGAAAACGCCCCGCTTTCCATGACCGAGCCTCCGGCTTCCAGTGAGCGCCAACGCACGGCACCCGTCTTCGCGTCGAGCTTGACGACGGCATTTGACGCCTGCGCGTACACCGCGCCGCCATCCACGAGCGGCGATGAGATGAACCCGAACTCCGGAACCGGAGACTTGAGGACGGAGGGAAAATCCACACGCCAGCGGTCGGCCCCGGTCTTCGCATCGAGGGCCACGAGCACGTCGCGCATGCCCGCAACATAGAGCGTGTCGCCTTGGAGCGCGGGTGTCGATCGAATCCACGAGCCGCGCGAGGCGGCGTAGAACGGCACGCTGATGGTGCCCGACCACTCGCGCGTCCACCGCACCTTGCCGGTGGCACGGTCGAAGGCCGTCACCACCTCGGTGGCCTTGTTGCGCGTTTCGGTGACGAACACCGTATCGGCGGACGCCACCGGACCCGAATAACTCGGCGCCAGCGGGACGGACCACTGGCGATCGACTGTGTCCCTGAGCGTGGCCGGCCACGCCGGGCCGCTGACGATGCCGTCCCGATTGGGCCCACGCCATTGCGGCCACGAGGCTGGGGCCACCGCACCGGCTCCCAAGGCCATCACCATCCCCGTCCCGACCACCCAGCCCACACCCAGAACCATAAGCACTCGCTGCATCTGCAGACTATTGCATATGTTTGTCGTATTATGAAATAATGTTTTCATGATACGAATATATTGGCCTCGCCGCCCTGGCGGGGACGCCATGGCGTTTGCGTTGAAGACCACACTCGTCGTTCTGTGTCTGTCCGTTTCCAGCATCGCCGCGGCCCAGTCGGCCGGGGCCATCTCGGGAACCGTGCTGGATGAGACGGGCGCCGCGTTGCCCGACGCCCGGGTGACGCTGACGCGCGTGACCACCACCGAAGAGCGCGTGGCCACAACGGGAGCTGACGGGAGAGTTGTCTTCGACAACCTTCCCCTGGGCCTATACACGGTTCTGGCCGAGCGAGAGGGATTCACCCCGGTCGTGGCCGATGCCGAGGTCAGCGCATCCACGCCCACGGTCGCGGTTCGTCTCACCATGAAAGTGGCCGGTTTCTCCGGGGCCGTGGTCGTCACGGCCAACTCGGCGCTTGGGCGGGCCGCTCCGTCGTCTATCGACGTGCGTCCAACAGACGTGCGTGGGGTGGCCGGAGGGGGCGAGAACATCTTTCGCACACTGCAGACCCTTCCAGGCGTCGCCGCCGTCAACGAATTCGACAGCCGCGTCGCCGTGCGCGGTGGCGGACCCGACCAGAATCTCACCATCATGGATGGTGTCGAGATCCACAATCCCTACCGGCTCTTCGGTCTGACCAGCGCGTTCAACCCCGAGACCATCGCGAACTTCGAGCTGGCCGCAGGCGGATTCAGTGCGAAGTACGGTGATCGCCTTTCGTCAATCCTCATCGTGGAAAACCGTGACGGCGACACGAGACGGACCGTTGGCGGCTCAACCGCCCTCACGATTACGGATGGCAACCTCGTCGCAGAGGGGCGAGTGCCTGGACTCTCGAAGGCGTCGTTCCTGGTCACGGGTCGCCGCACCTACTACGACCTGATTGCTGACCGTCTCGCGGGAACCGACTTGCCGGGCTTCGCCGATGTTCAGTTGCGAGCCGCGTGGGAACCGATGACCGGACATCGCCTCACGCTCTTCGGCCTTGCCAGTCGCGAAGGCGCCGACGCCACGTTTGATGCAGACGATGGCACGGGAGAGCGGGCGGCGTTCAAATCCAAAGTTCGCAACGCGGTTGGCGGCGCCACCTGGTCAGCGTTGATTGGCGATCGGGTCTCCAACCGGCTGACGATGTCCTGGTATCGCAACGGTGAAGACCTGAACTTCGACGGCGACTTCAGGGACTCTGACACCCGGTCGAACGCCCCGGACACCAACGACACGCCACCGACAAAGATCCTGTTCACACGCAACCTCGTCATCCGCGACCTGGCCCTGCGCAACGAACTCTCGGTGCGCCGGAGTCAGTCCCACGTCCTCGATGCCGGCTTCGAGTTCCACCGGCTTCGCACCGAATGGTCGTGGCGCATTCCTGGTGCACGGAACGTGAGCCAACCCAACGGCTCGAGTATCCAGGGCGGCGCCGGCCTCCCCTCCGTGCTCGACTCCTCAAGGTCGAACACCAGAGCGGGCGCCTGGGTCACCGATCGATGGACGCTGGCACGCACCCTCAAGGTCGAACCCGGCCTGCGCGTGGACTGGAGTGGGCTGGCCGGAGAAACCACCGTCTCACCTCGACTGGCCGTCACACTCGACGTGGGACCTCGCACGAAGGCCCGCCTGTCCGGCGGGCTCTTCACGCAAAGTCCTGGCTATGAAAAGTTGCTGCAGTCCGACTACTTCGTGGACCTCAGCGCGGCAGACGCCCTCAATCTGACGAGTGAGCGCGCCTGGCATCTGGTTGGAGGCCTGGAACGCACCCTGGGAAACGGCACCACCGCCCGCGTCGAAGCCTATTACAAGCGATTCGACCAACTCATCATCGGGCAGTTGGAGACCGACGAGGCTCGCGCCACCAGAGTGGCCACCTACGATTTTCCGGCCGAGTTCGCCTCCAGCATCCCCACCGCGCCCATCGTCACCAGCCTTCCTGGCAATACCGGCCAGGGACGTGCTTATGGTGCGGAGGTTTATGTGGTGAAGCGCCCCACGTCAGCGGCGACACGGCTGACGGGGTGGTTGTCGTTCGAAGTGGGTCGCGCAGAGACGACGGCGTACGGCCGGACGTACCGGTCCGACTATGACCGCCCCTACGCCTTGAGCCTGGTTGCCAACTACCAACTGTCCAGACGACTGACCGTGGCCACCACAATTCGCGCACAGTCTGGCTTTCCGGATTCGGCCCCGCGTGGATTGAGAGTGGCAGGCATCGAAGACGGGATGGACGCCGACGGTGATGGCAAGACGACGGAGATCATTCCGCAGCGGGATCTCGGAGGGCGCCCTGTGTGGATTGTGGACTACGGCTCCATCGACTCGCTCAACTCGGCACGGCTTCCGGCCTTCGCGCGGGTCGATGTCCGGCTGGCGTACGCGCCTGACTGGCAGCAGGGTCGCTGGCTCTTCTATCTTGAAGTCATCAATCTGCTCAATCGCAAGAACGCCGGCCAACTGAAAGCCACCCTTGAGTACGACCCGAACTCGGATCGCCCCTCGCTCACACGCGTGAGTGATTTCTCGCTGCCGCGCCTGCCTTCGATCGGCGTGCGGTTTCGCTGGTGACGCACGCGCGGTCACCGAACTGGTCCCGCGCGAGTTGCCGAGCGAAGCGACCATCTCGGGTCCATAGGTCCGTGGGTCCGCAGGTCCGTGGGTTCGTGGGGCGGCGCCGTTCGGCGCCGGGCTTTGTCAGGGAACAACGAAGGCGCGAAGCGCCCACCGAGAACTCACGGACCTACGGACCTACGGACCTACGGACTGCTTAATAAGCGCTCGCGTAGCAGTCGCGTCGCGGATCTGCCCCCGCGATGCGTGTTCCGGTCCGCGGGTCAATCATGACTCCCGTCGCGCAGCCGCTGATGGACA
>JBKJQX010000160.1:0-2679 GCA_046594875.1 Vicinamibacterales bacterium
GATCAGCTGAGTTCCGGTCGCTTGCGCCGTGGAGAGCGCAAGCGTGGCGCCGTCCCACGTCGCTGTTGACGTCACTTCTGCCCAACCCCCTCCGACCAGCAGCTTGTTCCGGCTTACCGAGCCGTCCAGGTTGTAAATGGCCTTCTCTTCCATTTCTTGCACGAGGCGGGTGATGACCAGTTGTCGAGCGTCCTGTGTGATGGTCATGTTACCGCCCCCGGCGCCGCCAGTACGCCCGGCTGCGGCTGCGGCTGCGGCCGTTTTTACCGCATCCCGGGTCCACTTCCCCGCGAAGTTGGGCGCCTGGGCGAGGAGGGTGGCCGTCAGCATGGCGACCATCGCCGTGCCAATGGTTATTGTCATTCGTCGCATGAAATACTCCTGACTGTGACTGCGTCTGCCGGCTGGTCTACTTTGCTTGAACTGGCGGCAGGCCGGCCACACGCCGCATCCACTCTTCCTGCACCACGAACTTCGCCCAGCGGTTCCAGTCCAGGACGGAGTTGATTTCAAGCGCGGATTCAGCGCCAAGAAGCGCATAAGCGCGCCGCGAGGCCTCGACGCTCTTCTTGACGCGCTCCACCGGGTTATAGCGGTCCAGTTCCGGAGCAACGACCAGCACAGGCCTCGGCGCGAGGGAGGCAATCAGTTCGTCGTAATCCACCGGGAGGCGCGACGGCTGATCGGTGAAGAAGCCGAGCTTCGGCAGGAGCCCATGGATGTGGGAGTAGTGATGGATGCCTTCGGACGTGTCAGGCGTCTTGCAGAGGCGCAAAGGTGAGAACGCGCAACGCACGGATACGCCCGCAATACGGTCGTCCAGGGCGGCCGAATACAGCGCAACCTTACCACCCAGCGCATACCCCGTGGCGTAAACGCGCGTGGGGTCGATCCACCGAGTCTTGAGGAGTTCATCCAGGGCGGCGCGAGTATCGGTCACCATCTTGCCCAGCAGCGACCAATGTTCGTAGCGTTCGTAGAATTTCAGCCCGTGCTGGTTGCGAATGCCGAAACCAATGTGGTCGAAGCAGAACACCGCAAATCCCGCCTGTATTAATCCGGCCCACAACTGGTACTGGGAATAGCCCATTGCATAGCTGTAGGGGTGGTGCCACATCACCAGCGGAATCCTCACTCCTTGCGGAATCGCAGGAGGTGTGCCGGTCCTGATGGCGTCTGGATAATACAGGTCGCCGCTCAGGTCGTCGCCGAACTGCACCCGCTGTGAACGCATGAACTCCCACTCGGTGAACGGTCGCTTGAACAGGTCCCCGCGCCACCCGGAACTCTGCTGGGCGTTGCCGCGGCTGTCAGCGCCATCCGGCAGGCCCAGGCCCGGAGGCTCATCACCCAGGGCCCATCGAATGCGTTCGCGGATCTTCTCCTTGGCCGCTGGCCAGTCGGCTGCGGATTTGACCGGCGCGCCGAGGCCCCCGTCCATGAAGTCTCCCAATGCTCGCACCGGGAATGTGGCAGGCACGATCGAATGGCCGGTCGTCGTCTTCCATCCGTTCCAGGTAAAGCCAATCGTCCAGATCTCCGGCACCGCGGCACGCTCTCGCCCGAACACCGTGTCGAAGAAATCGAAGTACGTCTCGACGTCCTCCACTGAGCTTGGATGCTCGCCTGGCTGCTGATACAGGCCGAGGTTGCCCCGCTTGCCGTACAAGTCGTATACCCGTTGGACCGAGCGGTACGATTGCTCTAATCCGAGCGGATTGCCTTGGTGTTCCTGGGAGGCATGCGAGTACATCAATCCTCGCGGGGCGATGAGGCTGGCGAGCAGGTTGCCATCCACCGGAAGCGTGTCTTCGCGGCCCACGAAGAACCGCAGGCGCGGGTGGTACCAATGCGGGTTACTACGCGTCATCACTTCCAGTGACTCCGCGTCGAACATCTCGCTGGCAAAACGCCACGGCACCATGTCGCCCGTGTTGCCGCGCGACGGTACGACGGCGCCAATCCGCTCGTCATACGCGGCCGCCAGGAAGGCCTGCTTGGAGTTGCGCGAATGGCCGCCAATGGCGATCTGTTCCTTCCGCACAAACGGCAGTGTGGTCACATAATCGACCGCCCGCGAGGCGCCCCACGCCCAGCGGCCAATCGCGCCGAAGTCATATTCGGGATACAGATCGACCCACGCATCGGAGTCGTCGATCGTGCCGTAGTAGGAATCGATGGCGTAGTAGATGCATCCCACATAGCCGCGGCGCACGGCGGTGTTGACCCATGGACGCCGGCGCGGATGGTTGGTCAGGAAAACAGGGAACGGTCCCTGGCCCGGCGGAATCTGCAACTGCAGGTGCAGCCATCCCTTGTGATCAGGGCCGAATTCGAGCCTGACCCGCTTGACGGTGACCGACCCTTCCATGAACTCGGAATAGACTACCGCGCGCATGTTCGTGGGCGGCGGAGGCATGCTGCCCGTGATGTATTTTTCGCACTGCGCCTTGATCCACGGGCGTGCCCGTTGCCAGTCCGCCACGGAGCGAATCGGCGTGTCGCGGCCGTCCATGAGGAGGCGAAGGGGATTGGGCAGCAGCGGCTGCGACACCATCGTGGAGAAGTCGGGCGGTAGTTCACCGGTGCGCTTCTGCCACTGTTCAAACGTCCGGTCCTTCGCATTCATGCGGCCGGGATAGTTACTCCTGCTGGCCGGCATCATCGCCAGGATGCGTT
>JBKJQX010000218.1:0-9997 GCA_046594875.1 Vicinamibacterales bacterium
CCGATTCCGGAAAAACCGTATCTGCCAGTGCTGAACGTTTCGATTGTGTTCAGCGAGCGTGGTGGCAAAGGCGTGGGTGCCGTCGTTGCGGCTCACGAAGTAGAGATACGGCGCCTCGGCGGGTCGGACGGCGCCTTCAAGCGACGCGCGACCGGGTGAGGCAATGGGCCCGGGCGGCAAGCCCGCATAGCGGTAGGTGTTGTACGGCGAATCCATCCGCAGGTTATCGCGCGTCAGGTTGCCGTTCCACCTCCCGGCCAGCTGCAGGGCGTAAATGACCGTGGGGTCGCACTGCAGGCCCATGCCGATACGCAGCCGATTCTGATACACCGCCGAAACGATCGGCCGCTCCGGTGCGCTCGCGGTTTCCTTCTCTACCAGAGACGCGATCGTCACGACTTCGCGCGCGCTGAGGCCCCGAGCAGTTGCGGCCGTCCTCAAGTCGGCATCAAACACCTGCAGGAATCCAGCCACCATCGCATCGACGATGCCCTTGGCGCCGGCAGACCGAGGGAGCTGGTACGTATCGGGAAACAGGTACCCTTCCAGCGACGAGGCTTCGGGATCGATCGCGGCGATGCGCGAGACGTCGCGCGCCTCACGCAGGAACTCTTCCTTCGTGCCAAGACCACCCTGGACGAAGACATCTGCCATCTCCCAGATCGTCAGCCCTTCGCGAAACGTCACGGCTCTGGTGTAGACGTCACCGCGCGCCAGCCGATCGGCGACTTCGCCAGGCGTAGCAGCGTCGGCAAAGCGGTATTCACCAGCCTGCAGCCGCTTGTCCACGCCCGCGAGGCGTACGGCCGCGCGGAAGATCAGCGGATGCGGCACCACGCCGGCATCGGAGAGGCGCGAGGCGATCGCGGCAACGCCGGTGCCGGCCGGGATCTCCACAAAAATCTCTGGTGCGGCAAACGACTTGTACGGCGTTCGCAACAACTGTTGCCCCCACCACCCTCCGCCGGCGGCAATGAGCATGAGGAGCAAAACGCCCGTGAGGAACTTCTTCATGCGTGCTTCTTCTCCGGTGGGTGTGCCCGTGCGCGAGCATCCAGAAAATCCTGCAGGACAATTGAGGCCGACTCGGCGTCGATCAATGCCTTCCGCTTGCGCCAGTCGCGCTCGCGCGTGGCCAACCGCGCCTCGGCCTCCACGCTGGTTAATCGTTCGTCCTGAGTGTCCACGGGAATGCCGGTCAGTTCGGCCAGTGCCGTGACGAACTGCCTGACCACTGGCGTCTGGTCCGTGTCCTCGCCATTTAACCGCCGCGGCAAGCCGACGACGATGCCGTCAAGGTCCGGGTCGTCGGAGCCGCGCAATCGTGAGACGACATCTGCAACCACGACCGCCGCCCGTTGCGGCCCCGCAGCCGACGTGACCATCTGCCACGGCCGCGCCAACGTCGCCGTGTAGTCAGACAGCGCGAGCCCAATGCGCTTCGCCCCATAGTCAACGCCCAGGTACCGCACGAGAAAAGCTTACACTCCCGCCAGTTCCCCAATTCCCCAGTTCCTAAGTTCCCCAGTTACAATACTGGTCCACGTGACCAAGCGCTTTCTTCTTGTCGGTGCCACGGCTCTCCTCGTGCTCACGTGGTCGTGCGGGCAACCGGCGGTGGCGCCAGAGACGGGTCGAAAGAAACTCGTGATCATCGGCTTCGACGGCATGGACCCCGACCTCGTGCGAGAGTTCATGGCCGCGGGACAGTTGCCGAACTTCGCCAAGGTCATGAAGTCCGGTGGCCTCTACGACCTTGAGACGACGGTGTCGCCGGAGTCGCCCACGGCGTGGGCCTCGTTTGCGACCGGCGTCAACCCAGGCAAGCACAACATCTACGACTTCCTCGTGCGCGATGCGGTGAAATACACGCCGGACCTGGGGATGGTCACCCGCACGGCACCCACCTTTTTGTGGAACTGGATTCCGACGTCGCGGCCGAAAATTCACACCCTGCGCGGCGGCACATCGTTCTGGGTCACGGCCGGCCAGGCGGGTGTGCGCAGCAGCATCCTCACCGTGCCCGTCACGTTTCCACCTGAAGACGTGCCGAATGGTGAATTACTGGCCGGTCTCCCTCTGCCTGACATTCGGGGCACGATGGGCACGTACCACTACTACGGCACCGACGTGAGCCGTTTCGAAGAAGGCGACTCGGAGATGGGCGGCATCGTCAGGCGCCTGGCCTTTGAGGGCGACACCGCACGCGCCACGTTCTTCGGCCCGCCCAATCCCATCGTTCGTGTGCAGCTTGCGGCGCTGCGGGAGAAGCCACAGCGCACCGACGCCGACCGCACCGCCATCGCCGAGCTTGAAGCGACGCAGGACGTGACGCTTCCTCTAACCGTCACCTGGACAAAGGGACGTGGTGAAGCCGATATCGAGCTGGGCGGCCAGAAGATGACACTCAAAGTCGGCGAATGGAGCAAGTGGATCAACCTGAAGTTCCGGATCAATCTTTTTGTGTCCGTGGAAGGCATGACCCAGGTGCACCTGCGCAAGGCTGATGATGATTTGCAGGTGTATGTCTCCCCTGTGAACTGGAAACCGGACGCACCGCCGCTCCCGATGTCATCCCCCGCGCGACTGGCGCGCGATCTCTACAAGTCATTGGGGCCGTTCCGCACGCTCGGGTGGTCGGAATCCACCATGCCGCTTGATGAAGAGCGCATGACCGAAGCCACGTTCATGGACGACCTGTATCGCGCGTTCGACGACCGCGCGCAGGTCATCCTCAATCGGCTCACCTCCGGATCGTGGGACCTGCTCGTCGGCGTCATTGAGGCCACGGACCGGGTGCAACACATGATGTGGCGGCACCGCGACACCACGCATCCCTCCTACACCGCAGAGGGCGCTGCGGAGTTCGGTGATGAAATCCTGCGCGTGTACCGGCGAGCGGATCAGTTCATCGGCGAGGTCCTGGACCAGACGGGCGCCGACACCACGCTGATGATCGTCTCGGATCACGGTTTCCACTCGTGGCGCAAAGCCGTCAACCTGAATACCTGGCTCGTTGAGCAGGGCTTCATGGTACTCAAGGGACAGACGACAGCCGCCGACAAGACGCTGGCCGATTTGTTCGGCGGTGGCGGCCAGTACTTCGAAGACGTGGACTGGTCGCGCACGCGCGCCTATGCCATGGGCCTGGGCCAAATCTATTTCAACCTCCGCGGCCGGGAGGGCCAGGGCATTGTCTCGACGGGCGAGGAATACCGGGCCCTCGCCGACGACCTCAGCAAGCGCCTGCGAGCCTCACTCGTGGACCCCGACACGGGCGGCCCGATCGTCACCAACGTCTACAAGCGAGACGACGTGTATGCAGGCGAATATCTGCACAACGCATCGGACCTGCAGGTGGGCCTGGCTGATGGCTATCGCGTGTCCTGGCAGACAACGCTGGGGGGGGCGCCGAAAGGCGTCATGTACCCCAACATGAGGAAGTGGTCGGGCGACCACGGCGGATACGACTTCGCGGCCACCTCCGGCATGCTGATTTCCAGCCGTCCGATCACGGTCAACAGTCAGGGGCGCGCCAACATTATCGACATCGCGCCGACCGTGCTGCAGCATTTCGGAGTCGCGGCGCCAGCCGCAATCGACGGCCGGGCACTGTGGAAGTGAAAATGACCTCAGAGGTCGTATTATTGACTCCATGACATCCAAGTCACGGTGGCTCGTGTTTCTGGTCTCGACGCCCCTGGTTGCGTTGATCGCCATCGGCGGTCTGCTGAGCGCCAAGGCCGCGCCCAGGACCGCGCCGAACGCAAACGAGCAAGCCTTCCCGCATTTGCGCGTGTTTGAAGACGTGGTGTCGCTCATCATGTCGAGCTACGTGGAAACCCCCGATGCCGACAAGGTGATGGACGGGGCGATGCGTGGCCTCGCCGACAGCCTCGACCCCATGAGCGCGTACCTGACACCCGATGAAGTCGTCCTCGCGAAGAACCAGGCCGCTCTGCCGGCAGGCGATGTCGGGCTCGTCGTCTCGCGCCAGTTCTATCTGCGCGTGGTTGGCGTGCGTGATGGATCGCCGGCCGCGCGGGCCGGTTTGCGCACTAACGACTACATCCGCGGGATCGACAACAAACCGACGCGCGAGGTGTCGGCGTTCACCGGAGCCCGCCTGTTGCGCGGCGCGCCGGGATCCAAAGTTGAACTGACGGTGCTGCGCGGCAATGCGGTGGACCCGCATGTGGTGACACTGGTGCGCGAAGTGCCGACCGGGGCAAACGTCACCACCACCAGGTTGCCGTCCGGCGTGGCCGTGGTGCGGGTGACGAGCTTCAGCGAGGGCACGGCCACGGCACTGGGGACGGCGATCGACGGCCTGCAGAAGGCCGGCGCTTCGGGCCTGGTCATCGACCTTCGGTCCACGGCGGATGGCCCCATCGAGGAGGGCATCGCCGCCGCGCGACTCTTCGTGAAGACAGGCACGCTGGCGATTCGCGCCGAGCGATCGCAGCCGCAGGTGAAGACCACGGCCGTGGCGGGCGACGGCAGGGTGACGCTACCGGTGGTATTGCTCGTCTCCAACGGCACGGCCGGAGCGGCTGAAGTGTTTTCGGCGGCGCTCAACGGCAACCAGCGCGCGGATCTGGTGGGCGAACCCACCGCAGGCCTTACCGGCGCGCAGCGGCTGGTGGCGCTGTCTGAAGGCAGCGGCCTGTGGATGACCTATGCGTGGTACCTGGCCGTGGACGCCGAACCCATTCACGAGCGAGGACTCCGGCCGACGGTCGCGGTGGAATCGCCGAGTGTGGCATTCGACGCCGTGCCGCCCACCACCGACGACATGCTCGCGAAGGCCATCGAACGCCTGAGTGCGAACAAGACGCCGCGGTGATCGCGCCCTGCACATCCTTGACAGTGATTGGAAGCCGAGCGTATAAACGCGTGGCGGAGGAAGCATGAACAAGCAGGATCTGATCGCGAAAATCGCGAACGACGCAGGGTTGACCAAATCGAGTGCGGCGGCGGCCGTGGAGTCGTTTCTTGACGGTGTCGCCAAGGCCCTCAGGAAAGGTGGATCGGTCACCCTCGTTGGATTCGGCACATTCAAGACCTCCGCCCGCAAGGCCCGCATGGGCCGCAACCCCCAGACGGGCGTGGCCGTGAAGATTCCCAAGCGTAAGGTCGCGCGCTTTACCGCAGGCAAAGCCCTCAAGGACCTGCTGAATTAGGCGGTATACTGTCTGTTCGCCTTAGGCGCGTAGCTCAGCTGGTTAGAGCGCCTGCTTGACATGCAGGAGGTCGGCGGTTCGAGTCCGCCCGTGCCTACCAACCTTTTTAAACCCATGTCTCACGTCACCATTACCCTGCCAGACGGATCCGAACGTAGTGTGCCAGCCGGCACACCCGTGGCGGACTTTGCCAAAGAGACGCTGCCGGGCGGTGTCGTGCGCCGCGCGCTGGCCGCGTATGTCGACGACACGCTGGTGGACCTCAGCTTCCCCCTGACGGGCAATGCCCGGCTGCGCATCGTCACGCCCGACGGCCCCGACGCGCTGGCCTTGTACCGGCATTCCACCGCGCACCTGTTGGCGGCCGCCGTCACACAGCTCTTTCCGAACGCGCAATGCGGCATCGGCCCCGCCACCGACGAGGGATTCTTCTACGACTTCGTCGTGGACCGGCCGTTTGTGCCCGAAGACCTCGAGCGCATCGAAGCACGGATGAAGGAACTGGCCGCCCAGGACCTGCCTTACGAACGGCAATCGTGGGATCGGAACGAAGCCATCGATTTCTTCACGAAGCGTGGCGAGCCGCTCAAGGTGCAGCTCATTCAGGAAAAAACCGAAGGCCAGTCGCACGTGTCCTGCTACACCATCAAGGACCGCGAGACCTTTGTGGACTTCTGTCTCGGTCCGCACGTGCCCAGCACCAGCAAGCTGAAGGCGTTCAAGGTGCTGAACGCCTCAAACGCGTACTGGAAGGGCGATGCGCAAGGCACGCCGATGCAGCGCATCTACGGCACGGCCTTCTTCAAAGAAGACGACCTCAAGCAGCACCTGCTGCGTTTCGAAGAAGCCAAGAAACGCGACCATCGGCGCCTCGGCAAGGACCTGGGCCTGTTCATGTTCCACACGTGGGCGCCCGGCGCGGCGTTCTGGCTGGGCAAAGGCACCACGCTCTACAACACGCTGGCCAACTACATGCGCGACGTGCTCTTCCCGGCCGGCTATAGCGAAGTGAACACGCCACTGATCTTCAACAAGGCGCTCTGGGAAACCTCGGGCCACTGGCAGCACTACCGCGAGAACATGTTTCTGGTGGAAGGCCGGAGCGAAACGGCGTCGGAGGTCAAGGGGCCGCCCGATGCCACGGCGATGGGCGTCAAAGCCATGAACTGCCCGGGCCATATGTTGGTGTTTGGCAGCGAGACACGGTCGTATCGCGACCTTCCCCTCCGCCTGCATGAACAAACTCCCCTTCACCGCAACGAGGCGTCCGGTGTGCTCGCCGGCCTCACGCGCGTGCGCCAGTTCTCGCAGGACGATGCGCATTGTTTTGTGATGGAGTCGCAGATCGGCGAGGAAGTAGAGCGGCTGCTGCGTCTGGTGCAGCGCGTGTACGGCGACTTCGGCCTGTCGTACGAGGTGAAGCTGTCCACGCGCCCCGCGGAGTTTCTGGGCGAGAAGGCGACTTGGGACCACGCTGAGGCCGAATTGACACGCGCCCTGCAGTCCACCGGCACGGCCTATCGGGTGGACGAAGGCGACGGCGCGTTTTACGGGCCGAAGATTGACTTCGACGTGACCGACGCCATCGGACGAAAGTGGCAGTGCGCCACCATCCAGCTCGACTACCAGATGCCGCAGCGGTTTGGGCTCAAGTACGTCGGCTCCGATAACCAGGAACACCAGCCGGTGGTGATCCACCGCGCGATTTTTGGCAGCTTCGAGCGGTTCATCGCGATGCTGATCGAGCACTACGCGGGGGCCTTCCCGCTGTGGCTGGCCCCGGTCCAGATGGCCGTCTTACCACTGGCCGACCGGCACCTGGAGTGGGCGGAAACCGTCCGGGCGCGGCTTTCCGATGTCGGGTTCCGGGTGCAGGTGGACGGGCGCGTGGAGAAGATTGGCTATAAGATTCGTGAGGCGCAACTGCAAAAAGTGCCGTATATGCTGGTCCTGGGCGACCGGGAGGCGGCCGAGCAGACGGTTGCGGTGCGCAGCCGGACGGGCGGCGACCAGGGTGCCAGGGCTCTTGACGATTTCCTGACCGCGGCACGTGACGAAGTGCTCAGTCGGCGGTAAGATAGGGGTTTGCGCTTGGCACAAAGGAGCACGTTATAGCCTACGACCGAGGTCCCCGACGCGACGACCGCGTACGGACCAATGAACGAATCCGGGTTCGTGAAATTCGGGTGATCGACGACAACGGCGAACAGCTGGGAATCATGCCGCCACCGCAGGCCGTCGCGATAGCGCGGGCCAAGGGGCTGGATTTGGTGGAAATTTCGCCAACGGCGGTGCCTCCGGTGTGTCGCATCATGGACTTCGGCAAGTACCAGTACGAGCAACAGAAGCGTACGCGGGCGGCCAAGAAGCACCAGAAGGTCATCGAGGTCAAAGAGATCAAGTTCAGGCCGAAGGTGGACGAGCACGACTACCAGTTCAAGAAAAAGCACATCGAGCGGTTTCTTGAGGACGGCGACAAGGTCAAGGCCACGGTATTTTTTCGTGGCCGCGAAATGGCCCATCCGGAGATTGGCCGACGCATTCTGGAACGGCTGACCGGTGAACTGGGCGACATGGTGGTGATTGAGTCCATGCCGTTGAAGGAAGGCAACCAGATGCACACGATTCTGGCGCCCCGACCCGGCATGAAGAAAGCGAAGCCGGCGACTGACTCGAAAGAGTCGAAAGAGTCGAGGGACGTGAAAGACGTGAAAGACGTGAAAGACGTGAAAGAGGCCAGGGAAGCCCAGCCTGTGGAAGGCACATCCGGGGATGTGCGATCGGAGTGAGTAGGAACGACTATGCCGAAGTTGAAGAGTCATCGGGGCGCCGCGAAGCGCTTCAAAAAAACTGCCACCGGTAAGTTCACGAGGTCCAAGGCGTTCAAGCGCCACATCCTCACGAGCAAAACCACCAAGAGCAAGCGCCAGATGCGCGGGTCGCACGTTGTCGACAAGACAGATGCCCCCCGTCTGAAGCGCATGCTGCCGTACGACTGAGACTGAAAGGACTGTCATGCCGCGCGTCAAGAGAGGAACCGTTCGCGTCGCCAAGCGCAAGAAGCTGCTGAAGCGCGCCAAGGGCTTTTTCCTCAATAAGAGCAAGTTGTATCGCTCCGCCAAGGAGTCTGTTGATAAGGCGCTGAACTACGCCTTCGTGGGCCGTCGCCGCAAGAAGCGCGACTACCGCCAGCTGTGGGTGGTGCGCATCAACGCCGCCGCTCGCGAAAACGGGCTGACCTACGGACAGTTGATCAACGGCCTGAAGGCCGCCACGATCGCGCTGGATCGCAAGAGCCTGGCCGAACTGGCCGTCAACCACCCGGCGGCCTTCGCCAAGGTGGCGGCACAGGCCAAGGCCAACCAGCCGGCGACGGCGACCAAGTCCAACAAGGGCACACGCGCGCCGCGGTCTGTCGCCGCGTCCTGAGTCCAGGGTCCAGGGTCCAGAGTCCAGGGTCCAGAATTGTGAGGGCCGAGGCGTTTGCGTCTCGGCCCTTTGACTGTCTGCCCTGCCGCCCACGCGCGTCTGCCGCGTACAATGCCCTGACCACCATGGCTGCTTCGACCATCGACGATCTCTCGCGTCAATTTCGCGCCGCGCTCGACGCGGCGTCGTCTCCCGCCGATCTCAAAGCGCTGCGCGACGACTTCCTGAGCCGCAAACAGGGACGCGTCACCGCGCTCGTCAAGTCGATCGCGACCGCGCCCCCCGAAGAACGTCGCGCCCTCGGATCGCTGGCCAACGCCCTGAAGCAAGACATTGAACAGGCGCTCGACGCGCGAGATGCTGCGATGCTGGCCACGGCACGACCGAAAGATGCCGTGGACGTCTCGTTGCCGGCCAGGCGCCCGTGGGTGGGCCGGCGGCATCCACTCACGCAGGTGCGCGAGCGGGTGGAAGACATCTTCATGGCCATGGGCTACCAGGTCGTTGCGGGCCCGGAAATCGAAGACGATTGGCACAACTTCGAGGCGCTCAACATGCCGGCCGCGCATCCGGCGCGCGACATGCAGGACACGTTGTATCTGTCGTCGCCAGTGCCGGCGCCAGACAACGGACGCGCGGCCACCCTGTTGCGCACACACACGTCAGGCATGCAGATTCGGTACATGGGAAGCCACGATCCGCCGGTGCGGATCATCGCGCCAGGGCGCGTGTACCGGCGCGACAACTTCGACGCCACGCACACCCCGATGTTCACGCAGGTCGAAGGCCTGGTGGTGGATGAACACATCAGCCTGGGCGACCTCAAGGGCACGCTGAACGCATTCGCCGAAGAATTTTTCGACGCCAGGGTGGCCACACGATTCCGCCCGAGTTTTTTCCCGTACACCGAACCGTCGGCTGAACTCGACGTCGAGTGCCAGGGCTGCAGTGGACGCGGATGCGGGCTCTGCAAACACACCGGGTGGATTGAAATCCTCGGGTGCGGCATGGTGCACCCAGCCGTATTCGAGGCCGTCGGCTACGATGCCGACCGCTACACGGGTTTCGCATTCGGCATGGGCATCGAGCGTCTCGCGCTGCGCCTGTATGGCGTGGATGACATCCGGATGTTCTACGAAAACGACCTCCGATTCCTTGAGCAGATCGCCCTATGAAGGCCCCTGTCAGCTGGATGCGTGAATTCGCTGATCTCCCGGCGTCAACAAGCGTGAACGACATCGCGGCCGCCGTGGCCGGCGTTGGCTTCGAAGTGGCCGGCCGATTGGCGGTGATCTCGAAGTCGATCACGTCGCCCTCGATGCCGGCCACTTCGAAGCCAACGCCGGCCACGAGGGCGACGTGATCGACTTCGAGATCACCGCCAA
>JBKJQX010000237.1:0-45916 GCA_046594875.1 Vicinamibacterales bacterium
CAACACCGTGGTGGTGCTGCCCGGCGGATCCGGAAATCAGAGCGTCGTCGCCTATGACCACCGCACCGGCAAACCGGTGTGGTCTGCGCTGAGCGATCGCCAGGCGTATTCATCGCCGATGCTGGTGACGATCGATGGCGTCCGTCAGATTCTTGTGCTCGGCGCCGCGCGCCTGATGGGACTCGCACCCGGAGACGGGACGCTCCTCTGGGAGTTTCCGTGGGTCACGATGTACGACGTGAACGCGGGCCAGCCGATTGTGATTGGCCGCAACCGCGTGTTCGTCTCGTCGGGGTATGACAAGGGCGCGGCGGTAATTGAAGTGACGATGGCCGGTACCCGGGGCGCCGTGCGTGAAATCTGGAAGAACAACAGGATGAAGAACCAGTTCAGCAGCTCGGTGCTGTTCGAAGGTCACATCTACGGACTCGATGAGAGCATCCTGGCGTGCCTCGATGCGCAGACCGGCGACGTGAAATGGAAGGGCGGCCGCTACGGGTACGGCCAGATCGCGCTGGCGAGCGGCCACATCATCGTGCTGACCGAAGACGGGGACATGGCGCTGGTGCGTGCGACACCCGACAAGCATGTGGAGCTCGCACGATTCCCTGTGCTCGACGGCAAGACATGGAACCACCCGGCGTTCTCCGACGGCCGCCTCCTGGTGCGCAATCTCAAAGAGATGGCGATGTTCGATTTGCGGCGGTAGCGCGGGATTACCCCAGCCAACGCGTGAAGGCGCCGATCGCGGCGTTCACCAGTCCCTGGCTTGACGCCGTACCGTACCAGCCCGGGTCCCGTTCGAAGGCGGCGAACGCGGCTTCCACATCACGTTTCGCCCGCTCAAGATTCAGGGGCAACGCAGGATCGACCGTACCCGCCTGCTCGGACGCGCCCTTGAGCCGGGCCACCAGGGCTTCTGCCTGTCCGACATCCAGAATCGACAGCGGCGACCCGCAGTGGGCGCACACGGTGGCCTTGGCCAGATCGATGGGCGCCCCACAGTTGGAGCAGTTGACGCTCTGCAGGTTCCTGCGAAGTTCGTCGAGCTGCGCGGCCGACATCGGCCGGATGAAGTCTTTCTCGCGCAGGAAGTTGAAGAACGTGATCAGCCGGCCGTGCTCGTCAGGACACCGGCGGTATTCGAACTTCGACTGACGCTGCAGGTCGTGTGTTGCCACGAGCGGCTGACGGCACCGCGGGCACGCGGCCGTGCTCGACAGAGGCGCTCGCGCCCGTCCTCCGGCGTCGCCCACCATCCGGAAGAGCCGCAGCACCGATGCCGGCGAAAGCTGCAGGCTTTCGTGTCCATCAAACCAGAACGCCTGGCACACCTCGCAGTAATCAATCGGCACCGGGCGGCCATAGTGTCCCTCGAGTACGAGTGATGTCATGCCGGCGCGGCAATTGGGACACGTCACTTGACCGGCGTCCTTCCGATCCGGATGCCGATGTCGGTTCGATTGTTCAGGATGTGTGTCAGGGCGCCGCGACTGTCGCGAACAAACTCGAAGTGATCGATGTCACCCTCGCAAAAATACGTATCCCGGTCCTCGGTGACGAGGTCACACCCTGTGCCGTCGCTGAACTTGAGACGGAACTTCCCCTGCTCAACGGCCATGGTGAGCCGAAACCCGTCATCAAAGCGGTAGACGCCCAGCGCGTCTTCCACGTCTTCGAGCGGATACTTCATAAGGGTCCGCTGTCGCGGCTGGTTGTACTTGCCCAGAGGGTGCACGCCGCCGCAAATGGCGCATGCAGACGGCGCATCGATGTTGTCGATCACGTGTTTGGCGGGCGTCACCGCGCGCAGATACGCAAAGAGCGCGTTCAGGTCGTCGTCGCTGAGGTTCTTGAACACGGTCCACGGCATGATCGGGCTCAGTTCCCGCCCCTTCGCATGACCGGTGCGCATGACCTCGCGAAAGATGTTTTCGTCATAGTGCGCCAGGCCAGACGGGTCACTCGTGAGGTTGGAGCTGTACGACGTGCGCTCACCGCGGGTGACCAGATTTCCACCGCCGAACAGGCCCGGGTTCTTTGGGGTGTACCAGGACGTGTGGCAGCCCGCGCAGTCGGCGAGAAGAGCCAGGTGCCGGCCCTTTTGCACCACATCATGCGACGTCACGAGCGGCACCGGCGCCATCAACGGTTCGGGCACCGTGAGGTCTTTCGCTTCGTCCGCAGGAATTTTTGTCCGAGGTAGTGAGCGACGAATGGGCTTCAGTGATCGCAGGTAGGCAACGACCGCCTCGGCATCCTCGTCAGGCAGCGCGCGGAACGACGAGGACCACATCTGCCGATGCAGGGTGCGGCCGTCGTGGCCGATGCCTTCGCGAATGGCACGCAGCAACATGTCGTCGGTCCAGCGGCCGATGCCGGTTTCAGTGTCGGGCGTCAAATTGGCCGCCACGAGCCACGGCTTGCCAGGCCACACCGCGCCCGCGCCCTTCGTGGCCGGGATGGGCGGGGCACCCGGCCTGGTCCAGTCGCGCTCGGAGTGACAGACAAAACACTGCAGGAGGCCTTCGGTCAGGTACTGGCCCCGCGCCACGCGTTCGGGCGTGCGTGACACGGTGATGTCACGCAGCGTGCGGGCGACGTGCACGGTCGGCACCGGCGTCGGTTCAGCCGCAGGTTCGACGGACGACGAACCACCGCACGCACTGACCAGCGCAGCGGCGCACGTGAGGGTCGCAATGAGTCGTAAGGGCGCACGCGTCATGACGGGGACAAGTGTCTACTACGCGCCGCAGGGGTTCAAGGGCCTGGACGGCGACTCTCGGGCTTTAGGTGCAGCCCGAGCGACGTAACCGCCTGGCAAAAACGCTTTAGAATGCCAGCTACTATGCGACCTTCCTTATTTGGCCGGCCCCTGCTTCTGTTGCTGCTGCTCGTCGTTGCCGGTTCAACCCTGTCTGCCCAGGAGGCGCGGCGACGCTGGGAGCTGCAACGGCAGATTCGCCTCGACAAGTTCGAGCAAATCCTGCCCAAGGCGATGCGGGCACATGGCATCGACATGTGGATCGTGGCCGTGAAGGAAAACCACACCGATCCACTGTGGGAGGACCTCGGGCGTGGGTATGTGACGGGCGTGGGCTACTACGTCTTCACCGACCGCGGCGCAGCGAGGATCGAACGTGCCGCGCTGGGGCCCTCTGGTTACATGCTTCAGCAATCCGGCGCCTACGACATCTTCGGGCCGTCGTCCATGCTGTTGCAGTTTGTGCGTGCGCGCGACCCGAAGCGGATCGGCGTGAACATCTCGCAGGAGATGGGCACGGCCGATGGGCTGTCTCACGCGATGCACCAGTCCCTGGTCGCGACCCTCGGCGAACCGTACGCCTCACGGTTGGTCAGCGCCGAGCGGCTCGTCAGCGACTTCAGGTCGCACCGCGTAGCGGCTGAAATAGTCGCGTATGGCGAGGCGGCCGGGGTGGCCGTGCAGTTGGCGGAACGCGCGCTGTCCAATGAGGTGATTACGCCTGGAAAAACCTCATTGGAAGAAGCCGCCTGGTGGCTGCAGGACCGCCTGCTCGAGCGCGGACTCGGCTCGTCATTCGACATGCCGTCCGTCTACGTCACCGGCCCTGAAGGCATTGTCGCCACCTCCAGCTCGTACATCGTCCAGCCGGGCGACGTGATCATGATCGACTGGGGTGTGGTGCTGATGAATATGGCGACCGATGTGAAACGTATCGCCTACGTACTTAAACCCGGGGAGACGCGCCCGCCCGCCAGCATCCAGGCGGCGTTCGACAAGGCGATCTCGGTCCGCGACGCGATCAAGCCGGCGCTGCAGCCGGGCCGGACGGCCACCGACACCATGAAGGCCATGGATGTGGCCCTGGTCGCCGCCGGGTTCGGCACCATCGCCTTCAACCGCCCGAACGCCGACGCCAAAACGGACGTCGCCTACGGCTTTCATCCCGTTGGCAACGCCGGCCATGACGTGGGGCCGTCCATGACCACGTGGCAGCCGTTTCAGCAGACGTTCACACTGCACCGGCAGCACATGTTCTCGTTTGAGTACTTCGCCTATTCCCCGATAGAAGAATGGGGCGGTAGGAAACTCCGTGTGCCTATCGAAGACAGCGCCATTGTGATGGAGGACGGCGTCCAGTTCCTGCACGCGGCCAACTATCGTTTGCTGGTGATCAGATAGACGCACGCCAACGCGGAGACGGCGGCCGCTTTCGCGCTATCGTTCTCGATCATGCGACTGACGATACTCGGGACGGTGGTGCTGGGAGCGGTGGTATGGGCGCAGGCGCCCGCGCCGGTTCAGGTGGTCACGCGCGGTGCCTTCTCATTCGCCTACGATGAACGGGGCATCTCGCAACTCAAGCATCCAGACGACCCGTTCGGCGCCTTGGTGACCACACCCGCGCCTGATGGACGAGGCGGAGGTCGCGGCGGCGCGGCGGCGACCGCACCCCCGCGAGCAGCGACGCTTGGACTGACGATTTCGTATCAGACCAACGGGAAGCCCGAGTGGAACACGGTGGCTGCGCGCGGGGCCATGACGGCCGCGCCGGAGGCCGGCACCGTTCGGTATGCTGCGACCGGCACCAAACCTCTTGCTGTGACCGAGACGTACACCACTGATGGCCGCACACTCGACTGGACCATCGAGTTGGCGGCGGTGGGTGCCGCAGTTCGCGTGGGCGACGTTGGCATCAGCCTTCCGGTGCAGGGTCCCACGGGCGAAAATCCCGCACAAATCTTCGAACGTGGATTCCTCAAGCACCAGTTCGTGTCGGGTGCGGGCTCGTTCTTTTTCTACGTCCGCGCGTCAGGCGCGCCGCCATTCCTGTTGGTGACTGCCAAGCCCGGCACGAAGCTGGAGTACTTCTCCACAGGCGGACGTGCGAGCGGCACCATGTTTGTGCATTCCGCCAAGTCCGGTGGCGAGGAGACGCGTGGCACATGGCGCCAGGCGCATACCGCACTCGATCTGAAGGCCGGCGCGAAGGTCAGCTACGCCTTCCGTCTGCAGTGGGCATCAAGCTACGACGAACTGCGCGACCTGCTCTACGCCAACGGCCTGTTCGACGTGCGTGTGGTGCCCGGCATGACCGTGCCGTCCGATTTGTCTGCGGAGTTCTCGCTTCGCACCAAGGCCCGCATTGAATCAGTCACGGCGGAGTTTTCCGGCCAGACCACAATTCTGACGCGGCCGACGCCAGCGACAGCCGGGGCTCTGGCAGATACCCGTCTCTATGCAGTGACATTTCGCAGACTCGGCGAGAACATGTTGACCATCACACACGATGGTGGCCGCAAGACGTATCTTGAGTTCTTCGTCACCGAACCGATGGAAACGCTGATCAAGAAGCGGGCGGCGTTCCTGGTCAATCGACAGCAGGTCAAAGACCCGACGAAGTGGTGGAACGGGGTCTACGGACCGTATGACATGAAGGCGAAGGTCGTACGCACCATCGACGACCCCGACATCTTCATCGACCGCATGGTCTACGCCCTGACGGCCGACGACCCTGGGCTCGCAAAGGCGCCGTACCTGGCGGCCAAAAACGTCACGTATCCGAACAAGGCCGAGATCGAGTCACTGGAGTACTACATTCAACACTTTGTCTGGGGCGGCCTTCAGCGGAAGGACGATGAACGGCCGTATCCGTATGGGGTGTACGGCACACCGCATTGGTTCGTGAACCGCGACCCCGCTCGCCGCAAGGCCTACGCGGAAGGGCTGGCAAACGGCGCCACGGCCAAGGCCGACCTCGCCAAAGAACACGTGTGGCGTCACTACGACTACCCGCATGTGGTGATGCTCTACTTCCACATGTACCAGATCGCGAAGATGTATCCCGAGCTGTCGACATACCTTGACGCGGCGGGTTATCTGAATCGCGCATGGGAGACCGCACGGGCGTTCTACACCTATCCGTACGAAATCTACCCGTCGTACTACGACACCTACAAATGGGGTCTCTACAACGAACTCGTCGTCCTCGACGTGATCGACGCTCTGAAGACCGAGGGGTTTCCAGAGCAGGGGCAGTGGCTGACCGCCGAGTGGGAGAAAAAGACGAAGTACTTCGTGTATGACGATCCCTATCCGTTCCGAAGCGAGTACGCGTTTGACCGGACGGCGTTTGAATCGACGTATGCACTGGCGAAGTACGGCGCCACGCATGATATGGCGCCTGACCAGAACCTCTGGTTCGACCTGAAGCTGAAACGGTGGTGGTCGCACCCGTCCGTGAAACGCGAGGACTCGCGGGCATTCATGGACCGGCAACTGGCCTCGGGCCTGGTGGTGCGCGGCTGGCTGAATCCGGCGTATTACACACTCGGCGCCGATCCCGGCGTGAGTTACATGGCGGCGATGGGCGGATGGGGCGTGCTTGACTACGCCATCAACTTCGCGCCCAGCCCCTACGACTGGCTGCAGTTGGGGTACGCGTCTTATTTGAGCTCGTGGAGTCTGGTGAACAGCGGCACGGCCGAGTCTGGATACGGCGCCTGGTTCCCCGGCAAGGAGAACGATGGCGCCGCAGGGTGGCAGTTCATGAGCGCCAAAGCTGGCAGCGCGTGGATGGGATCCAGCGTGCCGGGTGGCGTCACGGTGCCCCGGGGGCCGTGGCACTACGACGGCGAAATTGACCTGGGTTTCGGCGGCGCACTCCGCATGGCGGCCACGGTCGTCACGAACGACCCCACCTTTGGCTGGATCGCCTTCGGCGGTGTGGCGAAAGACGACGGGAAGCGACTGTTGATCAATCCCCGCGACGGCGTGCGACGACGACTGGCGGTGGTCACGCAGGATCGCGCGTTGCCATTCGCAGACAGCCTGTCGCGATTGAAGGTGGAACTGGAGCGCGATGGGTTTGCGGCCGACGCGGAGATCTCGGTGGACAAGTCGGTTGAGACGGTGACATTCACGGTGGAGAACCGCACCGGTAATGCCCACCGCACCGGAATTCGATTGTCGTTCCCGATCAATACCGGCTACGTGCTGACGGCTGGTGGTGTATCGGTGCCGTTGGTTGCGACAGGAAATCCGGACTATCCCTGGCGGGCCGACGTGCCTGTGAGCGCAGAGAAGACCGCCGTAACGTTGCGCCGGCAGTGAGGCCTACTCGGGCCGAATCACTTCAAGCCCGCGCATGTATGGGCGCAACACGTCGGGCACCACCACGCTGCCGTCGGCTTGCTGGTAATTCTCAAGAATCGCGATGAGCGTGCGGCCCACGGCGAGGCCGGAGCCATTCAGCGTGTGCGCCAGTTGCGCCTTGCCCGTCCCGTCGGGCCGGAAACGAATCTGGGACCGGCGCGCCTGAAAGCTCTCGGTGTTTGAACACGACGAGATCTCGCGAAACGCATTCTGGCTCGGCAGCCACACTTCGATGTCGTATGTTTTCGCCGAAGCAAATCCCATGTCCCCGGTGCAGAGCAGCATGCGCCGGTAACAGAGCCCAAG
This sequence comes from Vicinamibacterales bacterium, assembly GCA_046594875.1. Classification (GTDB taxonomy): domain Bacteria; phylum Acidobacteriota; class Vicinamibacteria; order Vicinamibacterales; family SCN-69-37; genus SYFT01. Next base: position 7,445 of record JBKJQX010000237.1, read on the forward strand.
CCGTTCGAGCACTGTTTCGGCATTTCGCGTGAGGGCCTCGAGTTCGTCGTGCGACTGCTCGGGCGTGGTGAACTTCACAAGCTCGACCTTGTCGAACTGGTGCTGGCGGATGAGGCCGCGGACGTCGGCGCCATGCGAACCCGCTTCGCTGCGGAAACACGGCGTGTAGGCCGTGTACTTCAACGGCAGCACCCGGCCGTCAAGAATCTCTTCTCGATGCAGGTTCGTGAGCGGCACCTCAGCCGTCGGAATGAGAAACAAGTCCCACTCGCCGGCAATCTTGAACAGGTCCTGCTCGAACTTGGGAAGGTTTCCGGTGCCTGTCAATGCCTTCCGGTTGACCAGGAATGGTGGCTCCACCTCGCGATACCCATGCTCGGCCGTGTGCAGGTCGAGCATGAAATTGATCAGAGCCCGCTCGAGCCTGGCGCCAGCGCCCATCAGGACGGCAAACCGCGCGCCCGACATCCGGGTGGCCCGCTCAAAGTCCAAGATCCCCAGCGCCGTGCCCAGGTCCCAATGCGGCTTTGGCGTGAACGTCATGGTCGGCGCCGTTCCCCACTTGCGCACTTCGACGTTGTCTTCAGCCGACGCGCCCACCGGCACACTCTCGTGCGGCAGGTTGGGCAACGTCAGCAGTAGCTCGTCGCGCTTTGCCTCAATCGTCGCCAGTTCGGCTTCCAGTTCCTTGATGCGGCCGCCGCGAGCCTTGTTCTCGGCAAACACCGCACTCGGATCTTCGCCAGCCTTCTTCGCGCGCGCAACGGCTTCGCCAGATACGTTCTGGTCGCGCTTGAGCCCCTCCACCTCTGGCAGCAGGCGACGCCGCTCAGACTCGAGTCCGGCAAGCGCAGCAAGGTCAGCGGTCGGGTCAAGCGCCCGGCTGCGCAAACGAGCGGCCACCAGCTCTGGATTGTCTCGGACAAAGGCGGGGTCCAGCATCCAGTCATGCTATACCGCCCAGTCGCGCCGGTGCGATACGATGCTGACAATGTCGTTCAGTGTTCGTAAAGCCGTCTTCCCTGCCGCTGGGCTGGGCACCCGTTTCCTTCCGGCCACCAAGGCGCAGCCCAAGGAAATGCTGCCGCTCGTGGACAAACCGATCATCCAGTACGGGGTGGAAGAGGCCCTCGCCTCGGGCGTCGAAAACATCATCATCGTCACCGGCCGAGGCAAAAACGCCATCGAGGATCACTTCGATGTGGCGTTTGAGCTCGAGGCGTTTCTCACGGCCCGAGGCAAGACCGAGTTGCTGGCAGAGATCCGGAAGGTGTCGGACCTGATCAACGTCGCGTACGTCCGCCAGGGGGAGCCCCTGGGCCTGGGCCACGCCGTGCTGATGGCCGAGCCCCTCGTGGGCGACGAATCATTTGCCGTCATCCTGGCCGACGATGTGATTGACGGGACACCGCCGGCGCTGGCCCAGATGATCAAGGTGCACCAGGAGGTGGAAGGCCCAGTGATTCTGGTTGAACGGGTGCGGCCGGAAGACATCTCGAACTACGGCGTGATCGCAGCTGAAACCATACGGCCGGGGGTGTACCGGGTCACGGACATGGTGGAAAAGCCGCCGCGCGAACAGGCACCGTCAGACCTGGCCATTATCGGCCGCTACATCCTGACGCCCGACATCTTCGGCGCACTGCACGCCACCAGAGAGGACCGCAGCGGGGAAATCCAGCTGACGAACGGGCTGAAGCACCTGCTCAAAGACCGGCCCGTGTACGCCTGCGAAGTTACCGGCGTCAGGCACGATACGGGGAACAAGTTGGGGTTCCTGAAAGCGGTGGTCTACTTCGCCATGCAACGGCCGGACCTTGCCGGCCCGCTGCGCGAGTACTTGAAGACCGTCACGTAGGGCGCTGAGCCACGACGGATCACAGGAGACGCAGAGACACAGAGGCTCTTAAGGTTAGGGGGCCTTTGGTTTGGCAGCGGGTTCGGACTTGGCTTCGGTCTTTGTTTCGGTCTTGGTCTCGGTTTTTGTCTCGGTTTTTGTTTCCGTCTTCGTGTCGGACTTGCCTTCGGCCGAAGCGTCTTTTTTCTTGGCGTCCGACTTCGCGTCGGCGCTCGCTTCAGACTTCGTCGCCTCTGTTTTCGATTCGCCGGTGGACCCCGACTTTGCGTAGTCGGTGACGTACCACCCCTTGCCTTTGAACTGGATCGCGGGTGACGAGATCAACTTCGTGACGTGTCCGCCACATTCCCCGCACGGGTCTTCCAAAGGCGGGTCGGAAAACTTCCGGATCCGCTCAAACCGATTGCCGCACGCGTCACACTGGTATTCGTAAAGAGGCATCTGGTCTCCTCGGACAACCCCTGATTATAGATACACTTGCTGCAGAGACCATGGCCGGCACCCTTTATGTCGTCGCCACACCGATCGGGAACCTCGAAGACCTGACGTTTCGGGCCCTGCGAACCCTTAAGGAGGTGGACCTGATTGCGGCCGAGGATACCCGGCGGACCTCCAAGTTGCTGGCGCACTACGAGGTTCGGAAGCCCCTGGTCAGCCTGCACGAACACAACGAGAATCGCGAGTCACCGCACCTCATCGAGAAGCTCCAGTCTGGCCTGTCGGTCGCCCTGGTCTCCGACGCAGGCACCCCAACCATCGCCGACCCCGGGTATCACCTGGTGGCTGCGGCGAGGGCGGCAGGCCTCGCGGTTGTGCCCATCCCCGGAGCGAGCGCGGTAGCGGCGGCGCTTTCCATCTCGGGCCAACCCGCCGACCAGTTCGCCTTCCTCGGATTCCCGCCCTCGGGAGGCGCGGCGCGAGAACGATGGTTCGTAAGGCTGGCCAACCAGCCAATGACCTCTGTGTTCTATGAGTCTCCACACAGAATCGCCAGAACGCTGGCCGAGGTCTCTGAGTATATGGTCAAACGACAGATTGTTGTCGCCAGAGAGCTGACCAAGCTCAATGAAACATTGGTCATATGGCATATTAATGAGCCTGTTAGGGAACAGGGTGAGTTTGTGGTCATCGTTGGACCTGGCGAACACGTTGATATGGACGACCCTGATGCCTCCACCGTGGCTGTATTTATTGGTCAAATAACTGAATTTATCGGACTAGACGAGTTGGCTGCCGTCAAACTGGCCAGCGCCCACTTCGAGATCCCTGCCGCGAAGGTGCGTAAACTGCTCAAAAAAGGGCGAATCCTCGCCAAGCGCTCAGGCGATAATCACGAAGAATGACCGATCTTCATGTCGTCATTCTGGCGGCCGGCAAGGGCACCAGAATGAAATCCGAAACGCCAAAAGTGCTGCATCCCCTGGCCGGCCGGCCGGTGATTGAGCACGTCCTGGCAACCGTTGACCATCTCGAAACCGTCTCGACCACACTCGTGGTCGGCCATGGTTCTGACCAGGTCCGGGCCGCGCTGGCGAATCGGCCAAACCTCCAATACGTGGTGCAGTCCCCCCAGTTGGGCACCGGCCACGCCCTGTTGCAGGCCGAGCCGGTCTTGAAAGGCCTGAAGGGCGACGTGCTCGTGCTGTACGCAGATGTCCCGCTGCTGGAGCCGGGCACGCTGCTGCGGTTGCTCGAAACCCATCGCGGCGCCAAGGCGGCGATGACGGTGCTGACGGCGGAGATCGCCGACCCCTACGGGTATGGCCGCATCGTGCGCGGCGCGGACGGCCGCATGGAGCGCATCATCGAAGAGCGCGACGCGTCGGCGGAACAACGCGCGATCAAAGAGTTCAACAGTGGCATCTATGCCCTGTCTCTTCGGGCACTCTTCAGCCATCTGCACGACCTGGCGACGGATAACACCCAGGGTGAGTACTACCTGACCGATCTGGTCGGAAAGTATCGGCAGAAGAAGCAGCGGGTGGAGAGCCTGTGCCTTGATAGCGCGGACGAACTCCGGGGCGTGAACAGCCGGCAGGACCTGGCCGACTTGTCGCTGATTGTCCGCCAGCGCAAGAATCGGTTCCTGATGGTGGGCGGCGTCACGATGGAAGACCCCGCCACCACGTACATCGATGCAGACGTCACCATCGGTGCCGATACGGTTCTGGGCCCCGGCGTGCGGCTTGAGGGCCGAACAGTCATCGGCGAGCGTTGCCGCATTCATGCCGGCTGCCGGCTCACCAATGTGTCTGTGGAAGACGACGTGGTGGTGCTTGATTACAGCGTGATTGTGGACTCCAGCGTGGGCCAGGGCGCGCAAATCGGCCCAATGGCGCACGTCAGGCCGCAATCGGTGATTGGGCCTGCCGCACGCGTCGGCAACTTTGTGGAACTCAAGAAGACGACATTGGGCACAGGCTCGAAGGCGAGCCATCTGTCGTACCTGGGCGACGCCACGATCGGCGACGGGGTGAACATCGGCGCCGGCACCATCACGTGCAACTACGACGGCGAGAAGAAACACACCACGGTCATCGAAGACCAGGCGTTCATCGGCAGTGATTCGCAGCTCATCGCGCCCGTCACCATTGGCAAGGGCGCCTACGTGGGCGCCGGGTCATCGATCACGTCTGATGTGCCGGCAGGCGCGCTGGCCATCGCGCGAGGCACGCAGGTGGTCAAACCCGGATGGGCAGCCAAACGCAAGGCCAGCCGCCCCGCCACCAAGAGCGACCACTAACTTCCATGTGCGGCATTGTCGGATACGTCGGCGCGAGACCTCCGCTGCCGATTCTCGTTGAGGGACTGCGCAAGCTCGAGTACCGCGGCTATGACTCGGCCGGTGTCGCGATTGTGCGCGACGGCACCCTGGAAGTGCGTCGCAGTGCGGGGAAATTGTCGCGCCTTGAAGACGTGCTGGCCGCCCACCCGATCCAGGGCGAGTACGGCATTGGCCATACGCGGTGGGCCACGCACGGCCGGCCGACTGAAGAGAATGCCCATCCGCACCGCGACTGCTCCGGGCGGATTGTGGTGGTCCACAACGGCATCATCGAAAATTACCTCGAACTCAAGCGCTCGCTGGCGGCCCGGGGACACACGTTTGTCACCGAGACCGACACCGAGGTGGTGGCCCACCTGGTCGAGCAGGAAACACGCGGGGACGGATTCGTTGCTGCGGTGCGCCGTGCGCTCGGCCAGCTACGGGGCCTCTTCGCCCTGGTCCTGATCTCGGCCGACGCGCCCGACACCATCGTGGCGGTGCGCAACGGCCCGCCTGTCATTGTGGGCCTGGGCGACGATGAATATTTTGTCGCGTCGGATGTCACCGCGATTCTGAGCCACACGCGGCAGGTCGTGTTTCTCGACGACCGTGAAATGGTGGTGGTGACCAAAGCCGGCGCGGCGTTTTCGACGTTTGACGGCGTCCCGGTGGCGCGCGAGGCACAGACCATCAACTGGGACCCAGCGATGGCTGAAAAGGCCGGCTACGCGCATTTCATGCTCAAGGAGATCCACGATCAGCCGTGGGCTGTGCGCGAGACGGTGCTTGGCCGCGCATCAGTCGAGTCCAGCCGCGTCTTCCTCGACGAAATACACATCGACGCCGATGCACTCCGCACGATCGACCGCGTGGTGATGCTGGCGTGCGGCACGTCCTGGCACGCAGCGCTCGTCGGCAAGTTCCTGATTGAGGATCTGGCGCGCCTGCCCGTGGAAGTGGACTATGGCTCCGAATACCGCTATCGCGATCCCATCGTAAACTCCCGGACCCTGGCCATCGTGATCACCCAGTCGGGCGAGACGGCCGACACGCTGGCGGCTCTTCGCGAAGCCAAACAGAAGGGCGCGCGGAGCATCGCGATCTGCAATGTCGTGGGCTGCATGGTGACACGCGAGGCGGAGGGCACCGTCTACACACACGCGGGTCCTGAAATCGGCGTGGCGTCCACCAAGGCGTTTACTTCGCAGTTGGTCGCCCTGCAGATGCTGGCGATCCATCTCGCTCAGGTGCGGAGCCTGCTTGCCGACGAGCGGGCGCGACAATTGTTACAGGGTCTGGACCAGTTGCCGGTGCAGATCGAAGAGACGCTCAAGTCCAACAGCGCGATTGAGGCGTTAGCCGATCGCCTGTGCCACAAACGCGACTTTCTCTACCTGGGACGTGGCATCAACTATCCCATCGCGCTCGAGGGCGCGCTCAAGCTCAAAGAAATTTCGTACATCCACGCGGAAGGGTATCCGGCCGGTGAGATGAAACATGGCCCGATCGCGCTGATTGACGAAGACCTGCCAATTGTCGCGCTGGCGCCAAACGACCACGTCTTCGAGAAGATGGTGGGCAACATTCAGGAAGCCAAGGCCCGTGGGGGCCAGGTGATTGTGGTCACGAACGTGTCACACGCGCGCGCGTTTGATGAGATCCTCGACCCGGTCACCGATGTCGTGCTGACGGTGCCAGACGCCGATCCCCTCTTGATGCCGATTCTGCTGACCGTGCCCTTGCAGCTTCTCGCGTACCACATCGCCGTGCGGCGGGGATGCGACGTCGATCAACCGAGAAACCTCGCGAAGAGCGTGACTGTCGAATGAGTGGGTACATCAAAGTATCGACGCGCGCTGGTTTGACGATGAGCGGGTGATATCCTCGTACGCTCCGGATGGATGCACTCGATTCACTAAACCCCTCTCAACGCGACGCGGTGGAGCACACGCAAGGGGCGTTGCTGATTCTTGCGGGCGCCGGTTCCGGTAAAACCCGCGTCATTACCGTCCGCATCGCCCACCTGGTGGCCAACGGCCACGCCGCGCCAGACGAAGTTCTGGCCGTCACCTTCACGAACAAGGCCGCGGAGGAAATGCGCAACCGGGTCGAAGAACTCCTGGGCGCAGATTGCCGGCACGTCTGGCTCTCCACGTTTCACGCGCTCTGCGCCCGCCTGTTGCGTCGCGAGGCGCCGGCCATCGGGCTGACACGTGATTTCGTCATCTACGATTCGTCGGATCAACTGGCGGTGGTTAAACAGGCTCTGCGAGCCGCCGACATCGACGACAAGATGCTGACGCCGCGGGCGGCCCTGTCTCGTATCAGCCAGGCCAAAAACCGCCTGGAAACACCCACGGACATGAAGTCGAGCGGCTGGAGCCTGCGCGACCAGCAGGTCTCGAAGGTCTACGAGTATTACCTGCGCGTGCTCAACGAAGCCGGCGCGCTCGATTTTGACGACCTCCTGCTCAAGACCGTCGAGTTGATGGAAACCAGCGAGCGTGTGCGCGACTTCTACTCGCGCAAATTTCGCTACATCCTCATCGACGAATACCAGGACACCAACCGCCCGCAATACATGCTCATCAAGCGGTTGGCCGAACATCACCGCAACCTGTGCGTGGTTGGCGACCCCGACCAGTCCATCTACAAGTGGCGCGGCGCCGATCTGCGCAACATCCTCGACTTCGAGCAGGACTTCCCCGAGGCGACGGTCGTCAAACTCGAGCAAAATTACCGATCCACACAGGTCATTCTCGACGCTGCGTCGGCTGTCATCAGCGTCAACCGCAACCGCAAGGAAAAGCGCCTTTGGACCGACCGCAAGGGCGGCGAGCTGATTGTGTATGTCAGGGCCGGCGACGAAATCGAGGAGGCCGACTACATCACCAGCGCCATCCGCGAAACGCGCCTGGCCGACATCAAGACCATGACAGCGATTTTGTATCGCACAAACGCGCAGTCGCGAGCCATTGAAGACGCGCTGATGCGGGAAGGGATCGCCTACAAGATCATCGGCGGCGTCCGGTTCTACGAACGTAAGGAAATCAAAGACGTGCTCGCCTACCTCCGTCTGGTCATGAACCCGCATGACGATGTGAGTTTCAGGCGGGTGGTGAACGTGCCGACGCGCGGTATTGGCAAGACGGTGATCGAGGCGCTTGAGGCGATTGACCTCAATCAGTGTGAGCACTTAACCACGCCCCTGTTTGCCACGGGGCTGCAGCCTGTGGCGTCCTCGCGCTCGATGTGGGCAAGGCTGGTTGTCGCCCTGGATCAGCGACAGGCCCCGCCGCGCGCTGTGGCCGCCCTTAAGGGCTTCAGGGACCTGTTGGTCTCACTGGCGGCTGATTGCGCAGGTGCCAGCGTGTCGATTGCCCTGGGCCTGGTCCTCGACCGGTCGGGTTACCTGAAGGACCTGCGCGACGAACGGAGCGAAGACGCCGAGTCGCGCATCGAAAACCTGATGGAACTGGTGTCGGCGGCTCGCGAGTATGAGACGCGCGAGTCTGACGCTTCGCTGGGTGGGTTCGTGGACCGTTTGTCCTTGCTCTCCGAGGCCGATGAAGCCCAGGGCTCAAACGACGCCCGCGTGTGGATGATGACCATGCATGCGGCCAAGGGGCTGGAGTTCCCCGTGGTCATCGTGGCCGGCATGGAGGAGGGGCTGTTCCCGCACTCACGTTCGGCTGAAGACGAGGACGAAGTGGAAGAGGAACGGCGCCTCTGCTACGTCGGCCTCACACGGGCCCGGGAGCGGCTGATTCTCACGGGCGCCTCCAGGCGCCGGGTGTTTGGCGACTACCAGTCCACCGAACCGTCGCGGTTCCTTGATGAGATTCCGGCGGAACTGATGCGCCGGGTTGAGCCCAAGGCGGCGCCAGCCTGGAACACCGGACGATATGAAACCAGGAATCCGTACGCGCGGCGCTATAGCGGGCCCAAAGTCAAGGAAGCCGCGGCCTTCCCGTCGTACGAAGACGAGGATCAGTCGTCGGCCACCGGCCTGAAACTGGGGTTGCGCGTGCGCCACAAGCAGTTTGGCGTGGGCACCATCCTGGCTGTGGAGGAGCAAGGCGACGACACCCGCGTCACGGTCAGGTTCAATACGGTGGGCACGAAGAAACTCGTGGCCCGCTACGCTGCGCTGGAAAAAGCGTAGCCAAGTCCGTGGGTCCGCAAGTCCGTGGGTCCGTAGGTTCTCGGTGGGCGCTTTGCGCCATCTGCTTCTTAACAGAGCCCCGCGCCGAACGGCGCGGCTCCACGAACCCGCGCACCAGCGAACCTGCGGACCCGTGGACTATTCGTCCGGCGGCTCGGGCGCCTCCGGCGCCTCTGCCGGGTCCTCGAGTTGCATCAGCGTGGCGATTGAGACCACGCGGTCTCCCTCCGCCAGGTCGATCAACCGCACACCCTGCGTGTTGCGGCCGATCGCCCGCATCCCACTGGTGGGCATGCGGATGATCTGGCCCTGCTCGGTGACCATCAGCAGGTCGTCCTGATCGGAGACACAGGCGATGCCGACGACGAGGCCATTGCGGTCGCTCGTCTGGACGTTCTTGAGGCCGATGCCGCCGCGGTTCTGCTTGCGGTATTCGGCGACTTCGGTGCGTTTGCCGAAGCCGTTCTCACAGACCGTCAGCAGCGTGGCTTCGTCGCTGACCACTTCCATGGCCACCACGCGGTCGCCCTCGCGCAGGCTGATCCCTCTGACGCCATACGCCGTCCGCCCCATCGGCCGCGCATCATCTTCGCTGAAGCGAATGGCCATGCCGTCTTTGGTGCCGATGACCAGATCTTTCTTGCCGTCGGTTTCCGCCACCGCAATGAGCGTGTCGGTGTCGTCCACCTGGATGGCGATGATGCCGGCCGCCCGTGGATTCGAGAACGCCTTGAGGTCGGTCTTCTTGATGGTGCCCTGCTGCGTGCCCATCACGATGAAGCGCTGGTCTTCTTCGTCGGGGAATCCCTGTACTTTGAGCAGTGCGGCGATTTTTTCGCCCTCAGCCATCTGTACCAGGTTCGCGATGGACTTACCCTTGCTGCTGCGGCTGACCTCGGGAATGTCGTAGACCCTGAGCCAGTAACACTTGCCGCGATCCGAGAAGATCAGGATGTAGGCGTGCGTATTCGCGATGAAGAGGTGGCGCACCACATCTTCGTCACGGGTCTGCATGCCGATCAGGCCTTTGCCACCCCGCCGCTGCTGCCGGTACTCATCAAGGGCACTGCGCTTGATGTAGCCGGTTTGCGTGGAGGTAATGACGACATCTTCGTCGGCGATCAGGTCTTCCACGCGGAAGTCGGTGCTGTCTTCGATAATCTCGGTGCGGCGGGCGTCGCCGTACTTCTCGCGAACGGCCTTCAGCTCTGCGATGATGATCTCAAGGATTAGCGCGTCGCTTGAGAGGATGGCTCGCAGCTTCTCGATGAGCGTGACGAGTTCGGCCAGCTCATCGACGATTTTCTGTCGTTCAAGACCGGTGAGCCGCTGCAACTGCATGTCGAGAATGGCTTGCGACTGCAGCTCAGAGAGACCGAAGTTTGTCATCAGGCCCACGCGGGCCTCGGCCGGGTTCTTTGAACCGCGAATCAGGGTGATGACGGCGTCCAGGTGGTCGAGGGCGATCTTCAGGCCTTCGAGAATGTGCGCGCGAGCCTCGGCCTTGCGCAGCTCAAACTCGATGCGCCGCCGCACCACTTCCTTGCGGAACTCGATGAAGAGTTCGATGATCTGCAGCAGGTTCAACACGCGCGGGCGGCCGCCAGAGATGGCCAGCAGCGTGATGCCGTAGCTCATCTGCAGCTTCGTGTGTTTGTAGAGATTGTTGAGCACCACGTCCGGCAGCTCGCCGCGCTTGAGCTCGATCACAATGCGCATGCCGTCGCGATCCGACTCGTCCCGCAGATCCGAAATGCCTTCCAGCTTCTTGTCGCGCACGAGCGTGGCCGTGTCGGCGATCAGCGTGGCCTTGTTGACCTGGTACGGAATCTCTGTGATGACGATCGAGATACGATCGCCCTTCTTGTTCTCTTCGAACGCGGCTTTTCCGCGCACCACCACCCCGCCGCGGCCTTCGCGGTACGCGCGATGGATACCGGCGCGACCGACGATGGTGCCGCCTGAGGGGAAGTCGGGCGCGGGAATCGCCTGCAGCGCCGCGCGAAAACGATCGGCCTCAGGAGCATCGCGCTGGTCGATCACGGCGAGCACGCCGTCAATAACCTCGCGCATATTGTGCGGAGGGATGCTCGTCGCCATGCCGACGGCTATACCCGTGGAGCCGTTCACCAGGAGATTCGGATACGGTGCCGGAAACACCGTCGGCTCTTCAGTGGTCTCGTCAAAGTTCGGCCTGTGATCGACCGTGTCTTTGTCGAGGTCGGCCATCATCGCTTCGGCTAGTGATTCCAGCCGCGCTTCGGTGTAACGGTAAGCGGCCGGCGGGTCGCCGTCGATGGACCCGAAGTTGCCCTGGCCGTCTACCAGGGTGTACCGCATGCTGAAATCCTGCGCGAGGCGCACCAGGGTGTCGTACGCGGGCGCGTCGCCGTGTGGATGGTAGTTGCCGATGACTTCGCCGACGATCTTGGCGCACTTGCGGTACGGGCGGTTCGACGCCAGGCCCATCTGCCGCATGGCGTACAGCACCCGACGATTGGCGGGCTTCAAGCCGTCGCGGACATCGGGCAGCGCGCGCCCGATGATTACGCTCATCGCGTAATCCATGTACGAGCGCTTCATCTCGTCTTCGATATTGACGGGAATGCGCAGGGGAGAATTCTGGTCCATGGCGTCGGGCACTTAAATATCGAGGTTCTTGACGTCGAGCGCGTTGTCTTCGATGAACTTGCGGCGCGGCTCAACCTGGTCGCCCATCAAGGTGGTGAACATCAGGTCGGCTTCGGTGTGGTCTTCTGCGCGCACCTGCAGCAACGTGCGCTTGGTGGGGTCCATCGTGGTTTCCCACAACGTGTCGGGGTTCATTTCGCCCAGACCCTTGTACCGGTTGATGGCCAGGCCACGTTTGCCGGCCAACACAAAGTAGTCCACCAGTTCGTCGATGGATTCCACCCGACGGTCGGCGTCTTTGTCTTTCGACGACGGCTTGGCGGCAACAGGCGCGGCGGCTTCGTCGCCCACGGCGGTCTGGGCGCCGGCCTCGCCGTCCGTAGTGACTTCTACGTCAGCGGAGGATTCACTGTGGCCGGTGGTGCGAATCACGACCGGCCCCATCATCAGCTCACGGATGTCCACGTAAGCAGCCGCGAGCGTCCGGAATTCGCCGGTGGTCACAAAGTCCAGGTCAAGACGATGGTGTTTGTCGTAGCCGAACGACCTGTCGGTGATCACCACGGCGAGCGCGTGATGTTCGGGATCTTCCACCACGGCGGTGGAAATCTGCGGCTGCTGCAAATGCCGCGCGAGCCCATCAACCAATTCTCGGTCGGTCCAGAACGTTTTGTCCCGTGCCCCGCCCTCAAGCAGTGCGGTGATGGCCCGGCGTGACGGCCCGCGGCGTTCAACCACCTGGAGGAACTTGCGGAACATGATCAGCTTCTCGAGCCGGCGCTCGAGTGGCTCGCCCGACAATTCCACGCCGTTGGACAACAGCAGCGTGCGTGACTCAGTCGCGCGTCGAATGAGGAACAACTCGAGCTGGCGCTCGTCCTTGATGAACGATTCCTGCCGGCCCCGCTTGGCGCGGAACAGCGGCGGCTGCGCGATGTAGATATATCCGCGATCCACCAGGTCGCGCATCTGCCGATAGAAAAACGTCAGCAACAACGTGCGGATGTGCGACCCGTCCACGTCGGCGTCCGTCATGATGATGATGCGGTGATACCGCACCTTCGACCCGTTGAATTCATCCGGGCCGATGCCGCACCCGAGTGCGGCAATCAGCGTGCGGATTTCCTCGTGGCCAAGCATCTTGTCGAACCGCGCTTTTTCGACGTTGAGGATCTTGCCCTTGATCGGCAGCACGGCCTGGAATCGACGGTCACGTCCCTGTTTGGCCGACCCGCCTGCCGACTCGCCTTCGACGATGTAGATCTCGGCCTGAGCGGGGTCGCGTTCCTGACAGTCTGCCAACTTGCCGGGCAGGGCGGAACTGTCGAGTGCGCCTTTGCGGCGGACGAGGTCGCGGGCTTTCCTGGCCGCTTCGCGGGCCTGGGCCGCCTCAATCGCCTTGGCCACCACGCGCTTGGCGACAGCCGGGTTCTCTTCAAGGAACGCGCCCAGGCGGTCGTTGACCACGCCCTCAACAATGCCCTTCACTTCGGTATTGCCGAGTTTGGTTTTGGTCTGGCCTTCGAACTGCGGTTGCGGAATCTTCACCGAGAGAATGGCGGTCATCCCCTCGCGGATGTCGTCGCCGCTGATGGCCTCGGCCAGTTTGTCGCCCAGCCCGTTTTTGGTGGCGTACGCGTTAATCGTCCGTGTCAACGCCGACCGGAACCCCGACATGTGGGTGCCGCCCTCGGTGGTGTTGATGTTGTTCGCGAAACTGTACGTGGTCTCGGTGTAGCTGTCGTTCCACTGCAGCGCGATTTCCACCTGTGTGGCGTCGCGCTCACCGAACATGTAAATCGGCTTCTCGTTGGTCACCACACGGTTGGTGTTCAGGTACTGCACGAATTCACGAATGCCGCCTTCGTAGAAGAACTCGTGCCGCTTGCCATCCCGCTCGTCGTCAATGGTGATGCGGACGCCGGCGTTCAGGAACGCGAGTTCGCGCAACCGCTGCGATAGCACTTCGGCCGTGATCGTCGTGGTTTCGAAAATCTCGTGATCGGGCTTGAAGGTGACTTTGGTGCCGCGCTTCTCGGTGGTGCCGGTAATGCCGAGGTCTGCGGTCGGCGTCCCGCGCTCAAAGCGCTGCTGATGCACATGGCCATTGCGCCAGATCTCGAGTTCGAGCCACTCGGACAACGCGTTGACCACGGAAATGCCGACGCCGTGAAGCCCGCCCGAGACCTTGTACGCGGAGTTCTCGAACTTGCCACCGGCGTGCAGCACGGTGAGCACCACTTCAGCAGCCGACTTGCCGCTTTCGTGCATGTCCACGGGAATGCCGCGGCCGTCGTCAACCACAGTGACGGACTCGTCGATGTGAATCGTGACGTTGACGTTCTTGCAGAAGCCCGCGAGGGCTTCGTCAACGGAGTTGTCAACAACCTCGTAGACCAGGTGGTGCAGGCCTTGTGGGCCTGTAGACCCGATATACATGGCGGGGCGTTTGCGCACCGCTTCAAGACCTTCCAGAACTTTGATTTGGTCGGCGCCGTACTGGTCGGCTGCGTTCTCGGTATTTTCCATCAGTGCTTTAGACAGCCGTTCACAGACGCATCGGCATGATCACGTAGGTGTATTCGTAGCCTTCGGCCGAGATGGGTTTCATCACGGCCTGGCTCATCTCGTCCTTGAATTCGAGCAGGACGCCTTCGGTTTCCACCACGTTGAGGAAATTGTCCACGTAGTCGGCGTTGAAGCAGATCTGCAGGGCCGGCCCGGAGTACTGCACAGGCAACACTTCGTGCGCTTCTCCAAGTTCCGGCGTGCTCGAGGTGATTTCGACCTGGTCTGTCGCGATCGAAAATTTCACTGCCTTCGATCGTTCATTCGACAGCAGGCGCACACGGCGCACGGCGGATGCGAGCCGATCGCGGTCAAACTCAATCTGCTTGTCGTTGGTCTTCGGAATGACACGTTCGTACGCTGGGAAGTTCGCGTCGATCTTGCGCGAAATCAGCAGGCGCCCATCAGCCTTGAAAAAGATGTGGTTCTCTCCCTGTGAAAACTCGATGGCGGCACCACCGTCGATCAGCCGGGCCACTTCGTTCAGGGTCTTGCGCGGGAGCAGCACTTCGGACGGAGCCGCAGCGCCAGACGGCTCGTGCACGGTCACGAGCGCGAGACGATGGCCATCGGTGGCCACCATGCTCAGCGAATCGGGCCGCATCACCAACTGGGCACCGTTGAGGAAATACCGGGTGTCTTCACTCGTGATCGCAAAGCGGGTGTGCGAAATCATCCGCTTGAGCGCTGCGCCAGGCAACGAGGCCTCCAGCTCACCAGACTCCTTCGGAGGCGTGGGGAATTCGCTGGCGGGCAACGTCTGCAGTTTTGATTCAAACCGGTCTGCCGCCACCGTGACGCTCTTGCCACCCTTGTCCGCTTCGATGCGGATGTCGGTGTCGGGCAACGCGTTCACAATTTCGAACAGTTTCTTCGCCGGCAGCGTGAGCGTGCCTGGCTTCGACACGGTGGCGTCGCAGCGACTGCGCAGCGCCACATCCAGGTCCGTCGCCAACAGTGACACCGATCCATCCGCCGCTTCGATGAGCACGTTGGCGAGGATAGGGATCGTGTTCTTGCGTTCGACGATGCCTTGCAGGAGGGAAAGTTCTTTGAGGAGATCGTTCTTGCGAACCACTAACTCCATTGGTAGGGCGGCCTCTCTCGACTCTCTCCCTCGCGGAAGGATCGATCAACTCTTTAAGGAAGATCAAAAAGACAACAGATTATAACAGTAATAAGAGGGTGTGGGTAACCGAAAAAAACGTCGATTACCTGTTAAAAATCAACAACTTACCCTGTGCATGTTTCTGTGGGGATCCGGGGGCAAAACCTGGCTGGGATCTGTCGATAAACGGCCCCCTCGGGTTTCCCACACGTTATCCACAGCCGGCGGAAGCGCAGCCTGTGGAAAACCTCACTGCAGCGACTGAAGCAGGGTGTTGATCTGGTTGTTGAAAACCGCGTCCTTCTTGCGCAGATCCTCCACTTTTCGGATGGAGTGAATGACCGTCGAGTGGTGTTTACCCCCGAAACTTTTCCCGATTTCGGGAAGCGACGCATTCGTCAGGGTCTTGCACAGATACATCGCGACCTGGCGCGGCAGGGCCACCGATTTGGAGTTGTTACGTGACTTCAACTCGATCATTTTCATCTGGTAGTAGTCGGCCACGAATTTCTGGATACCGTCGATGGTGATGGCCCGCTCGTCCTGCCGCAGGATGTCACGCAGCACCTCCTGGGCCAGCGCCATGGAGATATCGCGGCCAGTGAGCGACGCATACGCCAACAGGCGGATGAGCGACCCCTCCAACTCCCGGATGTTCGACTTGATGCGGCCGGCGATGAACAAGGCCACATCGCCCGGCAACGACACGCCCTCGCTGTCGGCCTTTCTTGTCAGGATGGCGATCTTCGTCTCGAGGTCGGGCGCCTGGATATCAGCCGTGAGCCCCCACTCGAACCGCGACCGCAGGCGTTCTTCGAGTTCCACAATCTGATGGGGCGGACAGTCGCTGCTGAGGACGATCTGCTTCTGAGCGTCGTAGAGCGCGTTGAACGTATGGAAGAACTCCATCTGCGTGCGTTCTTTGCCGGCGATGAACTGGATGTCGTCGATCAGCAACACGTCCACGCTGCGGTACCGTTCGCGGAATTCAAGGATCCGGTCATACCGAAGCGCGTTGATGACCTCGTTCATGAAGCGTTCCGACGAGATGTACGTCAGCTTCAGGCCCGGGTGGTGGTTGAGCACGTAGTGGCCGATGGCGTGCATCAGATGTGTCTTTCCCAGACCCACCCCGCCATAAATAAACAGCGGGTTATACGACCGCGACGGGGCTTCCGCCACCGCGCGGCACGCCGCATCGGCAAACTGGTTTGAGGCACCGACGATGAAAGTGTCGAAGCTGTAGCGGGGGCTCAGCCCCGCATGGTCATCCTCGGGCTCTACGGCCGGTTCTTCGCGCCCCTCGGGCACAGGGAGGGGTTCTGACACCGGCGTGGCGCCTGACCCCGCCTGGGCGTCGTCTTCGGCCGCCTCGTAGGTGAGCTGCACGCCACGGCGACCGACTTCACCCAGGGCTTCTTCAATAAGGGCCGGGTAGTGTCGTGAGAGCCACTCGGCGGCCATCGGGTTGGGCACCTGGACGGTCATTTGATCGCCGCCATCGAGGAGAAGTCGGGTGCGATGGAACCAGCTGAAGTAGCTGAACCGGTTGACTTTGGTCTCGATGCGCGCCAGTACGGCGTCCCAGATAGTTTTCGACATTTTCCGCCCAGCCGCCCGCCAAATTGCCGTTGCCGCACAGGCGTTTTCCAACTTTCGCCCAGCGCCGCGCCTTACGTACCAAGCCTTCCCGGAAGGGCTCTTGCCAAAAGGCTTGACCCGCTTGGTTTTTCAGACTTTCGCCCCTCGGGAACCCTTGAAACTACGGTGTTTTCAGGCCTGAGATAGCAAAAACCCCTTGTTTTCCACAGTTTTTTCCACACCTGTGGAAAACTCACGTCCGCCCCCTGCACGCGCCGGTTGTCTTGTACGAAGGATGGCGACTCTAGCATACGCCCGGCGGCCCATCAACGGAGGGTTTGGGCAGGCGAAAAACCTGCCTGCGGAGGCGATGCCGCCAGGCCCGAGACATTGACAGGGTTTTCCCCAGTCCGATAGCATTTATGTTTCTCCAGAGTTGTTAGGCACTCCGAGAGGGAGTCTCATGAAGCGTACTTTTCAACCCAACGTCCGTCGCCGTCGCCGAACGCACGGGTTCATCGTGCGGATGCGCACAAAAAACGGCCGACTCGTATTGAAGCGGCGTCGGGCCAAAGGGCGCAAGCGCCTGACGGTTTCCACCCGCTAGCGCGGGCCACAGACGGCCGCGCCGGGACGTCTTCCATGTCGGTCCGGTTCAGCTCGACGGTTCGCCTGAAGGCCCGCCCCGAATTCCTGCCGGTGCAGGAACGTGGGCACCGTGTGGCGACGAAATACGTGACCGTGCTTGGTTTGGCTAACGGCCGTCCGTGTGACCGGCTGGGCCTGATCGCTTCACGCAAGTTCGGGAACGCCGTGGCGCGCAACCGAGCAAAACGGCGGCTGCGCGAAATCTTTCGTCACCAGGAACCAGACACTGTTGGCGCACGTGGACTCAAAGGACTTGATTTGGTTGCCATTCCACGACGAGCCCTGCTTGAAGCATCCTTTGCTGTCGTGGATGCAGATTTTTCCTCCGCAGTCATGAAGATCCGGGAACACGTCTAAATGCCCATGCGGTGGACTTCCCGACTTGGCGTCAGCGTCGTACACGCCTATCAACTCCTGCTCTCGCCATTTCTTGGCGGCGCGTGCCGGTTCGAACCCTCGTGTTCCCAGTACGCCATCTCGGCGATAACCCAGCACGGGCTGCTCCGCGGCGGCTGGCTCGCACTGCGCCGCATCGTAAAATGTCATCCCTTTGGACCACATGGACTTGATCCGGTGCCGGGCGATTCTCGCTCCGCCAGATCCTGACCTTCCGGTCACACCACATGGAAAAACGCGTCTTCCTCGCAATCTTCTTGTCATTCGCGATTCTGGCGGTCTACCAGACATACGTGGTGCC
The DNA here is from genome assembly GCA_046594875.1 of Vicinamibacterales bacterium. Classification (GTDB taxonomy): domain Bacteria; phylum Acidobacteriota; class Vicinamibacteria; order Vicinamibacterales; family SCN-69-37; genus SYFT01. The sequence continues at coordinate 25,468 of JBKJQX010000237.1, forward strand.
GCCGCCTCAGGCTCCAGTATCGGCACCGATGCCGATCGGGCCCGCGGACGTCCCGGCGTTGACGGCTCAGACTGGCGCGCCGGCAAGTGCGACCACACCGGTGCCGGTAGCGCCACCGACCGCTCAAGCGCTGGTGGCCGACGACATCGCTCGCGACGTTGTGGTTGAGACCGACACCGTGCGCGCGGTCTTCAACACCGAGGGCGCGACACTGAAGAGCTGGCGCCTCAAGCGCTATTTTGACGAACGCGGAGAACCCCTGGAACTCGTGCCTGTCGGTTTGCCGGCCAATTACCCCAGGCCGTTTTCCTTGACCTCCGACACCGATGCGACGTCAGCCACGCTGATGGCGGCGAAGTTCCGGCCGAGCGCGGTCGGGCCGTTGTCACTGGGCGCCGCGTCCGGGACCTTGAGTTTCGAGTATCAGGACGCCAGCGGACTGACGGCGAGAAAGAGTTTCCACTTTCAGCCCGAGGGGCAGCCGTACTCGGTCACGGTTGATGCGTCGGTCGATGTGCAGGGCGTGGCGCGACCGGTTACGCTCAGGATGGGACCTTCGCTCGGCCTGGGCTACACCACCGGTGGCCGGATGACGACGGCTTATCCTCCGACGGCGATTTACCATCGCGACGGGAGCGTGGAACGGCCAAGCGCCAGCAGTCTTCTGGAACAGTCGGCCTTCGACGGCATCCTGAAGTTTGCCGGTGTCGGCGATCACTACTTCCTGTCAGCCGCCATCCCAGGCACCCGCAGCGTGCGCGTGGAGTTTCAGCCGGTGGTGCTGCCGGTACCTGAGCCCGATGCGACGGAAACCGGCAAAACCGAGCGCACGTTTGTGTCCTACAGCGTGACCACGCCGGGCGCCATGAACATGCCGTTTTTCCTTGGCCCGAAAGACTTCGACATCCTGAAGGCCGTGGACACCCAGATGGTGCGCGCGATCGATTTCGGGATCTTCGCGTGGCTCGTGGTGCCACTGCTGCAGACCCTGAAGTGGATTAATCGCTACGTCGGAAATTTCGGCTGGTCGATCATCATTCTCACGGTCGTGCTCAACGCCATCATGTTCCCTCTTCGCCACCGCAGCATGGTCTCGATGCGCAAGATGCAGGAGATTCAGCCCGAGGTGAAGGCGATCCAGAAGCGCTACGAAAAATTCAAGCTGACCGACCCCGAGCGCCAGAAGATGAACACCGAGACGATGGCCCTCTACAAGCAGAAGGGTGTGAACCCGGCCAGCGGCTGCGTGCCCATGCTCTTGACCATGCCGGTGCTCTTCGGGTTCTACGCAATGCTCTCGGTGGCGATCGAACTGCGCGGCGCGCCGTTTTTCGGATGGATCACCGACCTGGCGAAGATGGATCCGCTCTTCATCACGCCCGTCCTGATGGGCGGGTCGATGTTCGTGCAGCAGAAGATGACGCCGAGCACCGCAGACCCGGCACAGCAGAAGATCTTCATGTTCATGCCCATCATCTTCACGGTGATGTTCCTGTGGGCGCCGTCGGGCCTGGTCATCTACTGGCTGATGAGCAACATCATGACGATTGGCCAGCAGTACCTGACCAACCACCTGACAAGCACCCCCAGCCGACCGACAAGTGGCGGTGGGACGAGTTCGGAAAAGCGAGCCAAATTGGCCGGCAGCGCCGCCACGCCGAAGGCGATGGGCCAGTAAGCTGAAGGACACCCGGGACAAAAGGACCTCTGAGATGACCGACACACTGGACGCGCGAGTCACTGATTTCATCACCGACGTGCTTGGGGCCATGGGCCTGAGCCTCGAAGTGTCGCTGGACGAAACACCTGATGCGGTTCGCGTCAACATCACGGGCGACGGCGCCGAGGCACTGCTCCGCCGGCAGGGAGAAACCCTCGACGCGCTCCAGGTCATCGTCAACACCGCGTTCCGGCGCGAGGAGCGCGGCGACCGCCACTATCTGGTGGATGCGCTCGGCTTCCGCAAGGGAAAAGACGATGAACTGCGGGTGACGACCAGGTCGCTGATCGAGATGGCGAAAGCGTCGGGGATCCCGCAGGAGATGGGCCCGCTCAACCCGTACTCGAGACGGCTTGTGCACCTGGCTGTGGCCGAGGTCCCGGGCATGACATCTGAGAGCATCGGCGACGCGTTCCTGAAGGTCGTGGTCATTTCGTCGCAGCCATAGACGCGGGTACCGCCAGTGGGTGCATCCTTCTCCACAGCGGACACCATCGTGGCGGTGGCCACGCCACATGGCCGCGGCGGCCTTGGGGTGGTGCGGATGTCGGGGCCTGAGTCGGCCGCGATCGCCCAGCACCTGACGCGCCGCGAACTCCCCTTCGAACCTCGGCACGCGACGCTGGCCGTCGTTCGTGACATCGATCACGTTGTGGTGACCTGGTTCGCCGCGCCCCACTCATACACCGGCGAAGACGTGGTGGAGATCAGCGGGCACGGCAGCCCATGGCTGCTGCAGTCGATCGTCGAATCGGCTTGCGCGGCCGGCGCGCGCCTGGCCCAACCCGGGGAATTCACGTTGCGGGCCTACCTGCATGAACGCCTCGACCTCATTCAGGCAGAGGCCGTGGCTGACCTGATTGATGCCGTCACGCCGCTGCAGGCGCGCGTGGCATTTGATCAACTCGAAGGTACATTGACCTCGGCGGTACAGCGCATCGACGCGCAGTTGTTTGATCTTGCGGCCAAGCTCGAAGCGTCGCTGGATTTTCCGGACGAAGGTTTTCACTTCATCACGCGTACACACGCGGTGGCGGATCTCGCCGCGGTGCAGACGGAGCTCGAGCGCCTCATCAAAGATGGACGGCGTGGCCGGCTCATTCGGGAAGGTCGACTGGTGGTGATTGCCGGCCGCCCGAACGTCGGCAAGTCCAGCCTCTTCAACGCCCTCATCGGCACCAACCGCGCCATCGTCACTCCCCTGGCCGGGACCACGCGCGACTTGCTGACCGAACAGGTGGATGTGTGCGGCGTGCCGCTGACCCTGGTGGACACGGCGGGCCTGCGTGAGTCGGCCGATGTCATCGAAGAAGAAGGCGTGCGGCGAGCCGAGCAGGCACGCGAAGTGGCGGCGCTCACCCTTCTGGTTCTTGATGTCAGCCAGCCCCTTGACGAAGGCGACGAGAGGCTGCTGGCAGAGATCGGCGGACCTCGAGTGGTGATTGCGAACAAGGCAGACCTGCCGTCGGCGTGGTCGGGCTCAGGTATCGCCGTGTCGGCGGTGACAGGTCTTGGGCTCGACCAATTGCGCGCGGCAATCGTCGGCGCGTTGTCGGGCGAGCCGGGCGACACCGTTGGGACCGAAGAACTCCGTGACGTGCCTCGGGTGTCCAATCAGCGGCACCTGCTGCAACTGGAAAGCGCGTTGCTTGCCGTCAGCCGAAGTCTGGAGCAGTTGAATCAGGGCGCGACTGAGGAACTGGTGTTGGCTGAACTCGCCGATGCGCGCGAAGCGCTTGAGGCACTGACTGGCAAACGTACGTCAGACGATCTTCTTCGGCACATCTTCAGCACGTTCTGTGTGGGCAAGTGATGGTCGCTTCTGATTTCGATGTGATTGTCATCGGCGCCGGCCACGCCGGCGTGGAGGCGGCGTGGGCCGCGGCGCGCATGGGCCGCCGCGTGGGCGTCTGTACGCTGTCGCCTGAGACGGTGGCCCTCATGCCCTGCAACCCCGCGATTGGCGGCACGGCGAAGGGGCATCTCGTGCGCGAGATCGACGCGTTGGGCGGCTTGATGGGTCGCGCGATTGACGCGACTGGGCTTCAATTCAAGTTGCTCAACCGCAGCCGCGGACCGGCGGTGTGGTCGCCACGCGCGCAGGCCGACAAACGCCACTATGGCCGCTGGGTGCGCGACGCGCTCACGAGCGAAGCGAATGTCACGTGGATTTTCAGGCGCGCAGGTCGCGTGTTGGTTGAGGCCGGCCACGTGTCGGGCCTGGAGTTTGAGGATGGCGGTGCCGTGTCGTGCCGCGCGCTGGTCGTCACCACAGGGACGTTCCTCAACGGCCTGGTGCACATCGGTGATGAGCAACGGCCGGCGGGTCGGGCCGGTGAGCCACCCACCCATCAGCTTGCGGAATCCTTGCGGGCGTTTGGATTCGAGATGGGCCGCCTCAAGACGGGCACGCCGCCAAGGCTCGACCGCAAGAGCATCGACTTCTCGCGGTTCAAAGAAGATCTCGGCGACGACCCGCCCGTACCGTTTTCGTTTTCGACGGATCGAATCGACCGGCCACAAATGGCCTGCCATATCGTTCACACCACCGAGGCTGTGCACGACCTGGTGCGCGCGCACATCGATCGGTCGCCGCTGTACAACGGCCAGATCAGCGGCGTCGGGCCCAGGTATTGTCCGTCTCTTGAAGACAAAGTGATGCGGTTTCCAGAGAAGGAACGGCATCAGATCTTCCTCGAGCGTGAAGGCCTGGACGTGGATGAGGTCTACGTGAACGGAATGTCGATGAGTCTGCCGGCGGCGATCCAGGATGCGATCGTGCATGCGATGCCCGGGCTCGAAGATGCCGTGGTGATGCGGCATGCGTACGCCGTGGAGTACGACTTCGTGCAACCCACCGAGTTGTCGCTCTCTCTTGAGGCGAAGCGCGTACCGGGGTTATTTCTTGCTGGGCAGATCAACGGCACCTCTGGCTACGAGGAGGCCGCCGCGCAGGGATTGATGGCGGGAATCAACGCCGCGCAGCGGTGTGTCGATGCGACGACCGTGGTGCTCGCGCGAGACGAGGCGTACATCGGCGTTCTCATCGACGACCTGGTGACGCGCGGGTGCCTGGAGCCGTATCGCATGTTCACGTCTCGCGCGGAACACCGGCTGGTGTTGCGGATCGACAATGCCGATCTGCGTTTGACCGCGATTGGGCGCGGCGTCGGGATGATTGACGACGCGCGTTGGGCGCGCTTTGAGGCGCGCGCTGCGCGTCTCGATCGGAATCGCGCGCTGGCGGCAGCCACACGCGTCGTGGTCAACGGGCTCACCGGCACCGCGGCCGAAGCGCTGGGCCGTCCCCTGGTGTCCATGGACGACGTGGTGTCGGCCGGGTACCCGTTCGAGACGGACGGGGTGCGTGAGATTGACGCGGCGACGCTTGAAGCCGAGTGCAAGTATCGCGGGTATCTCAGGCGTCACGACGCACAACAGGCGCGCGTCGAGTCGCAGCACGGCCGGCGCATCCCAGAGGAGTTCGACTACGAGGGCGTGCCTGGGCTGACCCGCGAGGTGGTGGAGCGGTTGTCGGCGATTCGCCCCGTGACCCTCGGGCAGGCTGGCCGAATCCCCGGGGTCACCCCGGCCGCGCTGGCGATTGTCGCGTCGAGGGTCGCGCGTAAGTAACTGGGGAACTGCCAGTTCCCCAACTCCCCAGTTCCTAACGTCCCAATTTACAATGGTCCCGGTGGCTGACCGCGAGACTGTCTCACGCCTGTCCAGACGCATCACCAAAGCGGGCGGAAGCGCGTCCCGCGAGCAGGTGACGAACCTCGCGGCCTATGTCGAGTTGCTCGCGCGCTGGAACAAGAAGATCAACCTGACCGCGCTCCGCGTGGACCCCCTGTCTGACGATGCCGCTGATCGGTTGATCGTGGAGCCGGTGATGGCCGCGCGGCGCCTGCTGCCGTCGGACCACTTTGTGATTGATGTGGGCACCGGTGGTGGATCGCCGGCCATTCCCCTGGCGGTGATGTCATCGCATGTGCGGTTGGTGATGGTGGAGGTGAAGGTGCGCAAGTGTGCGTTCCTCCGCGAAGTGGTGCGCCAGTTGAATATGCCTGGCGCAACGGTCGAGAACTGCCGGCTCGAGGAGTTGCTTCTGCGAAGCGAGCTGCACGAGTCTGCCGATGTGGTGACCGTGCGGGCGGTGCGTCCTGACAAGCGGCTCATCACGGCGATCCAGGCGTTCCTGAAACCCGGAGGACGCTTATTCTGGTTCGGGGCAGAGGCTTCGGTAAGACCAGAGATCCAATTACCGTTCATTTCCGGTCACATGGAGCCGCTTGTGGCCGCACTTGGCAGCCAGTTGTGGATCTTGGATAAGAGCCGTAAACTATTGTAAAATAAGCACTTATTGTGATAATCAATAGGAAAATCCGAGACCGAGCGTTTAGGTTCACTTGAAACCCCCTTGCTATGTTCCACGTGGAACAGCGGGTGATGACCCCACGACGGACCACAGGAGGCTCCGAGGCACGGAGGGCTGGCCAAGCATGCAAACGCCTGGTCCCACGCGGACCGAGCGCACGGGCCACGACGGATCAGCAGGAGGCTCTGAGGCAACGGAGGGCTACACATACCGGGTGCCGCGTTTCCACAGCGCTTTGTCGTTTGCGTGTAGCGGACACTCGGGCTTGAGAACCAGCCCGAGCTACGTTCAGGATCGAGATCCGCTCGTGCGTTGCTAGGCCCATCCGAACGTAGCTCGGCCTGGGTTTCAAGGCCGAGACCTACACGCAAAGGACAGACGCGCCAAGACCCAGGCCGCGCTACGAAATGCCCGTCCAACTTCCCCAGTTCCCCAGTTCCCCAGTCCCCCAGTTCCCCACCTCCCCAGTTCCCCAGCTCCCCACTTCCCCACTTCCCCACTTGACCCTGTCGCCGTTCGGCCAGACAATAGCCATCAGGCACCATGGCGACACTGTAGATTTTATTCCATATGACCAAAAAAGCTCGCGTCATCTCGGTGTCAAATCAGAAAGGCGGCGTCGCCAAGACGACCACCTCCATCAATCTGGCCGCCTCGCTCGCCATGGCCGACAGGCGCGTGTTGATCATTGACCTCGATCCCCAGGCCAATCTCACATCTGGTGTGGGCTTGAAGGGACAGTCCGCCGCCGCCGGCACAATCTACGACGCGCTGATGACCACCGGCCAGCCGGCCCGAGACTTCGTGTTGCCCACTGGCGTCGATCACCTGTTTCTGGTTCCCGCCGATCGCCACCTCACCGGCGCCGAAATCGAACTCGTGATGCTCCCCGATCGCGATCAGCGCCTGCGCACCTTCGTCAATCAGTTGCGCGGCGACTACGACTACATCTTCATCGACACCCCACCCTCGCTCGGCTTGCTCACACTGAATGCACTCGTTGCCGCCGACACGGTGTTGATTCCGCTCAATTGCGAATACTTCGCGCTCGAAGGCATCGCCGATCTCATGTCCACGCTCGACCGTGTGCGCGAGGTCCTCAACCCCGGCCTCATGGTTGAAGGCGTGTTGCTGACGATGTATGACGACCGGACAAATTTGGGCCAGCAGGTGGGCACAAGCATCCGCGAGTTTTTTGGCGACCAGGTATTTCGCACAGTCATTCCACGCAACGTACGTCTGGGAGAAGCTCCCAGTCACGGCGTGCCGGTAATCCTGTATGACGCGCGGTCACGCGGCGCTGAAGCGTATGTCGCGCTTGCGCGCGAATTCCTGACTCGCGATCTCGCAGCGGTAGGGAGTCACTGACCATGGCTATCAAACGCCCCGCGCTTGGACGCGGTCTCAGCGCGCTCATTCGAGATACCGCACCGCCACCGCCACGTGAGGCGCCGCCCGTCGATCGCGGCCGGCCGACCGAACTCGACATCGATCTGCTCTCGCCGAATCCGCGCCAGCCCCGACTGCACATTGACGATGCGCGCCTCGAGGAATTGGCCCAGTCCATTCGCGCCAACGGCGTCATCCAACCCATCGTTGTCCGCCACGTCACCGCGGCCGCAGACCCGGCCGGCACCTATGAGATCGTCGCAGGCGAACGGCGTTGGCGCGCGGCGCAACGCGCCGGCCTCCTGAAGGTGCCCGTCGCGGTGCGCGACGTACCCGACGACAAGCTCCTGGAAGTGGCGCTCATCGAAAACATCCAGCGAGAGAATCTCAATCCCATTGAAGAAGCGCAGGCGTATCGCAGCTTGTCCGAAGACCTGCACCTCTCGCAGGAATCGATCGCTGAACAAGTGGGCAAGGATCGCGCGACCGTGGCCAACTACATCCGGCTGCTCCGCCTGCACGCCGAGATCCGCACGGCACTCTCGGACGGCGCGCTCAGCATGGGGCACGCACGCGCGCTGTTGTCGCTGACAGATGAAGCGGCGCAGCGCCGCGTGGGACGTGATGTCATTGCGCGCGGCTTATCGGTACGCGAGACGGAAGCGCTCGTGCGCCATGAGACCGCGCCAAAACCCGATGCCGCCGACACGCTCAAGCCCAAAGTTGACCCGAACACTCGCGCGGCCGAAGAACAGCTGAAACTCGCGCTGGGCACTCGCGTGCGGATCATTCGCAAAGGCAAGGGCGGGCGCATTGAGGTGGACTTTGCCAACGAGCAGGAACTGCAGCGGCTGTACGAAAAACTGACGGAATCCTGACGCAAAAGACCCCGCGCCTGGGCCGGCGACGTCCAGGCGCTCACCAACGCCCTCGGAAACCGCAGTTATTGCGGGCGCCACTAAATTTGGGCGTTTAACAGAAGCAAGCTCAGGTCCGCCATCGCGCCAATGATGGCGCTCAACGGCGCGGCGGACCTGGAGGATTCCTTCCCAGCCGAGTGCCGGAAGCGGCCGCGTGGCCCACTGGTTCGGTGCGCCCAGTTGCCGCGCCTCGGGCCCGAATGGTATAAATGGTCGTTTGGCTGGGGTAGGATCTCCCCCGGCGGAGGCCCCACGTGTTCGGTGAAATCGTCAACCCCATCCTTGCCTGCCCCGCCGCAGGAGCCCATTCATGAGCGTCCGATCAGCTGCCCGCCGTTATGCGGCCGTCCTGTTTGAGGTCGTGCAGGCGAAGGGCGATCTGGCCAGGGTGGAAGGTGAACTGAACGCATTCGTCGCGTTAGTGGATGGCCACACCGAACTGCAAACCGTCCTGGCCCATCCCGCGATTGGGTCGCTGAAGAAGCGCGAACTTATTGAACAGATTTTGAACGCGTCCGGCGAATTCTCCGGCGAAGTGCGTCGCCTGCTATTGATGCTGGCTGACCGCGACCGGATGGGCAGCGTGCGGGAGGTGGCCGCGGCCTACACCGACCGGCTGATGACGCACCGCAAAGTCATGAACGCGCAGATCACGACGGCGAGTGAATTACCGGGCAACCAGCGCGACGCGTTGGCCAGGGCGCTCAGCGCGGCGGTAGGCGCCGACGTGCGTCTGAACGAGTCGGTAGACCCGTCTATCATGGGCGGCATTGTCGCCCGCGTGGGCAGCGTGGTGTATGACGCCAGCCTGACGCGGCAACTGGAGAAGATGCGCCGGCAATTGTTGTCGCCCGCATAACCAGTCACGAGCAAGCAGTAACACCACGACCGGCGGGGCCAGCGCGCACCGCCATGAGGACACGATGCAGATCAAGGCCGAAGAAATTTCCAAGATTATCCGCGACCAGATTGGCAACTACGCCGTTGATGTAGACGTCGCGGAAGTAGGCACGGTGGTGTCGGTGGGCGACGGCATCGCGCGCATCCACGGCGTGGAGCGCGCCATGGCCGGCGAAATGCTGGAGTTCCCGAACGGCCTGTTCGGCATCGCGCTGAACCTCGAAGAAGAAAGCGTGGGCGCGGTGCTTCTCGGGCGCTCCACCGCCATCAAGGAAGGCGACGTCGTCAAACGCACGGGCCGCATTATTTCGGTGCCGGTGGGCGACGAAATGCTCGGCCGCGTCGTGAACTCGCTCGGCCAGCCCATTGACGGTAAGGGACCGATTCCGACGAAGCAGTCGATGCCGATCGAGCGCCTCGCGCCCGGCGTTGTTGACCGTCAACCGGTGAAGGAACCGATGCAGACGGGCCTGAAGGCCATCGACGGCATGGTGCCCATCGGCCGCGGCCAGCGCGAACTGATCATCGGCGACCGCCAGACGGGCAAGACCGCCGTCGCGGTGGACGCGATCATCAACCAGAAGGGCCTGGGCGTCATCTGCATCTACAACGCCATCGGCCAGAAGCAGTCCACCATTGCGCAGGTGGTGCGCATCCTCGAGGAAGCCGGCGCGATGGAATACACCATCGTGGTGGCCGCCGGCGCGTCGGACCCGGCGCCCATGCTCTACATCAGCCCGTACTCGGCCTGCACGATTGGTGAGTACTTCCGCGACTCCGGTCGCCACTGCCTCGTGGTCTACGACGACCTGTCGAAGCATGCGCAGGCCTACCGCGAAATCTCGCTGCTGCTGAGGCGTCCGCCGGGGCGCGAAGCGTACCCGGGCGACGTCTTCTACCTGCACTCCCGCCTGCTCGAGCGTGCGGCCAAGCTGAACAACGAGCTTGGTGGCGGCTCACTGACGGCGCTGCCGATCATTGAAACGCAGGCCGGCGACCTGTCGGCGTACATCCCGACCAACGTCATCTCGATCACCGACGGCCAGATCTTCCTTGAAGCCGACCTGTTCAACCAGGGCTTCCGCCCCGCTATCAACGTCGGCAACTCCGTCTCCCGCGTCGGCGGCTCCGCGCAGATCAAGGCCATGCGTTCGGTGGCCGGCACGTTGCGACTGGACCTGGCGCAGTATCGCGAACTCGCGGCCTTCGCGCAGTTTGGCAGTGACCTGGACCCAGCCACACAGAAGCAGTTGAACCGTGGCCGTCGCCTCACGGAAATCCTGAAGCAGCCGCAGTATCGTCCGCTGCCGGTCGAGAAGCAGGTGGCCATCGTGTTTGCCGCCACCAACGGCTATCTCGACTCCGTGGCGGTGGAGCGCCTGCGCATGTATGAAGACGAGCTCTTCCGGTTCCTCGAATCGCAGCGTCCCGACGTGCTCACCAGCATCTCCACGAAGAAGGTGCTTGACGACGAGACGAAGGGTGCGCTGAAGGCGGCCCTCGAAGAGTTCGGCAAGCAGTTCGCGACGATGGTGTAAGGGATGCCTTCACTTATTGACATGCGGCGGCGCATCCGTGCCGTCAAGAACACGCAGCAGATTACGAAGGCGATGAAGATGGTCGCCGCGTCGAAGCTGCGTCGCGCGCAGGAGCGCGTGATGGGCACGCGCCCGTTCGCGAAACAGGCCAGGCACGTGCTGGCGAGCATTGCCGCACGCGTCGATCAGTCGCATCACCCCCTGCTCGCGCAGCGTGCCGGTGTCAACACCGGCAAGACGCTGCTTATCGTGATGAGCAGCGACAAGGGCCTCTGCGGCAGTTTCAACACCAACATCGTCAAGACCGTGGGCCTCTACCTGCGCGAACACAAGGGTCGCGAGATCGCGCTCGGTCTGGTGGGCAAGAAGGGACGCGAGGCCCTGGGGCGGCGTGGGTTTCCGATTCGGTTCGAGTACACCGCGATGCCGAAGGTGATCGGGTTTGCCGAGGCCGAAGCCGTGGCGCAGCCGGCGATGGAAGACTTCATCGCGGGCAAAGTGGACAGCGTTCACCTGGTCTACAACGAATTCAAGTCGGTGATGCAGCAAAACCTGGTAGTGGAGCAGTTGCTGCCGATGGAGCCGATTGAAGTCGGCAAGACAGACGCCGGTACCGTGGACTATCTGTACGAACCGTCGCCGCAGCGGATCTTCGACGAACTGCTGCCGCGGTTGGTGGAAGCGCAGGTGTTGCGCGCGTTGCTGGAGTCGTCGGCGGCCGAACATGCCGCCCGCATGACCGCGATGGATGCGGCCACGCGCAATTCGGCCGACATGATCGAAGGGCTGACGCTCACCATGAACAAGGTGCGCCAGGCCGCCATCACCAGGGAAATCATCGAAGTGGTGTCTGGGTCGCAGGCACAGTAGAAGCAAGAGCTAACGAGGGTCACATGTCAGTTGCAACAGCAGTGAAGGTTGGCAAGGTCGTCCAGATCATCGGGCCCGTCGTGGACATCGAATTCGCCGGTGGCGATCTGCCGGCCATTTACAACGCCGTCCGCATTACCGGACAGGCCGGCACCAACACCGTTGACGTCATCGTCGAAGTGGAGCAGCACCTGGGCGAGAACCGGGTGCGCACCGTCGCGATGAAAGCGACCGACGGATTGCAGCGCGGCATGGAAGCCACCGACCAGGGCGGCCCCATCTCGATGCCGGTGGGTCCGCAGACGCTGGGGCGCGTGTTGAACGTGCTCGGCGAACCGGTGGCCTTTCCGGATCGTCCGGTGGAATCCGCCGAGCGGTGGCCCATTCACCGCGAGGCGCCGACGCTTGAAGAGCAGTCAACTGAACTGAAAATGTTCGAGACCGGCATCAAGGTCATCGACTTGCTCGAACCGTACCTGACGGGCGGCAAGATCGGGTTGTTCGGTGGCGCCGGCGTCGGCAAGACCGTCATCATCCAGGAGCTCATCCACAACATCGCCGTGAAACATGGCGGCGTGTCGGTGTTTGGCGGCGTCGGCGAACGCACGCGTGAAGGCAACGACCTCTGGCTGGAATTCCAGGAGAGCGGCGTTATCGACCCGAACGACCCGGCCAAGTCGCGTGCCGCGCTGGTGTACGGCCAGATGACCGAGCCGCCGGGCGCGCGTCTGCGCGTGGCGCTGTCGGCGCTCACTGTGGCCGAGTACTTCCGCGACGCCGAGGGCAAGGACGTGCTCCTGTTCATCGACAACATCTTCCGGTTCACGCAGGCAGGCTCGGAAGTGTCGGCGCTGCTTGGCCGCATGCCGTCGGCCGTCGGGTACCAGCCCACGCTGCTGTCGGAAATGGGCGAGTTGCAGGAACGCATCACGTCCACGCGCAAGGGTTCGATCACCTCGGTGCAGGCCATTTACGTGCCCGCCGACGACTACACTGACCCCGCGCCGGCCACCACGTTTGCGCACCTCGATGCGACCACGAACCTGTCGCGCGCCATTGCCGAACTGGGCATTTATCCGGCCGTGGATCCGCTCGCGTCCACCTCGCGCATTCTCGACCCGCGCGTCATCGGCGACGAACACTACAACGTGGCCCGCCAGGTGAAGCAGATTCTGCAGCGCTACAAGGACCTGCAGGACATCATCGCCATCCTCGGCATCGACGAACTGTCGGAAGACGACAAGCTCACGGTGTCGCGCGCGCGGAAGATCCAGAAGTTCCTGTCGCAGCCGTTCTTCGTGGCCGAACAGTTTACCGGCCTCAAGGGCGCGTATGTCACCGTCGCCGAGACGGTGCGTGGCTTCAAGGAAATTGTCGAGGGCAAACACGACGACATTCCGGAACAGGCGTTTTACCTGGCCGGCACGATCGACGAAGTCATCGAACGGTCGAAGAAGCAGTAAAGACGTTCCATGGCCATCCCCACGACCTTGCGCCTCGAATTCGTCACGCCGGAGCGTGCGATCGTCCACGACGAAGTGGACGAGCTGCAGTTGCCCGGCGAGGAGGGGTTCCTCGGAGTTCTTCCTGGCCACACGCCCATGCTCGTCAGCCTGAAGGTAGGCGAGATGTGGTACCGGAAAGGCACTGAGAAATTTCACGGCTTCGTCGGTTTCGGATTTGCCGAAATTCTTCCCGACCGTGTGACCATCCTTGCGCGCATCGCCGAAAAGGCCGACGACATCGATTTGGAGCGCGCCGAGTCTGCCAAGCGGCGCGCCGAAGAACGGCTGGCCGAGGCCGTCAAGGGCGGCGTATCGGAAATGGATTACGAGCGCGCTCGCATCGCGCTGCTGCGGGCGATCACGCGCCTGCAGGTGTCACAACATGCGCGGACACGCGGCTGACCTGATGCCACGAATCACCTCGGTCGCTGTCACCCATACCGGCCTTCGACGCGAGAGCAATGAAGATGCGTTCCGTGAGCGCCAAGACCTTGGCCTCTACGTGGTGGCCGACGGGATGGGCGGCCACGAAGCCGGCGAGGTGGCGTCGCGGCTGACCGTGCAGGTGATTGAAGCGTTCATCGACGACACCCGTAACGCGGACCTCAATCAGACCTGGCCCTTTCCCTTTGACACGGCGCATTCGCTGGCAGCCAATCGCCTGATCGCCGCGCTTCGCCTGGCCAACCAGCGCGTGGCGTCGGCCATTGGCGCGGATCCCGAGCTCAAGGGCATGGCGACCACGGCCGTGGCGATCCTGCTGCAGCCTGCCGGCATGGCCCAGGTGGCGCACGTCGGTGACAGCCGCGCGTATCAGTGGCGTGAAGGCAAACTGCGACAACTGACCGACGACCATTCGTGGGTGGGCGAGCAAGTGCGCGCCGGCGTGCTCACGGATGACGATGCCCAGCGGCATCCGTGGCGGAATGTGGTGACGCGCGCCATCTCGGGCGGCGTTGATCCCGAAGTGGACATCAAAGAAGTGGAACTGCAGGCCGGCGATCGGCTGCTGATGTGTTCCGACGGCTTGTCCTCGGTGGTGACGCCAACACGCCTGAGTGAGCTGATGAATAAGCCCGGCGATCTGGCCGCGTGCGCGCAGTCGCTGATCGACGCAGCCAACGCGGCCGGCGGTCCCGACAACATCACCGTGATTCTCGTCGAGGTCGACGCCGCGGGCGATGTGGCATAACCTCGGACAACTTCTTCGGTATCGCGGCCTCATCCAGAGTCTGGTGGCGCGAGACCTGAAGGCGCGGTACCGCGGATCGATGTTGGGGTTCTTCTGGTCGTTCGTCAACCCCCTGCTGCTTCTCCTGATTTACACCTTCGTCTTTGCTCACATTCTCCAGAACCGCACAGAGGGTGTGCAGCCATACGCGGTGTTCATGTTCACGGCGCTCCTGCCATGGACGTGGTTTCAATCATCACTGAATGAAGCTACCGGATCGCTGATTGCTGGCGGGAACCTGATCAAGAAGGTGCTGTTTCCGGCAGAAGTGCTGCCCATCGTCACCATCCTGTCGAACATGGTGCATTTCCTGCTCGGGTTGCCGATCCTGATCGGGTTCATGATTTGGTATCAGGTGACGCCGGATTGGCCGCAACTGCCCTGGTTCTTTGTGATCGTCGCGGTTCAGTTTGTGTTTACGCTGGCGCTGGCGCTTCTCCTGTCGGCGCTCGCCGTGCACTTCAGAGATGTTCGTGACCTGGTGTCGAACCTGTTGACCTTCTGGTTCTTTGCAACTCCGATCATCTACTGGTACAAACCCCTATTCAAAGAGTTCCCCTGGTACAAGCGGTACTTCGACGCCAATCCGTTCACGCACCTCGCGATTTCGTACCAGGAAGTCCTTTTCTTTGACGGCGGGTTTGGCCACTGGCAGTGGCTGCTGGCGCTTGGCGGTGTATCGGTGGTGTTGTTTCTGGGCGCCTACTGGATCTTCGATCGCCTGCGAGATTCGTTTTCGGAGGCCGTGTGAGTTCGCCGGCCATTACGCTTGAGCACGTCAGCAAGATCTATCGCCGTTATGGCGGCCGCCAGTTTTCCACGCTGAAAAGCGCGCTGCTGGCTGGAGATCTCGTCCGAAGGCTTCGGCCCGAGGAGACGTTTCAAGCGCTCAAGGATGTTTCGTTCACAGTGCCCAGGGGCTGCACCTATGGTGTGGTCGGCCGGAACGGATCGGGTAAGAGCACGGCGCTGAAACTGGTGGCCGGCATCACGAAGCCCACCATCGGCACGGTGAAGGTGGAGGGCCGGATCTCGGCGCTCATCGAACTTGGCGCCGGGTTTCACCCTGAGATCTCCGGTCGCGAGAACGTCTTCATCAACGGCATCATGCTGGGCCTGACGAAGAAGGAGATCACGAAGCGGTTCGACGAAATCGTTGAATTTGCAGAGCTCACCGAGTTCATCGACGCGCCCGTCAAGACCTACTCGTCCGGCATGTACATGCGCCTGGGCTTCGCCGTGGCCATTCACGTGGATCCCGACGTGCTGCTGGTGGACGAGGTACTGGCGGTTGGCGACGAAGGCTTCACGCACAAGTGCCTGGACAAGTTTGGCGAGTTCAAGCGGCGTGGCAAGACCATTCTGTTGGTGACGCACTCGCTGGGATTGGTCGAGCGATTCTGCGACGAAGCCGTGTGGCTCGATGCCGGTGAGAAAAAGGCCGAGGGTGATCCCACGCGCGTGGTTGGGACATACGTCACGGACGTGGCCCGGCAGGAAGAACGTTTCCTGGCGGCGTCGGATGAAAAGGCGAAGCACGATGCCGGCGGCGCCGGGCAGGCGACGCCGGCGGGGCCCGTTGAGGCCGAGAGTCACTTCGGCGACATGAATCAGGCGGGCGAGGGACGATGGGGATCCGGCGGCGTGGAAATCACGTCGGTGGACTTCCATGACGAGAAAGGTCAGTCCACGCACGTGTTCCACACCGGCGAGCCGATGCGAGTCATCCTCGGCGTGAAAGCCTCGTCACCTGTGCGCGACTTTGTGTTTGGCATCGGCCTGTTCACCGCCGATGGCGCCATGGTCTACGGCACCAATACTGATATCGAGGAACTGGAGTCCGATCGCCTTGAGGGCGAAGCGACGGTCACGCTCACGGTGGACTCACTCGATCTGGTTGAGGGCACCTACAAACTCGACGTCGCGGTTCACAAGCGCGACGGCGCCCCGTACGACTACCATCGGCTGCTCCACACGTTCCGCGTGAAGTCGCGGATCAAGGATGGTGGGGTCTACCGGCCGAAGCACCGTTGGGACTTCTCCACCGCGATTCGGTTCAAGCCTCCCAAGTAGGGTTTTCAGCCGGCGTGCTGAGGCGTGTCTCGGAAGGTTCACACGAGGAATGAAGGACTGAAGGGGCCGCGGGACCGACCTGAGTAGCTCGGCCTGTCCGAACGTAGCTCGGCCTGAGCCGTAAACGTAGCTCGGCCTGGGTTTCAAGGCCGAGAGCGAACGCCCCGATGGCTGAAAACGGCGTCCTGGGATGCATGCGCCACACCTTTGGTACACAATGGCGCCAGCCAGAAACCATGCGCTACTGGTGGGTGAATCAGAATCAGACGTACCGGAAAGAGGTGCGGGGTAACTTCCTATGGTCGCCCAAGGTTAACGCGAATGGTGCGCGCAACCCGTTCTACGATTCCATGCGCCAAGTCACCCCTGGCGACATCGTCTTTGCCTTCTGCGACACCAGAATCAGGGCCGTCGCAGTGGTCACCGGCATTGCCCAAACCAGTCCGAAGCCCGACTTCGGTGGCGCTGGTTTGAACTGGTCGAAAGAAGGCTGGTTCGTCCCTGTCTACTACTGCGAGTTTGAGAACCCCGTCCGTCCGAAGGACCACATCGCTACGCTCCTGCCGTTACTTCCCCGACGGTACTCGCCGCTTCAGGCGAATGGCGACGGCCTCCAAGGTATCTACCTTGCCGAGGTGCCGGAGTTGATGGCGCAGGCGCTGATTGGACTCATTGGCTCACAGGCCTACTTCGATGCCATTGCGGCGTTGACGGGATTCCCAAGCACGCCAGACGTCGAAGACGATGTCCCCCCCGAGGTGGTGGGTGATTTGGGACCCACGTTCAAGGACCAAGTCATCAAGGCCCGTCGGGGCCAGGGTGTCTTTCGTGCCAACGTCATGCTTGTGGAGGAGGGCTGCCGCGTCACACACGTGGCCGACCGCAAGCACCTTCGCGCCAGTCACATAAAACCTTGGCGGCATTCGAACGATGCCGAGCGACTTCTGGGAGAGAACGGCTTGCTGCTGTCGCCGCACGTCGATCACCTTTTCGATCAGGGCTACATCTCATTTTCGAATACCGAACAGCTACTGGTCGTTCCGAACGTCCGCTCCGGTCTGCTCGACAAGTGGGGCATAGACGCGGGCGCACGCGTTGGGGCTTTCAATCGCGAGCAAGGGGCGTTCCTCGACTATCACCGGGCACATGTGTTCAACGGGATCTAACCGTCGCCGCTTTGTGGAATAGTCGAACGACGATGCCTCTGTCGCGGACAGGAGGTGCCTGGCGATGAGCCTGACATTCGACGAATGGACCGCACAGGTGGACGCCGTGTGCACGACGCACCTGGCCTGCAGTTGGAAAGACCTGTGCGGGGAAACCGAACCGCTGCATGCCGCATTCGACGCCGGTGAGAGTCCGGTTCAGTTTGTCCTTTGGTGGGCGGAGAAGTACGACCTGATGTGGGTCGGCGAGGGAATGGGCTACTGGCCTGTGAGTCCGCCGGCGTAGCGACCAGCGGGTACCAGATGCGATAACCTTCCCTGCGTGATCCTGACGTCCAGATCCGAAGCCGCCGCCTGGGCCGAGCGCGCTCGCGCCGCGGGCCAGCGCATCGCCTATACCAACGGTGTGTTCGACCTGCTCCACCCCGGTCACGTCAGGTACCTGCAAGCGGCACGCGCCGCAGGCGACGTCCTCATCGTCGCCATCAACTCCGACCGGTCGGTGAGCGCCATCAAGGGACCCACGAGGCCTCTCACCCCTGAGGCAGAACGTGCCGAAGTACTCGATGCACTGGCGTGCGTAGACGCGGTGGTGGTGTTCGACGAAGAGACGCCCCACGAGATCATCAAAGCCATTCAGCCCGACGTGCTCGTAAAAGGCGCCGACTGGGCACCCGACAAGATCGTCGGCCGGGACACGGTTGAGGCCCGAGGCGGCAAGGTGATTTTGATGCCCGTGGAACAAGGCTGGTCCACAACCTCGATTATCGAAAAGGTCAAATCAACACGAGGCATGAAGGACTGAAGGTTCACAGGTCCATTAACTTCAAAGGCCTAAATCACACTAGACAAGCAGCCCCTGACAATTTACAGCTCCTTCAGACCTTCATGCCTCGTGTAATTACCCCATCCTGTTAGGATGGAGTGTTCTCTTTCGTGCTTCATCCGTCAGCGTCCCTCGCATTTCGATCGCTGCTGAAGTCGGCCGCCACTCGCGCCGGCCTTTCCCGATCGCTCCCGCGCCTGGCCGGCCTTGGCCCAGGTGCTGTGGCGTTCCACGCCTCCGCGCTGGCCCAGGACGGGCCCGTGGTGCTGGTGGTGCCCACCGACCAGGACGTGGAGCAAGTCACCCAGGACGCGCGATTCTTCCTGGGCGTCATGAAGGGGCTGTCCGACTCACAGGCCGAACAGGCTGTGCTGCCCTTCCCCTCACAGGAAGTGGATCCGTACCGCGGGCTCGCACCCCACCTCCAGGTGGCCTCGGCGCGCGCTCGAGCCCTGGCCGCCTTGGCCACAGGCACGGCGCAACTGGTGATCGCATCCGCCCGTGCGCTTCCGCCCAGACTGACTGATCCGTCCCGACTGGCCGCCGCCACCATCATCCTCAAACCAGGCGTCGAGATCGCGGTGCATGAGCTGCGCGAGCGCCTGGCCGTCGCCGGCTTCACTCCTGAAGACCCGGTCGATCAACACGGCGAATTCTTCGTCCGGGGCGGCGTCGTCGACCTGTATCCGACCTCCGAAGAACAGCCGATTCGCCTCGAGTTTATCGGCGACATCATCGAATCCGTCCGCCGCTACGACGCAGCGACGCAGCGCTCGCTCAAAGCGCTCGACGCGATCACGCTGACGCCGCAGCGCGAGCTGATGCCGGCGTCTCTCGGCGTTGAGGAACACGCCGAGCTACGAAGTTCAGGACACGACGAAGCCGCAACAGCGGCTGATGAGAACGAAGCGTCCGACCGTGGCGCCACTTTCATCGACTACGTGAGGCGCGCCGGCGCCACCGTGCTGATCTACGAGATCGACGACGTGGCGTCGCGCGGGCGAGGCCTGGAAGAACAGTGGCGGCTTAGTGCGCAGGACGCGGCGGCCAAAAACGCAATCGCCCTGCCCTACGAACATTTCGCGCTGCCCTGGGCCGACCTCGAAGCGTGGCTCGAACGCGGGTGCCGCATCACCCAGTTGGCGCTCGACGACGCTACTGGCGAAGTGCATGTGCCGTGTCAGCCGGTGCTGGAATATCGCGGGCGCATCGGTGACTGGGTGGAAGAGATTCGGCAGGCGCGCGAACGTGGCGACACCGTCGTGTTCATCGCCGCCACGCCTGGGCGCGCGGAACGCACTATCGAGTTATTGGCCGACTACGAAGTGCGAGGTCGCGTCATCGGCGACAACGAAGACATGGCCAGGGCCACGGTTCTAGTCACCACCGGCCACTTGTCGCGCGGGTTCCACCTCCCCACCGGCAACCTGCTGCTGTTTGCCGAAACCGATCTCTTCGACGAGGAACGCCGCAGCAGCCACGAACGTCGCAAGTCTGCCGTGCGCACCTTCGTCTCTGACTTCCGCGATCTCAAGGTGGACGACCTGGTCGTGCATATCGACAACGGCATCGGGCGCTTCGTCGGGCTCAAGAAGATGGCCATCGGGCCAGGCGGCGAGGCGCAGGAGTTCATGGAACTCCGATACTCAGGCGAAGACAAACTCTTCGTGCCGCTCGATCGCCTCGACCTTGTCCAGAAATATACAGGCGGAGCAGCCCCCGCGCTCGACAAGCTCGGCGGCGCCACCTGGGAAAAAGCCAAGACGCGCGTCAAGAAGGCCATGCGCGACATGGCCGAAGAGCTGCTGAAGCTCTACGCCGCCCGCAAGGCCGTGGTGGGCCACGCCTTTACGCCAGACTCCCACTGGCAACACGAGTTCGACGACGCGTTTGAGCATGTGCTGACGCCGGATCAACAGACGGCGATCGCGGA
>JBKJQX010000021.1:0-20443 GCA_046594875.1 Vicinamibacterales bacterium
TGATCAGCACGGCCGCCACCAGGTTGAGCAGCAGCCCGCCCCGCGCCATCTCGACGATGCTGACCGCGCCGGTGCCGAAGACGATCGCGTTTGGTGGCGTGCCCACCGGCAGCATGAAGGCGCAGGTCGAGGCCAGCGCGGCCGGGATCAGCAGCGTCATCGGATCGATGCCGATGCCCACCGCCACGCCGCCCAGGATCGGGATGAAGGTGGCCGCGGTGGCGGTGTTGCTGGTGATCTCGGTGAGGAAGAGCACGATCAGCGTGACGACGGCGATCAATGGAACGATGGGCAACATACCCAGGCCAACGACTTGCTGACCGAACCACCCGTCCAGGCCGCTGGTGGCCACCGCGGCCGCCAGCGACAGGCCGCCGCCGAACAGCAGCAGCACGCCCCAGGGCAGGCCTTCCTCGGCGTCCTTCCATTCGAGTACGGCATGCCCCGGTTTCCCGCCGGGCAGCAGGAACAGCAGCACGCCGGCGGACAGGGCCACCACCGTGTCGTTGAACAGTTTCAGCCAGGGCAGCGTCTGGCCCAGGTCGCCTACAGTGGACAGCAGGCTCGGTACGATCCAGCAGAACGCAGCCAGCAGGAATACCAGCCGAACGCTCTTTTCGCCTGGGCTCAACCGTCCCAGCTCGGCGATCTCGCCTTCGATCATCTGCTTGCCGCCGGGGATCTCATCGAGCTCGAAGCGAAACAGCACGCGCGTGATCAACAGCCAGGCCAGCGCGATGAAGACCACGACGATCGGCACCCCCAGCATCATCCACTGCGCGAAGCCCACCTCCTTGCCCAGCTCCTTGCTGATGTAGCCGGCGACGATGGCATTGGGCGGGCTGCCCAGGAGCGTGCCCAGGCCGCCGATCGTTGCCGACCACGCGACAGACAGCACCAGGCCGACGCCGAAGGTGCGCACATCGGTATCGTGGATCAGGTCGCTGACCCTGTGCCCTGCGGCCAGGCCGGCGCGGACGTCGACCGCAACGCCCTTGGTGCGATCGCTGTTCTCGGCCACCAGTGCCAGCACGCTCAGCGCGATGGGCAGCATCATCAAGGTGGTGGCGGTGTTGGACACCCACATCGACAGGAAGGCCGTGGATATCATCATGCCCAGGATGATCTGGCGCGGGTGTGTGCCGACGGCGCGCAGGGTCTGCAGGGCGATGCGCCGATGCAGGTTGACCTTCTGCATCGCGATGGCCAGCAGGAAACCGCCCAGGAACAGAAAGACGATCGGGTTCGCGTAGGGCGCGGTGGCCTGTGCCACCGACAGATCCGTGAGCAGCGGGAACAGGATGATCGGCAACAGCGAGGTGACCGACAGCGGAATCGCCTCGGTCATCCACCAGATCGCCATCAGCGTGGCCACCGCCGCGACCACTCGCCCATCGCGGGACAGCTCCGAGCCCTCCAGCAGCACAGACACCAGCAGGGCCGCACCCAGACCCAGCGCGCGCAGCACCCAGACGCGCCGGCTCGACCCTGGTGGGTGGTGGACCTGTGGTTGATGGTCGAACTCGCCCTGCTCGCGGACGATGCCCCCGCGATCGGTGTCCGCCTGTGACGTGGTCATGTGCGACTACCTGTCTCGTCCGAAAAATGTCATGACGGTGTCGTGGGCCACCGTTTGCAGAAACCGCGCCTGCTCCGCGGGTACGTCGCCGAAATAATCGTAGGTATTGCCAACGGGCGACACGCCGTAGAGGCTCGCAAGGACAGTGCAGGCCGCGAGGTAGGTGCCGAGCATCGAGGGGTGGGTACCGTCAAACGTGGTGTGCAGTCGGATGTCCGGCCTGCGGCGATAGGCTTCGTCGAACGCAAGGCCGACCGGAATGACCAGCGCGCCGATCGTGTTCCCCGTCCCGACATAGAGCGAGGCGATCTCGCGGATCATGCCGGGCTTGTAATTGGGGTGCGGGGGGACATAGGCATGCGTCATGTAGAGCACCGGTTCGCCCCCGGCGGCCCTGACCTTCTTCGCGTAGAGCGCTGCCGTCTCGGCAAACCGTTTGCGACGCCCCTCCGAGAGCGGCGCCGCGCTTCCGTCCTGCATGATGACGACCTGGAACGGTCGGTCGACCCTCAGGCTCCTGGGGTCGAGCAGATGATCGATATTGTGATCGAACAGCGCAGCGCCGCCGATGGTCGCCGACTTGTATTCGAGATCCGGTGCCTTGAACAACCCGGCGGCGATCGCCATCCGCTCCACGTGATTGTGCAGACTGTCGTTGTAGTAGAAGTAGCTGTTGCCCACGAACAGGATATGCGTGGGCTTGGCCACCTTCAGCCGCGTGACGACCGGACTGGGCAGCGGTTCCTGCGCCTCGACGATGTACCCGAGAGTACAAAGCAGAGCCACGAGGCCGCCTGCTGCATACGCGCGCTGCATCAGCTAGAACCGGAAGCCGAGTGAAACGCTGAACTCCCGTGGGCTCTGGTAGCTGCTCGGGCTCGCCGGCTCGCCGAAGCTCGGTCCCTTCTTCCAGTTCAGGCCCTCGACGGGCTTCGTCGTAAACGGGTTGAAGGCCGCAAGCGTCGCGTCGTCGGCGGGTCCCAGCACCGTCGTGTTGAAGCTGTCGATCGTCTGCAGGTTGAATACGTTGTTGACGACCGCGCGCAGAAAGACCTGGGCCTTGGCGGTCTTCGGCAGATTGCGATTCCACGACACGGAGACGTCGCTGCGCCACACGTTATTGAACCGGAACTCGCCCCGCTTGCTCACATAGTAGGTCACGCTGGTTGGTGGCACCAGGTAGCCGGGATTGGTCACGTAGGGCGTGGGGTCGACCGGGATGTTGTAGTCGTAGCCGAGCCCGGAGTCGAATCGCTGCATGAATCCCAGTGCCAGCCTGCCCGCCGCGCCAGGCAGGGGCACGTCGTATGTGCCCCAAAGGCGCAGCTTGTGCCGCTGGTCGCCGTTCGTGTACCCGACGGGGGAGTTCCAGGTTGCCCTGCGGTACTCGGGGTAGTCGTTGGCGGTGGCGCGCGTGGCGCCGGTGGTGTCGTTCTCGCCCTCGACGCTGCCGCGGGCCCACGACAGCTGGTAGTTGCCGGCCACGGTCAGCGACGCGCTGATGCGGTAGTCGACCTGGACGCTCAGTCCCTTGTAGTCGCGCCTGACGTCGTTGGTGTTGTTGACGAGCGTCTTATCGAAGCGAAGGCCGGTTCGCGGGTCGGTGACCTGCCCCGTCTTCAGATCGGTGTAGTCGCCGTAGAAATTGTAGTACCGGCGGTAGATGAAGTCGGCGCGCGCGGTGCCGCGGCCTTCAAGCCGGCGGGCCAGGCCCAGCATGTACTCGTTGGAGTAGGCCGGTCGCACACCGGGATCAACCGTTGTATTGACCCCCACCACCGTGGGCGACGTCCGCACCGGCATCGTGTTGCCGCCATTGGCATTGAACCAGTTCCAGAGAATCGCCAGGGCCTGGGCCGAGGTGAGATACGGCCCCGTGGCGCTCGTGTTCACGTTGGGTCCCCGGTAGTTGAAGCTGTAGTTGGACTCGCGTCCTGCGGCGGACCCGGCGTCGGCGATCGCCGTGTTGAACGCCGCGACGTACCGGGCGAATCCGGCATTGCCGATCCACGTCCCGGTCCCGTTGACGTCGAACGCCAGCCCGAGTCGTGGACTGAAGTTGCCCGCGTTGCCGACCTTCGCTCCACCCTGGTCGAAGGTGCTGTTCTTGTCGTACCGGAGACCCAGGTTGAGAGTGAGCCGGCTGAGCCGCCATGTGTCGTTGAAGAACCCCGAGTACGTCCGCAGGTTGTTGCCGACGCTGTCCTCGAAGATCGGCCGGTAGTCGATACGGGTGGTTGTGCCGGTCCTGAAGATCGGGTAGATGTTGAACCCGTCGATGACGGCGCCCGTGGCCTGCACGCGGTAGCCGCTCGCCACCGAGTTCTGGTTGTTCTCCCTCATCTCGTTGAAGTAGTCAAACCCCACGACGATGTTGTGCGAGCCGAAGCGTTTGGTCGACACGAAGTAGTTCACCTTGGCGTACACGTTCTCGTTGTCTTTCCGGTCGATGGCGTTCGGGCAGACGGCACAGAAGGTCGCCGTGTTGAACCGCGCGCTGCCCCGCGACCGATCCCAGATCGGCGTGCCCCTGATGAGATCGGAGTACTGCGAGCCGTTCCCCGTCTGGTCGTACCGCCTGTTCGAGTACTGCGTGTCGATAAAGAGGCTGTCTGACACGATGCTCTGGTAGTTGGCGGCCACCAGCGACTCCGTCTGCGTGTTGTTGTAGAGGCTGGCGGCGTCCATGATCGTGCCGAAACTGTTGTTCGTGAACTCGTTCTTCCGCCCGATGTAGGAGACCTTCAGCGTCTGCCTAGAGGTAATCGCGTAGGTGCCCTTGATCTCCCCACGCCGGTCGTTGCTGCCGAACGGATAGGTGAACCCGGTGAATGCGGCCGTCCGGTTGACACTGCTGTTCTCCAGACGACCGGCCATGAAGAACCACAGCCGGTCTCTCAGGATGCGACCGCCGAGGGTCGCCTCGTACGTCGGCACGACGTTGTCGAGGTTGACGTCGCCGGGGTACGGCGTCGAGGACCGCCACGCGTCGTTGTTGAACGTCGTCCGGAACGACCCGCTGAAGGCGTTGCCGCCGGACTTGGTCAGCATGTTGATGACGCCGCCCTGGAAGCGGCCGTACTCGGCCGAGATGTTGCCGCTCGACACCTTGGTTTCCTGGATGGCGTCCTCGACGTACAGCGGTTGGGCCTGGCCGCGCAGGTTCTCGTTGACGTTCACCCCGTTGATGAGGTTGACGTTGTCGT
Organism: Vicinamibacterales bacterium; assembly: GCA_046594875.1. Taxonomy (GTDB): domain Bacteria; phylum Acidobacteriota; class Vicinamibacteria; order Vicinamibacterales; family SCN-69-37; genus SYFT01. Next base: position 4,786 of record JBKJQX010000021.1, read on the forward strand.
ACGACAGCGCGCCCGCAATCATGATGTTGCCACGCGGACCGTTGTCGGCGGCCGCCGGTGCCAGCAGGGTTGCAGCCTCGATGGTGCGCCCGAGCGGTATCCGCTCGACCGTCGACGACTTGAGCGTCGTCGCCACCGTTGGCGTCGTGGCAGTGTCGGTGCTCGAACCACTGACGGTCACGGTTTCGGTGACCGAGGCCAGCAGGAGCCGCACGTTCACCGGCAGCGTGTCGGCCATCTTCAGATTGACCGACTGCTTGAGGGCGGCAAAACCCTGGAGCTCGAAGGTCAGGGTGTAGTCGCCGGCCGGCAGGAACGGGATGATGAAATCGCCGAACTCGGAGGTGACCACGGTCCGGACGCCCTGAAGAGCTGTGGACGCGGCCGTAATGGTCACCCCAGGCAGGGCCAGGCTGTCAGGGTCGGTGACCCGGCCGGAAATCGTGCCTGTGGGATTGCCCTGGGCGAAGGCGGCGCCGGCCATCGCCAGGCACGCCAACGTGAGAAGGTGTATCCGCAAGTGTCGCATAGTGCTCCTTGTGCCTCTTGTGTTTCGAGGCCCCCGACTATATGGCGCCCTAGGTGGACCGGATGTCTCAATGTGTAACGGGGGCGCCGGCCTCGCTCAGAGGGCCTCGGCGACGGCCGCGCCCAGCTCGCCCGTCGACGCCGTGCCGCCCATGTCCCTGGTGCGGGGACCCTCCCGGAGCACGGTCTCGATCGCCGCGACGATCGCGCCCGCGGCGTCGGGGTGGCCGAGGTGCTCGAGCATCATCGCACCCGACCAGATCTGGCCAATGGGGTTGGCAATCCGCTGACCGTAGATGTCGGGCGCCGAGCCGTGCACCGGCTCGAAGCACGACGGATACTCGCGCTCCGGGTTGAGATTCGCCGACGGCGCGATGCCGATCGTGCCGGTCACGCCGGGGCCGAGGTCGGACAGAATGTCGCCAAAGAGGTTCGAGCCCACCACCACGTCGAACCAGTCCGGGTGCAGCACGAAGTGCGCGGCAAGGATGTCGACGTGGTACTGGTCCGCCTTGACGTCCGGATACTCCGCGCTGATCGCCCGAAACCGTTCGTCCCAGTACGGCATGGTGATCGCGATGCCGTTCGACTTGGTGGCGGACGTCACGTGCTTCCGCGGACGCGTCCTGGCCAGCTCGAACGCGTACCGCAGGATTCTGTCGACACCGCGGCGCGTGAAGATACTCTGCTGCACCGCCATCTCCTGGTCGGTGCCCTCGTGACTGCGCCCGCCCACCGACGAGTACTCGCCTTCGCTGTTCTCGCGCACCACCCAGAAGTCGATGTCGCCCGGCTGACGGTCCTTGAGCGGGCACGGCACGCCGGGCATCAGCCGCACGGGCCTGAGGTTGACGTACTGCTGGAAGGCGCGGCGGATCGGGATCAGCAGGCCCCACAGCGACACGTGGTCGGGCACGCCCGGAAACCCCACGGCGCCGAGATAGACGGCATCGTGGTGGCGGATCCGGTCGAGGCCGTCCTCGGGCATCATCCGCCCGGTGGCCGCGAAGTACTCGCAACTCCATGGGTACTCGTCCCACTCGAAATCAATGCCGAAGCGGCGCCCGGCGGCCTCCAGCACGCGGATGCCTTCGGGCATCACTTCCTTGCCGATGCCGTCGCCTGGGATGGTCGCGATTTTGTATGTGGTCATCGTGGTCGTGGCGCGGCGTGTGTCCGAGCCGCGGCCGCCCCAGTATAGGAGCCGCGTCCGGGCGCGCCTGTCCCAGTGTGTCGCAGGGGACCGGCTAGCCGGCCTCGCCAGGCGGGCGCGATGCCCCCTCGGGGGTGATGGTGTAGCCGTCGCCATGCACGGTGTGGATGTACCGTGGGTGGCCGGGGTCGGGCTCGATCTTCTTGCGAAGCCGAGCCACCGCGTTGTCGACCGCGCGCGTGAACGGCGCATCCGGGTAGCCCCACAGGTTGCGCAGCAGCTCGGCGCGCGACACCACCCGTCCCTGCCGCTCCACCAGGTAGCGCAGCAGCTCGAACTCGCGGTGCGTGAGGCGCAGGTCGCGAACGCCGTGGCTGACGGTCAGGTGCTGGAAGTCGACGATGACTTCGCCCAGGGCGACCTGGGCGATTGGCGCGCCCGACCGCCGGAGCACGGCGTGCACGCGGGCGATCAGTTCCTCGATGTCGAAGGGCTTGGTGACGTAGTCGTCCGCCCCGACCGAGAGCCCCTTCAGCTTGTCGGCCTTCTGGCTGCGCGCGGTCAGCATGATGACCGGCACCGCGCCGCCTCTGCCCAGCAGGCCGCACAAGTCGAAGCCGTCACGGCCGGGCAGGGTGATGTCGAGAATGATCAGATCGGGCGCCCACGCGCGGGCGATATCCACCGCTTGGTGTCCGTCGGCCACCCCCTCCACGTCGAAGCCCTCGTACACCAGGTTGTCCCGGAGCACCCGGGCCAGCGGCGCGTCGTCTTCAACGATCAGGATGCGTTTCTTCATCGGGCGCCTCGACGGCGGGTAGTGTCACGCGGACGGTGGTTCCCTGACCGACGGCGCTCTCAATCTGGAGCGTCCCGCCATGGTCGCGAATGATGCGATCGACGATGGCCAGGCCCAGCCCGCTGCCACCCGGACCTGAACGCCGGCCCCGGAAGAAGCGGCGGCGCACGTGCGGCAGTTCGGTCTCGGAAATGCCCATTCCACGGTCCGATACCTCCACCACAACGGCGGGCGCCATCGAGCGTACCCGAATCCCCAGCCATCGCTCGCCCGGCGAGTAGCGGATGGCGTTGTCGACGATGTTGTCGAGCAGCAGTCGGCAGGCCGTGTGGTCGGCCTTGACGCACGGCAGGCCGACCGGCACGTCGACGTGCACGGTGAACCCCGCGGCGTTGAGCGTGGGTCGGAACCCGGCGACCACTTCCTGGACGAGCGACGACACGTCCAGAGCGGTGAAGGCGTACACGTCGGTGACGTCAGTGATGCGCGAGTAGGCCAGGAGGTTGTCGACCAGGCGCGCGAGGCGCTTCGACTCCTGCACGACGAGCTGGACGTACTCGTGCACGGCCTCGGGGGCAGACACCCGGCCACTCACGAGGGTGTCGCCGGCGGCCCTGATTGTGGCGATGGGCGTCTTGAGCTCGTGCGTGACAGTGGCGACGAACTCGGACCGCAGCTGCGCGAGGCTGGCTGCTGCCTGCGTCGCGCGCGCGGTCAGGATCAGGCCCAGTGCGAACACGCCCGCCGCGGCGGCGGCGGCGACGAGCGTGCGATTGCCGCCCGACACGGCCTCGCTGAGCACCGAGTCGCCTCCGGCATAAGCCACCGCGACGAGCATGTCGTTGTGGAAGTCCTCCGGCGGGTGCGTCGCGATGATCTGCGGATCAAAAAACGCCAGCGCGAACTCACGTCGGCGCGCCGGCTCGGGTGGCGCGCCGCCCGGCTGGCTGCCGATCGGCTCGCCATGACCATCAAGCACGCGCAGAGGCATCACGGCTCCGGCACTACCCATGCGTTCGACCTGCGTCGTCACGGCCGGAAAGTAGTGCTCGCGAACCCAGGCCAGGTTCACGGTGAATCCGAAGGCGCCCTCGAGGTGTTCGCGCAACGGGTCGAGATACCAGAGGTGTACCACCACCTGATACGTGGTCCCGATGACCGTCATTTCAAAAATCGAAAAACGTCGACCGGCGGCCGCGTCTCGTGCAACGCGGTCGAGCAGCATCGCGGCCACCGCGGGGTTGTACTCGATGACGACCGGAAACGGGTCGAGGGTCGGCTGGCCGGGCATCCACGACGGACGTCGATCCGACCGGTCGAAGAAGATGACGTCGTCTGGCCTCGAGGCGGCGCGCCAGGTGAAGAACGACTCGGGGTAGGGATAGCGGGCGAAGGCGCTGGCCGCCAGGAGGCGCGCGTCGTTTGGCGGGTCGAGCATGAGCTGCTCCCACTGCGCCGAGGCCAACACCGTCGACTGGACCCCGCGCATGTCCCGGCTGAGCACCGTCGCGAGGCGGTCGGCCCACTCGGCCGCGCGCTGTTCGGCCAGCAGCGTTGCGCTTTCTCGCCACCCGCGGACGGCGCGATAGCCCAGCCACAGCGAGGCCATGATGGAGATGACCACGCCGACAATCAGCAGCCGCGCGGGCCAGTCGCCGGCGCTCCACGTACGGCTCGTCATCGGACCAATTCCCGCTCCCGGTAGTAGCGAGCGGCGCCCTCGTGCAGCGGGATCGGGGTTGCCGGGGCCTGCTCGAGGTCCACGTGTGTCGGCATCGACAACTGCTGTAACGCCGCGAAGTAGGTCCGGGTCAGGCCGTGCGCCGTCGGCTCGTCGAGGCCGCGGCGGCACACGAGCAGATTGTTGACGCCAATCGTATGCACCGAATCCGGGTGACCGGGATAGGTCCCGCCTGGTACCAGCGCGCGCCGGAAGAACGGGTAGTCGCGCCGCAGCTTGTCAATGAGCGGTCCGCTCAGCGGCAGCAGCCGCGCGCCCGCGCCCGTTGCGGTCTGCACCGCGCCGATGGGATTGGTACCGGTGACAAAGAAGGCGTCGACGGTGCCCGCCGTGAGTCTGGCCGCCGCGTCGTTAAACTGAAGCGACTCGACATGGACGGCGGAAGCCTCGATGCCGAGCGCCCGCAGCACGATCTGGGCGGTCAATGCCGAGCCGCTGCCTGCCGGTCCAACGGCCACCCGCCTGCCACGCAGGTCGGACGCGCTCGTGATGGCCGAGTGCGCGCCGACGACGAGGTGGACGGGCGCAATTCCCAGGACCGCGAGTCCGCGCAGTTCGGTGAAGGCCTGCGGTCGGTCACCCAGTCGACCCACGTACGCCATGTATGCCACATCCGCGTACGCCAGTCCGACGTCCGCCGCGCCCCGCTGCAAGGCGTCGACGTTGGCGACCGAGCCTTCGCTCTCGAGCACCTGGATGTCGAGATCAGGGAAGGCCGCAATGTAGGCGTCGGCCAGGGCCTGGCCGAGAGGGTGAAACCAGGCGCCGGGCGTGCCGGTGGTCAGTCGCAACGTGCGCTGCGTGGGCGGGGACACCGCCTGCCCGCATGAGGCCACAAGCAGTCCGGCAATTACCGCGGTGGCGAACGAAACGCCGAGTGTCCGGAGGCTACCTTGCCGTGTCATGTTGCTCGGCACGAGACGATACTATCGCCTTCGGGCGTCCACAGGCGGGGTCCGCGCAACGTGGGGTCCGCGCAAACAGCGCCAGGCGCTGTTGATGAAAAAAATCGTTCGACCTGGCGATTCCAGACGTCCCGGCCTCGGCGCACGCCCCACGAAGTTCCGCGCCGAGTACGACGCGGCACAAAGCGCGTACAAGTTCACGTTCTCCGCATTTGTGCCAGCCGGCCCTCGACGAACGGCATGACGGCTACTTCAGCAGCGTGTGGCTCAGCGTCAGCGACAACGGCCCGGGGATGAGTGCCGAAGACCAGGGCCGGGCTTTCGAGCCCGGTTGACGGGGTAGCGACGGCCGGATCAACGCACGACGATCACGCTTCGTTTGCGCGACGAATGCGCCGCGCTTGTGTCAGGCCGCCGACCGGTGATTGGGTCGGCGAAGCCTACCGCCGGCCGCCGCTCACGCCATGGTCCGGCTGCGCAGCGCGACGGCGCCAGCCCCGGCCAGCAGCACAGCCAGCACCATGAACGCCCAATCCGAGAGCGCCGGAACAGGAATCGCGCACGCGCTGATGGTGTTGCTGCTCAGCGTCACTTCAGCCGTTCGCGCAAGCGCTCTTCCGGCCAGGTTTGCGCCGGCAGCCAGGGTAATGCTGGTGTCCGCAAGAATATTTCCGATCAACGAACTGTTCGCATCGAACGTCGCGGAGCTCACGACGCGCCACCAGACGTTGCAGGACGGGCCGACCACTCTTGCGGCGGCGCCGCCGGTAATAATCAGATCGCTCGCTGATTTGAAAATCCAGGTATCGCCAGCGGCGCCGTTGAGAGTGAGTGTTCCACCGGTCAAATGAAACGAGGTCGCACAGTGGACCCCTGGCAGCAAGGTGCTGCCGGCCAGTTCTTTGAAGGCTCCGGAATAGGTAACGGTGCACGCCTGGTCGAGCGAAGCGTACGCCAGATTCTTGTCGGCCTGCGCGTTGGCGGCGAACGTATCGGCGTCGCGGATCACGCCGCCGAGCACCACCGTTCCAAAGCCAGTGTAGTGCGGCGGCGGGCCGATACCAGGGCTGATACCCACATCTTCATTAATCGTGGTGACGCCGGTATTGGTCACTTGTGAGCCCGCCAGGATCGAGAACGTGCTGGCGGTTCCGAGGCTGGGGGACACCTGCGCCGATACGCTGGAAGGGCCGTAAAGAAGCGTGACCACACCGACACCGGCGACAAAACCCAGACTATGGCGCGTCATAAATCGCTTCCTTGAACTCGGATCTCGCAGGAACGGTCTCACTATGTGAATCAGTCTATATGGCCATGGCGGATGGGAAATGTCCTGTTTAGAACAGTCTGGGTGCGGAAGGTTCGCTATAGTCGCTGCATAATGGATGCGCAAGCCTCGCCCGCTTCGTTTTCCGCCGATCTCTCGGGCTGCGACGCGCTCCCCCTGCTGACTGCCGACGAAGTCGCGGAGCTCTTCATCGCCGCGCTCGACCGGGCTGGCGCGACCATTGTCCAGGCCGTCTCACACGCGTTTCCGAAGACCGGGCTCACCTGCGTGCTCATCCTGCGCGAGTCACACGCGGTCCTGCACACCTGGCCGGAAACCGGCACGATCAACGTCGATATTTTTTCCTGCACGACGCGGCTCCGGAGCGTGCAGGCCATCCACGAACTGGCGAAGTCCTTTGGCGCGCGGAATGTATCGATACAGGAGTTGGCCCGCGCCGATGGACACGATCCACGCCTCGATACCCGCACGTAGCTTCGCGCTGCGGCTGATCGCCTGGGCGCTGGCGCTGTTCGGTCTGCTCCGGCTGCCCTGGGTCGGCACACACATCCTGCTCCCGGTGACGCGACTGCAGGCCGCGGCCGGATCGGCGCTGGTCGGCCCTTCGTCGCTGCCCATCGAAGCGACGCTGGCGTGCAGCGGCGCCGACGCCTTGGCGCTGTGCCTGGCGGCGATCCTCGCGTATCCGGCGCGCTGGCGCATGCGGGCCGCCGGCGTCGCCGGCGGCGCCGCCGTCCTCCTCGCCCTGAACACGATCCGCATCGGCACGCTCGGCCGTGCCGCCGCGTCGCCACGATGGTTCGACGCGCTCCACATCTATGTCTGGCCGGCGGTGCTCACCGTGGCCTCCGCGGGCTTCGTCTTTACGTGGATGCGCGTCGCGGACCGGCGGCGCGTGGCCGATCCCCTGCCGGCCGGCACGACGCGATTTGAACATGACTGGCGCGTGACGCGCCGTTTCGCGCTGATGGCGGCGGCGTTCCTCCTCGTGTTTACGCTCGCCTCTCCGCTGTATCTCGAGAGCGCGCGTGTGCTGACCCTTGCCGGCATGGTCGCACGCGCTGCGGCCCTCCTGCTCCGCGTCCTCGGAGTGGACGCCACGGCGACCGCCGCCGTGCTCGCGACGCCGCGCGGAGCCTTTCGTGTGACGCAGGAGTGCATTTCGTCGCCGCTGATTCCGGTCTACCTCGCGGCCGTCCTCGTGTACTCACGCGGGTACCGAGCCAGGGCGCTCTGGGCGGCTGCGGGCGTGCCGCTGTTCCTGGGGCTCGGGATCGCGCGCCTGCTGGTCGTTGCCGTCCCGGCTGGATTCGACCCGGCGTTTCTCATCCACGCGTTCTCCCAGCTCCTGGTGGCGGCGGGCATGGTGTGCGGCCTCGCGCTCTGGCGGTACGGCGCGCGGGCCGCGACTGTGGTCCGAATGGTCGCCGCGCTGGCGCTGGCCTTCGCGTTCGTCGGGCTCCTCGGCGCGCCCTACACGCAGACGATCCTCTGGTTCGGAAGCGCCACGACGGCGTTCGACGATCCCCAAGGGGCGCTGATGTTTCTCCCCGCGTTCCAGTTCGGTCTGTTCCTCGCGCTCTGGGTCGCGGCGTTCGTCCCGAGCGGGTGGACACGGTTCGTCTGCGGAGCCTCGCTGCTGGTGGCGGCGCAGATCGCCGTCGCCGGGGGCGTGCAATTGCTCGTCGACCACGGCGGCATCGCTCCCCTCGTTCGCGATATTCGCGCCTGGGCGCTCCTTGGCCCGTCTCTCGTCATTGCCGTGGCGGTCAACGTTGCCTCGCCACGCCGGCCACGCGAGATGTCGCGCGAGCAGGCTGGCGGTGCCGGCCAGGGCACTGACATTCAACAGCGGGATGTGACGTACCGAACCTTCTGGGACCACGTCGGCGCCCAGTTCCCGGACCTTGGAGGAGCGGCGTCCACGACGTTCTACTTTGAAAACGAGAAACGGCTCCTCAGCCGGCACCTGAGCAGGTTCGCGGGAGCGCGCGTGCTCAAGACCGATCTGTGGGATGAAGCCAGAAACACGCGCATCCTGCAGTGGGTCCAGCGCCAGGGCGCCGACGTGGTGGGGGTGGACATTGCCGCTCCGGTCGTGCGAATGGCGCGCGCCGAGTTTGGCGAGGCACCCTTGACGGCGGCGAACGCCGACGTGCGAGCCTTGCCGTTTTCAGACGCGAGCTTCGACGCGGTCTATTCGATGGGGACGATCGAACATTTTCCGGGGACCGAAGCGGCCGTCGGCGAGATCTACCGCGTGCTGAAGCCGGGCGGCCGCGCGATCGTCGGCGTCCCCAATCGTCACGATCCCTTTTTTCGACCGCTGATGGTCACGATCCTCTACCGTCTTGGGCTGTACGGCTACGGGTTCGAAAAATCCTATTCGCGGAAGGCCCTCCGCACGATGCTCAAGGCCGCCGGGTTCGTCGTCACGGGGGATGATGGGATCCTTTTCATCCCCGGCTGGCTCCGGATGCTCGACCTGCTCTGCCACACGCGGTATCCTTCCGCCGCCCGCTTCACCGCCGCAGGTGTGCGCGTCTTCAGCTGGATTGACGCCCACATTCCAGCAGTACGACGCTACGGATACCTGGTCGTGGCAATCGGCGAACGGCCGTCGGAGACGACTCGCGCCGCGCGATGACCACGCTGGTGGTGACCGGGCTTTCGAGACGGTCGCCTGATTCGGACCTCGCGTCAGTTGCGGTCGCGGCACTCTGGGCTGGGTACCTCCTGATCCTCCCCTTCCATCGGGTCTGGGTGCTTCCATGGCTTGGCGCCAAACTTCAGCCTCCTGAGGTCGTCTTCCTGGGACTTGCCATCGCGGCTGCTGCGATGTGGATGCGGGGAGAAGTGCATTGGCGGTTCACCTATGCCGACGCCGCGGCGGCCTCATGGCTCGCCGCGCACCTGCTGGCGCTTGCGTGGTCGAGCGAGGCGCGCAGCCGAGACGGGCTGATCCAGACGCTGGGGGCGGCCCATCTGATGAGTCTGTATCTCGCGGTGCGTCTCACCGCGACGCCGCGGCTCCTCGACCGTTTTGGCGAGTGGTTCGGGTATTCGGCCGCCGTCGCGGCGGCGCTCGGGATAGCGGGCAGCCTCGCAGCGTATGCGGGGCTGCCAAACCCTCTTGCGACCGTCGCGCTGACGCCCGTCCCTTACCTCGGGCACGCTGCCCGTGCGCAGGCCTTCACTGCGGGCCCGCAAATGCTCGCCAGCATTCTCCTCATGGCGATTCCCCTGTTTGTCGCCGCCAGGATGGCTCAGGGATGGAGGCGCCGCGATGCCGCGCTGGTCCTCCTGCTTGTGCTGGGCCTCGGCGCCACGGTCTCAAAGACCGCGATGTGTCTTGCAGCAGCCCTGATCGTGATGTGGGCGTCCGCCGGGCAGACCCGACAGGGACCACAATCGCGCCGCTCACGCGCGCGACTGCGGGTGGCTGTCGCAACGTGCTTGATCGTGACATCCGTGTTCGCGCTGGGATCGCACGTGATGGTGCTGCGCGAATCTGCGGTGACGAGCATGAGCATGACTCAACTGGTCGGTGGCAGTCCGCTCGCGTCCTTTCGGTGGCACGACGAGGCCTGGGTCGTGATGCCTACGACGTATCTCTTCAACAAGCAGGCGAGTCTCCATGCGATCGGACGCAAATGGCCTGAAGGCGTGGGGCCCGCCGGCCAGGCCGCATTCACTTCGGGCCTGCAGCGCGAGGGGCGGTTTCCGACAACGATCTGGCTCGTCACCCCTCACTCAACCTACCTTGGTACGGTGGCCGAACTCGGGGCAGCGGGACTCGCGGCTCTTCTGCTGATCCTGTTCGCGGGCGGCACGATCATCAACCGTCTGCTGGCTGACTCGGCGCGCCTGCGGTGGGAAGCGGCCGCCTACGCCGGAGTTGGCGCGGCCTTCTTGATCGAAGCGATCTCGACCGATCTGCTCAACTGCAGGCACTACTGGTTTCTTCTCGCCGTGATGGCTGCGCGGCTGGACTGGCGCGCTCGGCGCTCTGGGCCGCCGTGAATGTACTGACACAACCCGCCCAGCGGCGTCACGATGCCAACGGCGGTCGTGCCCGTGAGCGTCAGGACGTACAGGCTTCCGGAGAAGAGCACGATTCCCAAGGTGAAGCACCAGCCGACGACAGTGGCAAGCCGCGCGGGCCGACGGCCGATGAGCACACCCACGAGCACCAACGCGAGCGCGTGCACCAATTGATAGTCAGACAACGTCCGGATCTCAGTCCATGGCGGACCAGCGTTGCTGTTCGAGTAGTCGGCCTCCCAGTGCGACAACGACCTGCCGCGCGCCTCTTCCGCCACCCGAAGAGCGGACCGGTTCGCGGCGACGTACGAGCGAAGGTCGGCCGGCACCGGATCGGGGCCTCGCAGTGCCACAAAAGGCGTCACCGCAACGCGTGTGTCGTTGGGAGTCGCCACAAGTGCCGCGGCGGCGCGAACGACGCGGGCACGGTTGTCGGCAGCAGGCACCGCCGGCCCACCGAGCGACCTCACATCGAAATTGCCGTACTTCTGTTCCAGCCCATCAACGTGACGATCAGGAATCGGCGACGCCACGTGCGTCGCGGGCGTGTCGTTTCGGTCACAGTCATGCTGGTTCCGCCTATGTGGTGAATGTCTTCAGCCGCGCCCGTCCGCGGCGAATCGTGAACCAGATCAGCAGGATGAGCAGCGCCACGGCGGCCGCAAACGCGCCGGCAAACAACGATACCGTGCGATACAGAATGGACTCTGTTTCAGTCCGCGCCTCCATCACGACAGGCGTGCCGGCCAGTCGATCGCTCAGCCGTTGCTCCCACGTCAGGATGTTGCCGCGCTCGAGCTCGCCTTCCAAGCCGTCTTCAAGCCGTCGCACGTTGTGATACGTCACGCGGCTCGCCAGGTGCAGTTTGAATGCCACCAGCTCGCTGCCATTCCAGTTCTGGCCGGCGGGCGGGATGCCTGCCGCGGCACCGGCGGTTTGCGTGTACCGAATCTGCTCGGGCGTCACCTCGAACCCGTACGCCGACCACGCGAGCGCGCCACACGCTGACGCCTTGCGCACATCGGCCACCTGCATGCGCACCTGCACGAACCGCCGCCCGCTGCGACGCCAGGGACGACCCACACGGGTGACCGGGCATCCGGCTGTCTCGAATACTTTGCGCACGTCCTCGCTGCTGAACCGTGACGCGGGATCGGGATCAAGCGGAAGGTTGTGCAACGCCACCAAGGCGGGTATCGAGGCAGAAATCACGATCGTGGCTGAACCATCAATCCCGAGGTAGGTCTGCTCGTCGTATTCGTACTGCCTCACCAACGGGTTGCCGCACGACGTCGCCAGCAGGGCCACAACGGCAAGAAGGGCCAGCAGGAGGGATGGCTTCGCGACGCGAACACGCACAGCACGAATGATATACATTCTTCGGACCTTCATGCCGCGCCTCTTTCTGATTGACGGCAACTCGCAGATGTATCGCGCCTACCACGCGATTCGAGACCTGACCGGGCCCGACGGCAAGTCCACGAACGCGATCTACGGCTTCGTGAACATGCTGCGCAAGCTCATTGCCGACCACCATCCCGACTACCTCGTGGCCTCCTTTGACCTGCCCGGCCGCACCTTTCGCGACGACCTGCTGGCCGACTACAAGGCCAACCGCACGCCCATGCCCTCGGACCTCGTCGAACAGGTGCCTATCGTGCACGACGCGTGTGAGGCGATGGGCGTCCCGAACCTCACCTCGGAGGGCTTCGAGGCCGACGATGTGATTGGGACGTTGGCGGTGAAGGCCCATGCTCTGGGTTTCGAAGTGGCCATTGTCACGGCCGACAAAGACTTCTTCCAGCTTGTGACCCCTGGCCTGCGAATCTACAACCCGAAAGACGAAGGCACCTGGTACGACGCCGAAGGCGTTGTCGCGAAATTCGGCGTCCGTCCCGAACAGGTCGTAGACATCCTGGCCCTGATGGGCGACAGCGTGGACAACATCAAGGGAGTGCCGGGGATAGGGGAAAAAGGCGCGAAGGAACTGATTGGCACGCACGGCACGCTCGATGCGTTGCTTGAGGCGGCACCCGGGTTGCCGCAGAAGCGGTATCGCGAAGCGCTGACGCAGCACGCCGCCGACGCGCGAGCGAGCCGCGTGCTGGCCACGATTCGCACGGACGTGCCGGTGGAGTTCGACGCCGAGGCGCTGCGGTATCGCGGCCCCGACATCGCGCGGTGTTACGCGTTGTTCTCGGCGCTGGGTTTCCGCACAATGACCGCCGAGTACGCGCCCACAGCGGCCACGTCCGCGCACGACTACACGATCGTGCAGTCTCCCGAAGAACTCGACGCGATTGCCGCGGAAATTCGCGCCGCCGGTCACGTCTCGATCGGCGTGGTCTCCACCAACGCTTCGGCGATTCAAGCCACGTTGGTGGGACTGGCACTGGCCACCGCCCCCGGCAGCGCCCGGTACATCCCACTGAACCACGTGGGCCTGACCGAGACGCCGAACTTGCGGATGGCCGACGTGGCCGCGCGACTGGGCGCGACACTGGCCGACCCTGCGATCGCCAAGATTGGGCACGACCTGAAGACCATCTCGGTGTTGTGCGCGCGCGTCGGGCTGCCGCTTGGCGGACTGGACCTGGACACGATGGTGGCCAGTTATCTGGTTGACGCTACGGGCTCAAGCCACAGCATCGACGAACTGGCACTGGCCCGCACCGGGTATCGCGCCGTCAAGCTGGAGGACGTGACCGGCCGTGGCGCCAAGAGCGTCACCGAGGACGCGGTGCCCGCCGCCGCAGTCCTGGATTTTGCCGGTGAACGCGCCGACCTGCCCCTGCGAATGGCCGACGGCCTGCGCGACGACTTGAAGAAGGCCGCGCTCGACGGCATCTATCGCGACATGGAACGGCCGCTCATCCCCATCCTGGCCGACATCGAACGCGCCGGCGTCAGGCTCGACGTGGCGGCATTGGCCCGGCTTTCTGAATCGATGCAGACCGAACTCAATGGCCTGACCGCGCGCATCTTCGAGCTGGCCGGCATGGAGTTCAATATCAACTCCCCGAAGCAACTGGGCGAAGTGCTGTTCGAGCGCCTCCAACTGCCTTCGTCGAAGAAGACCGGCAAGACGAAGACCATGTCAACAGCGGTGGACGTGCTCGAAGAGCTGGCGCTGACACACGAGCTGCCGGGGCTGGTGCTCAAGTGGCGGAGCGTGCAGAAGCTCAAGGGCGGGTACGTGGACGCCTTGCCCCTCATGGTCAACCCCGCAACGGGCCGGGTGCACACCACGTTTAATCAGGCGGTGGCGGCCACGGGCCGACTCAGCAGCAGCGACCCGGGGCTGCAGAACATTCCCGTGCGGACCGCAGCCGGGCGCGAGATTCGGGCGGCGTTTGTGGCGGAGCCGGGATTCGCGCTGATCTCCGCCGACTACTCGCAAATCGAACTGCGCGTGCTCGCGCATCTCTCGGGCGACGCGGCCCTGGTGCAGGCGTTCAAGGACGGCGAAGACATTCACGACCGCACGGCCGAGCGTGTGTTTGGGCAGAACAGCGGACTCGACCCACATGAACTGCGTCGCCGCGCCAAGATCATCAACTACGCGCTGCTCTACGGCAAAACAGCGTTCACGCTGGCCAAAGACATCGGCGTGCCACAACAGGCCGCGCAGGAGTTCATCGACGCGTACTTCGCGGGGTTCCCCGGCGTGCGCGCCTACATCGACAAGACGCTGGAGGACGCGCGCGTCTCTGGGGTCGTACGCACCATCTCTGGCCGCCAGAGGTTGATGCCGGAATTGACGAGCCGCAACGGCCAGATTCGAGCCGCCGCCGAACGCGAAACGGTGAACATGCCCATCCAGGGCACAGCCGCCGACATCCTCAAACAGGCGATGATCGATGTGGCCGCCGCGCTCGTTCGGCACAACGCGACCGCTTCCACGCCCAGCCGCATGATTCTGACCGTGCACGACGAACTGTTGTTCGAAGCCCCCGTCGCAGATGTGACTGCGATCACAAGCCTCGTGCGCGACACGATGCAGAACGCCTTTCCGTTGTCCGTACCACTGACCGTGGACGTGGGGTCGGGCCCAAACTGGAATGCGGCAAAACCCTAGGAATTTCGGGATTCTCTGATAGCCATCGGTTATTTGTTTCTGGCCGTAAATAACTGAATCTAAAAGACTTAATTGGCAATTAAGCGATTCCTGCCTCCGAAAACCTCTGGGGTGGCCCGTATAATTCCAATTCGTGGTTGAGCCCGTCATCATTTCCCGCGCCGAGCACACGATTTCGCGGCGCGACATTGATCCCGACGCACTCAAGGTGCTCTATCGCCTCCAGCAAAGTCACTTCGACGCCTACCTTGTTGGCGGCGGCGTGCGCGACCTGTTGCTGGGCCGGCGTCCGAAAGATTTCGACATCGCCACAAACGCGCATCCGTACCAAATCAAGAAGCTGTTCAGGAATTGCTGGATCATCGGACGCCGCTTCCGCCTGGCGCACGTGAAGTTCGGCCAGAAGACGATTGAGGTGGCCACGTTCCGCCGCAACGTGCCGGACCCGCTGCCGGATGAGGGCACGGAAGTTGACGACGCGCCATTGGTGGTGGCGTCGTCACCCGAGCCCTCCGGTGGTGATGACCGGGACGGCATCATCCGTCGCGACAATACGTTTGGCACGCCGGAAGAAGATGCGTTTCGCCGCGATTTCACCGTCAACGCGCTGGTCTACGACATCGCGACCTATTCGATCATCGACTACGTTGGCGGCCTTCAGGATCTCGAGCGGCGCGTCATTCGCTCGATCGGCGATCCGATGGTGCGCTTTGTCGAGGACCCGGTGCGCATGCTGCGCGCAGCGGTGTTCAGCGCGCGCCTGGGCTTCACGCTCGACGAACTCGTGCTCGAGGCCATCGCCACGCTCAAACCGCTCATCGGCAAAGCCGCTGCGCCTCGGCTGCTCGAGGAGTACTACAAGATTCTGCGCTCGGGATACGCGGAAGCCAGTTTCCGCACACTCGACAGCCTGGGGCTGCTTGAGCTGATGACGCCCGAACTGCGCAACCCGTCAGACGATGTGTGGGATTCGCTGGCGAGATTGGATGCGTATCGGCGACGTTTCGATGCGCCTCCCCCGGAACTGACCAACGCGATTCTGATGGGCGCGTTGCTGGTGCCGGCCGAGCTCATGAGCCGCAAGGCGCCTGGCGCGGCCACTGATACGCGCGTGCACTTCGG
>JBKJQX010000150.1:0-23202 GCA_046594875.1 Vicinamibacterales bacterium
CGCTCGTACCTGCGCACCGCATCGCTGCCAATCGCGTTCTCGAGCGGGGAGGCATCGGTTGTCGGAATACCGCTGTCGAGTTCGGCCTGCCCCCGGCGGCGTTCCGCCCGTCGGATCTCATCCACAATGCGGTTCATCACCGCCTGTCTGAGATAGGCCTGAAACGCCCCGGCGCCTCGAGCGTCGAACGCCTCCAGTCGCTTGAACGTCTGGAGCAGCGCGTCCTGGACCAGATCCTGCGTGTCGGCGAGCGACCGCGCATGCCGGGGCAAACGCCCTCTGGCCCACTGACGCAGGCGAGGGAGACAACGCCCGAACAGCGCGTCCAGGGCAGCCCGGTCGCCAAGCCGGGCCCGGTCGAGCAACCGCACGGTGGTTTCGACCAGCGCCTGGCCGTTGTGTCTCTCGACCATGGTGTCTCCCCGAAGTGGCGGAATCCTATCTTAGAACGCGCAATACCGGCGGCCTTCGGCCCGGGGGGCCTCCCGTGTCGCAAACACCCGCCGCCATCGTTTTCTCCTGTAGACCCTAATCAGCATGGAGAATTCATGGCCTGTGTGCGCCCGCTCGTCCGCCTCCTTTCCGTCTTGTCCGTCGCCTTTGTGTCAGCGGTGCTGGTCGCCAGCCCAGCCCGCGACACGTGGGACTACACCGCGCTCGGCGATTCGGTGGCGACCGGCTACCTCGCACAGCAGGGATACGTCTCGCGATATGTCGAGATGGTGCAGGCGGACGCGGTCGTGGACGTGGCGTTGTACAACCTCGCGCAAAACGGTCGAACGAGCACGCAGCTTCTCGCGTCCTTCCAGGATTCACGAAAGGGTGTTTCGGTGGTGCGGACGGCGGTCGAAACGTCGGACGTCGTGACCTGGAACATCGGCCTCAACGACTTCAGGCTGGCCCGGCAAAGCTACAAGATCGGCAAGTGCGGCGGCGGCGACAATCAAAGTTGCCTGAGGTCGGCTCTCGCGACGTTCAAGAACAATTGGAACGGCATCATTACCGCCGTGCTGTCGGCGCGCAATCTTTCGAACACCATCGTGCGGACGATGGACATCTACAACCCATGGGTCGCGATTGACGGCGCCCAGAACACGACGCCGGATGCGAAGGAACCGGCCGGCGTCCGGGGGAACGACCTGCAGGTTATCGGCTACTACCTGGCCGAAGCCAATCTCCATATCGCCACGACGTGTGCAGCCAGTCTTCTGCCGTTGGCGCAGGTAGCGCTTGCATTCAACGGTCCGAGCGGCACCGAGGATCCGGCCTCACAGGGTTATCTTGCCGCTGATGGGCTCCATCCGAGTGACATGGGCCATCTCGTGATTGCCACGCAACTGCGGCAACTCGGCTACGCGCCGCTCAGGTAGACCACATCGGTCCCACATCAGACCCGCAAGCGGGGTTCGCGCTCGGGCTATCATGACCCGACGCTCATGCACGACGAACTCTCCGTCCTCACACTGATCACAGCTCGGCTGGAGGCCGCCGGCCTCGCGTATATGGTGACCGGATCGGTCGCGGTCAGTCTCTACGCCGAGCCACGCATGACGCGAGATGTCGATCTGGTCGTTGAGCTGCGCCCGACAGATGCTGCACGCGTGGTGGACATGTTTGGCGCGGAGTTCACTTGCGACGGCGATCGAATCCGCGACGCGATCGAACGTCGGTCGATGTTCAACCTGATTCACACGACGGCCGTGGTAAAGATTGACGTCATCGTCCGTAAGGACACGCCCTATCGTGAAGAGGAATTTCGCCGACGTCGCCTTGCCCTGATTGACGGCACCCAGATCTGGGTGGTCACCGCCGAGGACCTGATTCTGTCGAAGCTGGATTGGGCGCGCAGCCGCCGGTCGGAAGTGCAGATGAGAGACGTGAGGAATGTGATCGCGGCGCAGCCGTCCCTGGACTGGCCGTATCTCATAGCCTGGGCCGAACGCCTGGGGCTACGGGATCTGCTCCGCGAGGTTGGCCGATGAACGACACGCCGGCTGATGTTGCCGCAGCGCTCAGGACGCTCGCGATGCAGCGCACCGAGAGTGAGCGAGCCCTGATGGCATTCGGGATGTTCGACCTGGCGCGGACGCTGATGATTGCTGATCTTTGCGCGCAGAACCCGGGAATCACCGATGGCGAACTGCGCGTGAAGATCTTCGAACGGACCTACGGAAACGACTTCGGTGACGCTGATCGCGACCGGATCGTCGCACGAATCAGGCGTGTTGACGTCGCGAGATGATGACGACGCGTTCGCGAGGCCGATCGGGCCCACAGGCACGTACACGACCATTGTGACCGGCGTCGGCATCGGTGGCCTGACCTGGGACTCGATCACGCCGACGAACGGCTTCGTGAGGTAGTCCGCTTCGAGGATCCGGTTGGAAGAGAGAAGCTGACGCCCTCCGCGACCCGGAGGCGAAGCTCGCGGCAGACCTGGACAAGTGTGTGGCGCTCTGCCAATTTCTTGGAAATCAATAACCGACGGGCCAATGAAGCGAGTGGAATTGGCGGTGAGGCAGGGATTTGAACCCTAAGAAGGTGATTCTGTAACTTGATGATGGCAAAGGACTTCTGGCAACAAGCCCTTTCCCAGCAATGCGTTCCAGTCAATAGGCCGTCCTCTGAAGTCTCCCGCAGTCTTCCTGAATCGACCTCAGTCTTGGCAACATGTTGGCAACACCATGCGACGAGCGGTACTCTGGTGCAATGTGGTGCAGAGTGGTGTAACGTGACGCTATGCCGACTACTGCCAAAGCAGTCCGTCAAACCGTCAGTCTTCCGGCCCGGGTCGCGCGCCGAGTGAGGGCGCTCGCGAACACGACCAAGACAAGCACGAGCCGCGTTATCGTCGATCTCATCGAGTCGGGGCTGGATGTGCGGGAGCAGGAGCGAAAACGTTTCCTCGACTTTGCGGATCGGCTCGCCCGCTCCACAGATCCTGGCGAGCAGACACGCCTCAAGGAAGAACTTGCCCGCATGACGTTCGGGAGCTGATGCCGAGGATTCAGTGGGTCGACCTTCCTCCTGCGCTTCGCGATCACCTATTCGAGAGACTCCGCGAGCGTAGGATCTCTGCCGAGGATCTGTTCCAACTGAAGCTCTGGAGGGAATCGGAGCCCGACGCCCCAGATGGTCTTTGGTACAAGGACTTCGGCACCTTCAAGGTCTGCGGAGAAGGGCAGTATCCGAAGACGTTCCTGCTCCGAGGCCAGCCCGCCAAGGGGGAAGAACTATGACGGGCCGCTGACGTACGTGCAGCAACTGAACGTCGCTTCCGCTTCCCAGGAATCAGTCACGGAATCCCGTCACTGGTTCCAGCGCGCTTCGCGATGACCTGATTCGCCAGTGCCCTCAGGATCGTGTCGAGCACCGTATCCAGTTCCTTCGCCAAGTCCTCGGCGAGAAACCGCAAAACTATGTAGCCGTGTTCCTGGAGCAGCCGGTCTTTGCGTCGATCGCGCCGGTACGCCTCTGCGTCACCGAGATGAAGCGCCCCATCGACTTCAATAGCGAGCCGCCCATCAACACATAGGAGATCGACTTCCATTCGGCCGCGCCCGTCGAATGGGATGGCGAGCTCCGCATTGAGCCGGAGCCGTCCTCGACTGGCTTCCAGAGTCTCCAGCCGACGATAGAGAAACGCTTCACTTGAACTACGGGCCCGATCGGCGCCCTCGGCGTCGGCGGGAATCGGCTGAGCGGCGGCCACGAAGAGACCCGCGAGCGGCAGATCGACACCATCACGAACGAGGCGCCGGACGCTGGCGGCGTAGTCGCGCTTCCACAAAGGATTAGACGGCAAAAGAACATCGGCCGGCCAGCCAGGAATGGCGCTGGCCGGAAGAATGATCTCGTAGCCCAGCGCCTCATATCCCCGGCATCTGCGGTCGAACATGCGCGACAGCATGCGCACGTTCAGATCCGCGTAGTCGAACACGCGAACATCGCGTTTCCCGTCGCTCAAACGATGCAACCGTCCAACGTACTGCGCGATCGTGCCTCGCCATGACACCGGCAGTGTCACGAACAACGTGTCAAGGCGCGCATCGTCGAAGCCTTCGCCAACGTACTTGCCCGTGCCGAGCAGTACGCGCCCTTCAGTCGCGGGAATGGTCGCCAACTGCTGGGCAACGGCTTGACGGGCCTTGCTCCCACTACCCCCGCGCATGACGACCAGATGAGGGACCTTCCCTGTCAATTCAGCGGCGAGCCACTCAAGGTGCTCCTGCCGATCGGTCAAGACCAATGGCGAGCGTCCAGCCGCTACAGCCTCGAGTACGTCAGCGCAAATGCTGCGATTGCGTACTTCGTTTTCAACGAGCTCCTTGTATAGCGACTGAAACTGGAGCCGCTGATTCGGCTCCCCATCGACTCTCGGCGCGAACGACGTCGGTCGAACAATGACGGAATGCCTGAATGGCCGAAGCGCGGCCTGCCGTTTCGCATCGGCGCGATACCTTACAGGCCCGCACTGCATGAAGATGATCGGGTGATGCCCGTCCTTCCGGGTGACCGTGGCCGAGAGTCCAAGAACGAACCTCGCCTTCGCGCGGCGGGCGACTTGTTCGAAGCTGCGGGCCGAGAGATGGTGACACTCGTCTACTATCAAGTGGCCGTAGCTTCCCACTCGGTCATCAACAACGCCCTTTCGTATCAGGCTCTGAATCACCGCCACATCAATTCGGCCAGTCGGCTTGTGACGGCCGCCTCCGATCCTCCCGATGGAGGCATGGGGCAACTCGAGAAACGCGGCCAGGCGGTCGATCCATTGATCGAGTAATTGCCGCCGGTGGACGAGTACCAGTGCATTGACACCTCGCTGTGCGATCAACCAAGCCGCGACGACGGTCTTGCCGAACGCGGTGGTCGCGGCCAGCACACCCGTCTCATGGGACAGCAAAGCGTCCGCGGCCTTCTGTTGATCTGTGCGGAGCGTGCCGTGAAACGCCGCGTCGATTGGTTCTCCGACACATCGCTCCTCACGAATGGTGCCGGCGATCTTCAAATGATCAAGGAGCTCACGTAGATCATCCAGGCAACCTCGTGGCAGGCCGATATGCGCCGCGTTCTCCTCGGCGCACGAAACGATGCGGGGCTTGCCATACGTGGCGAAGCGCATCGCTTGAGCCTTATAGATCTCCGGATTCTGAAAGGCCGCCAGTCGAACAATCTGGGTGCGAAGGCAAGGGCTCAGCCCGTCTTTGGGGATGTAGACCTCGTTGCCGAGGATCAGTTCGATCGCAGGCGGCAGCTCACCCTCTGCGGGAGGAACGGTCCGCCGGCGTGACGGCTTAGCTTTCCAAGGCTCCAGATCGTCATCGACGCTTGGAAGACGAACGCCCACGATATGTCCGCGGCGCTCACCCTCCGCGACAATTGCTTCAACTCGCGCGCGATTCAGTCTGCGAATCGAAGAAAGGAATACCCATTGATCCGGATAGGGAACTAGGAGGTCGTCGATGAACAGGCTGTTGCCCTGCTCGCGTGCGCGCTTCTGAAGGGGAAGCGCAATCAGGTTTCCGAAACCACCATAGGCAACGTGTCCTGGCTCGGAAAGAAGCGATCGTACGACTGAAATCCGATGTCGGGACGCGCGTCCATCGCTTCGGTTAGAACGTACGCGGCGAGACGACGGGCCAGGACCGCGGGAATCGCGTCCTCGAAGAAGATCCAGATGTGTGCGCCTCGGCCTGAGCGGGATCGTTCGAGTGCCGCCGGAACATTCAGGCGATGGCAGGTTTCCAGGAATGCTCGGGCATCGTCGGCCCAGCCCTCCTTGTCAAAGTCGACCGCGAGGACGAAGCACGTTTCATCGAGCAGCATCGGATAGACGCCAGCGACAAACGGCTGTCCGGCATCGTCTTGGCCGGACAGGTGCCATCGAATGACGGTCTCATTGACGGAAAGAAATCGCCGGCTTGGGCATTCTGCACACTTGACGCGCGGCTTCTCGCAAATCCCGCGGACCCATTCATTCGAACAGGCTGGCGCATATCCGGATTTGCCGGTCTTGCGGCTTTCAAATCGACGGGGGTAGACGTCTTCACGACCACGGAACAGCGAACGGAACAAGGCGATCTTTGCCTCAGCAGAGGCATGTTGGTCGACGAGAAGCCGGATCGTCTCCATCGGAGTCTGGTGCGCAACGCGAGCAGGGATCGTATCGCCGTACGACAGCGTTCGACGAGTGCGCTAATGTGACGTCACCCGCCAGCGAACTCCTCGCGTGCGCAGGGAACCTTGCCCTGCGCCTGCGAATATTCCTAACAATTACTGCGATTGCGCAGGGAACGGCACCCGACGCGTTTCAGCAGGCCGCAGATTCAGGCCGAATTCTGCGAGTTCTCGCCGCGAGTTTCACGCGCTCCTGGCAACATGTTGGCAACGGCCACCGGTCCGAGCCGTGAAGGAGGAAACGCTTAGGAAAAAATCAAGAAATTGGCGGTGAGGCAGGGATTCGAACCCTGGGTACAGGTTTAAGCCCGTACAACGGTTTAGCAAACCGCCGCTTTCGGCCACTCAGCCACCTCACCGGCGGGCGGGACGAAAGAAGAGGATACCGTACTCGTGGGCCTCAGGGCTTGCAGCAGTTGGTGGCGGCATCGCTGAGGACCCGCAATGGGATCGACACCAGTCTGCTCAGCTTCTTCCTGTCGGAGCCGGCGGCCGGAGCCGCGCCGATTGCTTCGAGCGCCGCCTTCAGCACCTTGGCCGACGCCGGATCGGACGGGATTTCCAGCCGATAGTGCATCCAGAGGCCGTCGCGTCGGGCGGCCGCCAGGCCAGACTTTCGCAGGTAGGCCAGATGCCTCGACACCGCCGGCTGCGGCAGGTTCAACGCGCCATGAATGTTGCAGACGCACACCTCGCCGGCCGCGAGCAGGCCGAGAATCCTCAATCGAGTGTCGTCGGCCAGGGCGCGAAACAACTGCTCCAGGGCCGGTAATTCGAGGCTCGACATATTTGCCTTGACGAATATACCACAGTCGCTTATATTTGCTTGAGCAGATATATAGCCCAAGGCACCCCCTTCAATCCCCCAATCCCCCAATCAGCCATCCGATCCCGCAATCAGCAATTGTCAATTGAGAGGCACCACATGACCCACAATCCCGATCCTCAATCCTCAATCCTCAACCCTCAATCTCTTGACGCTAATCTCGGCCTTGAGACCCAGGCCGAGCTACGAACGGAGGCTAATCTCGGCCTTGAGACCCAGGCCGAGCTACGAACGGATCCCCTCACCTCCTCGGTGCAGGCACGCTACGGCAAAATCGCGCGCGCGGTCACCGAGGGCGGCACCCAAGCCTGCTGCGGCCCCACCGAGTGCGGGTGCGGCGACCCCATCAGCGGCAACCTCTACGACGCGTCACAGACAGCCGGACTTCCCGAGCACGCCGTGGCTGCGTCGCTGGGCTGCGGCAATCCCACCGCGCTTGCCACGCTCAACGCGGGCGACGTAGTGCTCGACCTCGGCTCGGGCGGCGGCATCGACGTGCTGCTCTCCGCCAAACGTGTTGGCCCCACCGGCAAGGCGTACGGCCTTGACATGACCGACGACATGCTGACCCTCGCACGCGAGAATCAGCGCAAGGCCGGCGCCACAAACGTGGAGTTCCTCAAGGGCCACATCGAACACATCCCGCTGCCCGACAACTCCGTGGACGTCATCATCTCCAACTGCGTGATCAACCTCTCGGGCAACAAAGACAAAGTGCTCGCCGAGGCCTTCCGCGTGCTGAAGCCCGGCGGTCGCTTCGCCGTCTCCGACGTCGTCAGCCGGCGACACGATGTGCCAGACGAAATTCGACGCAGCGTCGAGTTGTGGATCGGCTGCGTGGCCGGTGCGCTCCATGAGGACGACTTCAAGGCCAAGCTCACCAACGCCGGGTTCGAGCACGTGGACATCGAAATCGTCCGCGACTACCGCGCCGCCGACGCCCGTCAGTTCCTGAGCGACGCAGGTCTGGACGCCGACACGATTGCGCCCCTGGTGGACGGTGCCTTCGGCAGTGCGTTTGTGAGGGCGTCAAAACCGGAATAACCGCGGCCTTGAGACCCAGGCCGCGCTACGAAATGCGCGCAGGCAGCGTGGCGCCAGATTGTTGAGGTTTTACCTCGGCGTCTCCGCGCCTCCCTGTGATCCGTCGTGACGTGGTGACGCGGTCACGTGACAGAATCTTCAGATGCCCCCGCGCGTCCGTTTCGCCCCGTCCCCGACGGGATACCTGCACGTGGGCGGCGCCCGAACAGCGCTCTTCAACTGGCTTTACGCCCGCCGACATGGCGGCACGTTCATCCTGCGCATTGAAGACACAGACGTCGAGCGCTCCTCGGCCGACATGATCAGCGGCATCCTGAGTAGCATGACGTGGCTCGGGCTGACATGGGACGAAGGCCCAAGCGTGGGTGGCCCACACGCGCCGTACTTTCAGACCGAACGGCTGGATAAGTACAAGGCAGCGGCCGCGCGACTGGTCGAATCCGGCGCCGCGTACTACTGCTATTGCCGGCCTGATGATCTCGCTGCGAAACGCGCGGCCGCCGAAGCCGCGGGCTCGGCGTGGTCGTACGACCGCACATGTCACGCGCTCCCACGCGATGAAATCTCTCGACGCGAATCATCTGGCCAACCACGCGCCGTTCGATTCCTCGTGCCCGCTGGCGTCACCACATTCACAGACCTTGTGCGCGGCCACATCGAGTTCGCGCGCGAACATATCGAAGACTTCGTCATTCTCCGCTCCGACGGCTACCCGACTTACCATCTCTCCGTTGTGGTAGACGACGTGGAGATGGAGATTACACAGGTGGTGCGTGGTGACGACCACATCTCGAACACGCCGAAACAGGTGTTGCTGTACGAAGCGATGGGCGCCCCCGTTCCCGACTTTGCGCATGTGCCCCTCATTCTCGGCCCCGACAAGAAGCGCCTGAGCAAACGCCACGGCGCAACGTCTGTCGGTGAATACGAAACGCAGGACTACCTGCCCGAAGCGATGATCAACTTCCTGGCGCTGCTCGGCTGGTCGCCCGGCGGGAATCAGGAAGTGTTCTCGCGTGAGGAACTCGTCGAACGATTCACTCTCGACGGCATCAGCGGCGGCAACGCCGTGTTCAACTCCGAGAAGCTCGACTGGTTCAACCAGCAGCACATCATGCGGCTGGCCCCCGACGACATCCTGCGTCGTCTCACACCGGCCATCACCGCCGCCGGCCTCTGGCGCGACTCGTTCCTTGCGAGTGAGGCAGGCTGGATCGCCAGGGTCATCGAACTGTTGAAGCCGCGCGCGAGGAGACTGCACGACATTGTGCCGGCACTCGCGCCGTTCGTGGCCGACACGGTGGTGTACGACGCCGCCGCCGTGACGAAACACCTCAAGGGCGAGGGTGTGGCCGCACATCTGGCCGCATGGCTGCAGGGGTTGAAAAGCCTGCCCAATCTCGAGCCCGTGGCGACCGAGGCCGCCCTTCGTGCATTGGCAGTGGAACGAGGCATCAAGCCCGGCGTGCTGATCCACGCCACCCGCGTGGCCGTCGTAGGACAGGCCGTCAGCCCCGGGTTGTTCGAAGTGCTGGAGCTTGTGGGGCGAGATCGCGTGGCTGAAAGACTCCGAGCGTACGCGTCGTAAAGCACCCAGTTATTGTGACGAACACCGATCCCCGCGCCACCTTCGAACGGGCCCGCCGAACACTGATGGCGCGCGACCCGCGGCTGGCCGAGGTTATTCGGCGAACCGGCCGACTTCGTCCCGACTTCGAACCGCGCGATCCGCTCGCCGCACTGGTGCGCGCCCTCGTCTCGCAGCAACTGTCCACCAAAGCCGCTGCCACCATTCACGGCCGTGTGATCGGGCTGCTGCCGTCGTTGTCGGCGACACATCTGCTCAAGGTCAGTCCTACGGATCTTCGCGCGGCGGGCCTCAGCGGTCAGAAAGTGGCCTATCTCAAGGACCTCGCGGCGCATGTCGCCGACGGCCGGCTCGATCTCTCATCCCTGCGCGACAAGACAGACGACGAGGTGATTGAAGCGATCGTGGCCGTCAAGGGATTCGGTGTCTGGTCGGCCCAGATGTTCCTGATGTTCTGCCTGCACCGCCCCGACGTCCTTCCCACCGGCGACCTCGGCATCGTCAAGGGCATGCAACGCGTGCTGGGGATGAAGAGTCGCCCCGCCGAGAGAACGATGCAGCGCGCCGCTGAACCGTGGAGACCGTATCGGTCGATCGCGTGTTGGTATGTCTGGCGCAGCCTGGAATAGGTCCTTATGCTCATCCGCCGATTGATTCTGATCAGCCTGATGCTGGCTCTTGCGTTTGCCGCTGCGGCGTCGTGGGGTATCGAGCGTGTGCGCGCCCGCGACCGCGTCGTGGCGATCGAGCGCTATGCGGCGTCGTTCGCCACCGAGCTCGTTCGTGCCCGATGTGAGGCGAATCCGAACTGGTTCCTGGCCGGACCGCGAGAGGCCGCGCCAACGGCCGCAGTGCTCGCGCTGCCTGATGGTGATGTGCTTGCGCACCGGCCTGACGCCGCGCCTCGACCGGTGGAGTTTTTTGCGTACGACATCGAGTACGTCGGCCAGAGTACGGCGGCGCCGCGGTTGCCGGTGTCGTTGCGCAATGCTCTACGCGGGGGAAGCACCGCGGTGACCGAGCCGTTCATGAGCGACGAAGGCACCGGCGTGCAAACCGTGTTCGCCACGGGCTGGAGCGGTCCGTGTGCCGCGTTGTTGTTCCGCATGCATCCCCCGCCGGGACAACTGGCCGAACGCGTGCGCATCTTCGGTTTTTTGGCGACGGGCGCGTTTCTGGTGCTGATGGTGGTCGGGTGGCCAATCGAGCGACGCATCCGCACGGTTGGCGCGAGGATGCGCGAGTCGGCGCGGACCGAATACCGCGAACCCGCAGCCGTGGCCGGGCGCGACGAACTCAGCGGACTCGGGTTTGCGTTCAATGAGGCGACGGTGGACATTCGCCGCTTGCAGACAGACGTGCGCGATCGGGAAGCGGACCTGCGGCGCTTTGTCGCCCACGTGTCATCCGAAGCTGACGAGCCGATGCGGGCCGCGCTGGCCACAGGCGACATCGCGCAGGTGACCGAAGTGGCGCTGCACCTGAGCAACCTGGTGACGGGCGCA
Organism: Vicinamibacterales bacterium; assembly: GCA_046594875.1. Taxonomy (GTDB): domain Bacteria; phylum Acidobacteriota; class Vicinamibacteria; order Vicinamibacterales; family SCN-69-37; genus SYFT01. The sequence goes on from JBKJQX010000150.1 coordinate 11,141, forward strand.
AGGTTTCGCGACCCGGGCCACCGTGTGCAGGGCACCGCCGATGTGTCGGCGGCCGCGCAGGTGGCAGCGCGCGAATTCGAACCCGCCATGCATCGTCGGGGCGTGCGCCTTGACGTCACCACGCTCGACCCGGGCATCGTCCTCACCGGCGACCCCGCGTTCCTGACCCAGGCGGTGCGAAATCTGCTGTCGAATGCACTGCTCCGCGTCGGCGAGGGTGGACGAATCACGCTTGATGCGGAGCGAACCGCTGGCGTGTGGACGCTTCGCGTGACCGACACAGGCGCGGAAATTCCTCCCGCCGAGCTGCGAGGGTTGAACGCGGTTCGGAGATTCCGCGGCGACGAAGGCCGCGGCGCCGGCCTGCGTGGCGACATCGGCCTGAGCCTGGCTGTGGTCCACGAGGTGTGCCACCGCTTCGGCCTCACCCTGACATTCCGCCGCGCGGCCTCAGGTGGTCTCGAAGTGGAGATGGCCGGCAAAAGACAGCCGTAGGGCGTGGCTTTAGCCGCGCCACATCCGGCCGTGTTACCGTTGCGACATGCGGCGTCCCGAGTGGCTGACGCGCGAAGCCGAGCGCTGGGAAACTGATGGCATCATCACCCCGGCCCAGCGTCAGGCCATCCTCAATCGCTATCCTTCACACGACGAACAACTGACATCGCGCACCTTGGTGTGGCTGGCTTGGCTCGTCGCGGGCTTCGGTCTCATCCTGTTGGTCACGTGGAACTGGGCCACGATCGATGTCCGCCTCAAACTTGGCGGAACCATCGTCGTGGCGCTCGCCCTGTTTGCAACCGCGTGGCAGGCGTCGCGACGGGGTCAGGACCGTCGCGCGGAACTGCTCGCGTTTGCCGGTGCGCTTGCGACCGGTGCGGTGTCGGTGGCTGTCGCCGAATGGCTCAACCTGCCCAGGACCAACACGCTGCCGCTGCTCTTCTGGGCGATCGCAATTGCAGTGACCGCCCTGGTCACCGCATCGCCCATCACCACCGCTCTCGGCGCTGGTGTGCTCGCGTTCTGGGCCATGACCGAGACGGGTCGGCCTCCGGCACCGTGGGCGTTCATGTTTGTGTTTCCGTTCCTCGCCGTGGCGGCCGAGCGGCGCACTAATCCGTATTCAGCCGGCGCGCTCACGCTCGCGTTTGGCACGTGGGTGGTGCTGATTGGTCTCGATACCTGGAAGGCATCGTCTATTCCTGGAGTCATGATGCTTGCGGCCGGCGGTGCCCTTGATGTGTGGGCGCATTTGCCGCAGGGGCGTCGGCCCGCCTTCGCGCGCGCCACACCCGCACTGGGCCTGGTCGTTGCGGGTCTCACATTCCAGGGCGTTGCCGCGCTTCAGGGTTCGGCGCCGCCCATGTTGTGGGGCGACCCTGCGGTCGTCGTCCCAGGCGCGACTTTGCTGGCCGCCTTGACGATGGTGTCGTTGTGGCCGTCGAGTGGGCAGAAAGCGGCTCGGGGCCGTCCGTTGATGTTCGGCGGCCTCGTGGTGTTGTGGATCGTCCTTGGTCTGGCCGCGGGTGGCCGAACCCCTCCGCCACTGTGGTGGCCGTGGGTGTGGATTGCGCTCCCCAGCGTGGCTCTCGTGGTACTGGCGGTCAGTGCCGTGCGCGAGGGCGCAGACACTCGAGATCGCGGGCTGTTCGCCGTGGGTGTGGCGGCCATGATTGCGCTAGTGGTGATGCAGTTCACCGATGAAGCGAACCAGTTCGGGCGATCGGCGGTCGTCTTGTTTGCTGCGGCCGGTGTGCTCTTCTGGGCAAGCCGCACCCTCCGCCCCACAAAATAATCACGTCGGGTGTCTTTTTCTGCGAAAAAGACACCCGACGTCTTTTTGGTAGTCGGCCAGGAATCCAAGGGAATTTCGTCGGCAAAATGACATCGGGTGTGTTTTTCGGCAGAAAAGACACCCGACGTCATTTATTGTCCAAGGGCATGGGTACAGCGCGTTCACGTCGGGATTTTCTTCGGGACTCACTGATCATCGCTGGTGCTTCGGCCTTGATTCCGCGCGCGGTGCGGGGAGATGACGAGTTCGATTTTGTCGTGATTGGCGCCGGGTCCAGCGGGTGCGTGGTCGTCAATCGACTCAGCGCCGACCCACAGACGCGTGTGCTGCTGCTTGAGGCCGGCGGTCCCGATTCACATCCGCTCATCCCGGTGATCGGGCAGTGGACGTCGCTTAGCGGATCGGACGTCGATTGGAATTACTCCACAGAACCAGAACCTGGTCTCGGTGGCCGATCGGTCAAGTGGCCTCGTGGAAAGACCTACGGTGGATCGAGTGCGATTGGCGCGGCGGCGTACGTGCGCGGACATCAGCTCGACTTTGATGGGTGGGCTCAAGAAGCCGGGCCGGCCTGGTCGTATCGCGAGGTGCTGCCGTACTTCAGGAAGGCTGAAGACAACGTGCGCGGCGCGTCGCCGTATCACGGCGCTGGTGGCGAGATGGCCGTGGCCGACACCACCGATCCGCATGCGGGGCATCTGGCATTTCTTGAAGCCGCGCGCGAACTCGGGTTTGCCGCCGATCCCCAGTGGGACTTCAATGGCGCGCAACAGGAAAATGGCGCGGGGTTCTATCAGAAGAACATTCGCGCCGGCCTGCGTCATTCCGCCGCCGCGGGTTTTCTCACCCCGATTCTCGGCAGGCCCAATCTCACGGTTCGACCACACTCGCAGGTGCGGCGACTGCTGTTCACCGGCAACCGCGTCACCGGCGTCGAGTACCTCCGCGGCGCAGGAGTTGGCGCCAAGCCGGTGGTGGAACGCGTGAACGTGCGGCGCGAGGTGATCGTGTCGGCGGGCGTGATTGAATCGCCGAAAATCCTGATGCTCTCGGGCATCGGACCAGCGGACCATCTTCGGTCCCACGGCATTGCCGTGGTGCGCGACCTGCCTGGTGTGGGCGCGAATCTGCACGACCATCCGCGCATCGGGTTTCGATGGACCGGTCTTACGACGCTGCCCGGCTCCTCGGTGTCAGCCGGATTGCTCACGCATTCGGTGCGTGGTGCGAATCCTGGTACGCCGGACCTGCAGTTTTACGTGGGCCGTGGACTGAGCGCGCCCGATCCGGCAATTGCATTCTCCGTCACGTTGTGTCGGCCGCACAGTCGAGGATCGATCTCGCTGCGTTCCGATGATCCACTCGCCGCGCCCCTCATTCGCGCCGGGTACTTCACCGATGCGCGCGACATGGACGCCGCGCTCGAAGCCGTGCGCCTCGCGCGCGCCATCGCGTCGTCTCGCGCCTACAACCACCTGAGAGGCGCCGCAGCTGACCCACTCGACAGCGAGACGACGCCGGACCAGGTCCGCGCGTTTGTCCGGCGGACGTGTTCGACCATTTACCACCCAGGCGGCACCTGTCGGATGGGCAGGGGAGCCGGTTCGGTGGTGGACCCGCACCTCAAGGTCCACGGCATTGAAGGCCTGCGCGTGGCTGACGCGTCAATCATGCCGACGGTGGTAAATGCCCAGACCAACGCCGCCTGCTGGATGATCGGAGAGCGAGCTGCAGAATTCTTGGGAAATTAGGAACTTAGGAAGTCGGGAACTGGAAGATAGACTCACGGCATCTCGTAGCCTCGGCCTGGGCCTCAAGGCCGAGGCTCATAGTTTTCTAGAATTTCAACTAATACATTGATTTATATGTATTTCTAAAATAACTTAGAAATATGAAAATAACTGGCGAGATCAAAGTCGCCGACGAAGTTTGGATTGCAACCGCGCTTCTTTCGCGGGAACAGTCCGACCGCGGCGAGTTTTCCCTCAAAGAAATTGAGCAGCGGCTGCGCCAGGAAAACCTGGCCGGAGGGGTCCGAGCTGGCGTGTATCCCCACATTTCGGTCCACTGCGTGGCCAACGTCCCGCCCAACCCAGGCCGGTATCGCATGCTCGTTTCTACGGGCCCGTCGAAGCGGCGTCTCTTTCGCGAAGGGGATCCGGCGCATCCGCGTCGGGATGGATCGAAGACGCATCCGCGTCGCGACGACATTCCGGCCGGCTATCACGAGTTGATTGACTGGTACGAGCATGAATGGTCGGCTCGCGTGGCGCGGGTCGATCCGCTGCTCGCGCTCTTCGGGCGAGGCCGCACCCTGTGGGGTGGGGAATCGGTGGACGACTTCGTCCAGAGCCTGCGAGGCTCCGCATCGTGACGCGCATCTTTTGGGACACGCATCTATTCCTCTATCTCTTCGAGGGAGGCACCTGCGCAAACGACGTGAAGCGTTTGCGAGAACGCATGCTGGCGCGCGGAGACAAGCTCTTTACATCGAGTGTGACGATGGGCGAGATCCTGGTGCGTCCGGTCGCGACGGGTGCAGGCGAGGCCGATGTCTATGAGACTGCGGTCGCGCGAGCGGCGACGATTCTGCCGTTTGATGCCGCAGCCGCGCGTCACTACGCCGCATTGCGTGCGGATCGCTCGATCGCCGCCGCAGACGCCATGCAACTGTCCTGCGCGGCAGCCGCCGGCATCGACATGTTCATCACGAATGACGACCGGTTGTCGGCCAAGGTCGTGCCTGGCGTGAAATTCATCACGTCGCTGTCGAGGGCGTTTTTGTGACCGAACGTCCGCCGCACCCTGGCGCTTGCCCCGTCCGGGCTGGTACTGGTAACTTTGCAGGGTTCGCCGCGAGTATCCTGCCTTGCTGGGAGGTCGTTCAACGGTAGGACAGCAGACTCTGACTCTGCTTATCGGGGTTCGAATCCCTGCCTCCCAGCCACTTTTTCCGCTCATCAATGAAACCAGGGGGTGCGAGGCGGCCGGATCTCGCCGGTCAGCAGGTCCATGGGGCCGAATGTCGGCGTGCCGAATTGGCGGGCATCAACACCCACGGTCCCATTGAGCCGATAGGCGAGAGGGTCGCCTGACACCGCCCGGCGAATGGCGTTCGCCAGACCGGGGATATCCGCAAAGCTGACGCGGAGGTCGAGCGGAATCACCTCGCTACCGCTGGCAGTCAGCGGCAGCCCGAGTGGAAAATCTGCTTCGGCGGCGCGGCTGCCCTCGAGGAACAGCGACCCACGCAACGTGGTCAGGGTCAACCCAAACGCGTTTGGGTTCCGCACGCGAGTCCACAGCCGAATCGCCGCGCCACCAAGCGGGGCATCGGAGCTTGGCCCCACCAGACGAATTTCCGCACGACGGTCATCAACTTCAGAGAACTGCGGGGCCTGCACCAGCGCCGCCAGCCGCTCAAGCGTGGCGCAGGCACCCGACCCCGCGAGAATGATCGCGACGATGCCAGAAACAACTGTCGTCCTCATCTCGTTATTGTCCGGCCCGCGCCCTGCATTGCATGTGCAACAGAGGACAGGTCATCAGGCAAGGGGCCGCAGGTCGGCCAGGATCCGCGAGAGCGCGATGGCCCGGATACGCGGCGCCAGGGGATAAGTGCGGTCTCCTGCGTGAATCACGTCGAGGCGCGCGAGACCGAGGTCCGTGAGCGCCGTCCTCATCGATGGCGTGACCGCAGGCGCCACGGTCCGTTTGAACTCGAACCCAATCCGCGTCCGGCCCCGCACCACAAGCAAATCCAACTCCGCACCTGCATGCGTCGCCCAGAAGAAACACTCGTTCCACCGCGCGCGCAGACGATTCACCACGGCGGTCATGGCAAAGCCCTCGAACGAAGCGCCAACCTTTGGATGCCGCTCCAGATCCTCGCGTGCCGGGACGTTGAGCAGCGCGTGCAGCAGCCCGCTGTCCGCCAGATAGATCTTTGGCGACTTGACCTGGCGCTTCCCGACATTCTCATGCCACGGCGCCAGGACCCGGACGATGAACGTCGCAGCCAACAGGTCGAGATAGCGCCGCACGGTCATGTCCGACACGCCGAACGAGCGCGCGAACTCGGAGGCGTTCCACACCTGCCCGTGGTAATGCGCCAGCATCGTCCAGAAACGTCGCATGGTCGCGGCTGGGATGGAGACTCCCAATTGCGGAAGGTCGCGCTCGAGAAACGTCCTGATGAAGTCCAGTCGCCAGTCGAGGCTTTCGCGACCCGAGCGCGCCAGGAACGACCGGGGAAAGCCGCCGCGCAACCAAAGGGCGTTGTGGTGTTGGATGCCCACCTCGCCGAGCGAGAAGCCTCCAAGATCGTGAAACGACAGCCGACCCGCCAGGGATTCCGACGATTGCCGCAGCAGTTCGGGCGTGGCGCTGCCAAGGACCAGGAACCTGGCTGGGGACCGTGGTCGGTCCGCGAGGACGCGGAGCACCGGGAAGAGCCCGGGTAGACGCTGGACCTCGTCGAGCACCACGAGGCCCCGCAGTGGCCGCAGGGTCAGCATCGGGTCGGCCAGGCTCGCCAGGTCGCCCGGGTCCTCAAGGTCGAACGCGACGGAGGGCCCTGGCCACGACCGTCTGATGCCGGCGGCGAGGGTCGTCTTGCCCGCCTGTCTCGGACCCAGAATCGCCACCACGGGCGACCTCCGGAGCAACTGGCGAACACGCTGGGCGTGTTCCGGGCGGTCGATTACCATACCTTGAATTATCAACTCATTATGTTGGATTTTCAAGGTCTCGACAATCCAGGCCTGCAACGGGGCTAATCCGGTGTCAGTTCACTCCGCGCGATGTGATCGAGAATCGTCTTGACGTACCGCTGCGTCTCCTTGAACGGAGGGATGCCGCCGTAACGTTCCACCGCGCCACGACCGGCGTTATAGCTGGCCAACGCGAGGGCAATGCTGCCGTTCTGCTCCGCGATGAGCGCGCTCAGGTACTGCGCGCCCGCCATGATGTTCTCGCGCGGATCGAAGGCATTGGCGACGCCCATTTCCGCCGCGAGCGCCGGCATGAGCTGCATAAGACCCTGCGCGCCAGCGCTTGAGACCGCGGCCGGATCAAAGCCGGACTCGGCCCGAATCACGGCGCGAATCAACGCGGGCGCCAGCGTGAAGCGCCTCGCCGCCTCATGGATCAGCCCTTCGAAAGGGGATTCGGGCAACAGCCGGAACGTCTGTGACGTGCTGACCATGCGTTTCGGCACCACCACGGCCATGATGATGGCCTCCGGGGCGATCAGCGCCGGCCCGGCGACAGGTGGTGTGACGGCACTCGGCGCGACCAACGCGGTGCCCGCCAGGAGCATCGAGCGCACGCGGAGCCGATGCCGCCGCTTCCGGTGTCGCTTCTCCGGACGCCGCGGGGCAGGGTGATGTGGCTTGACTCGGTCCCGACGCCTCATGGCCCCATGGTGCCCGGGAGTGCCAGTCCTGCGCTGACCCGAATGGCACACCCGCCGCCCCGTCTGCGATATGCTCTGGCCCGAGTCCGGGCACAACCCACAGGATCCCTCGCGTGAACCCCATTCCTGCCGGCCACGTTCACGAACCGTACGAAGGGGACCTATGGCCATCAGCCCTCCCGGCATCACCATTGCCAACTACATCGGCCTCAGCCGAATACTGCTGTGGACACCGCTTGCTACGGTGTTTGTCCTCCAGCAACGCTGGGATGCCGCCTTCGCCGCCATCCTGATGGCGGGCATCAGCGACATGGCCGACGGCTACGTCGCGCGCCGCGAGAACACCATTTCGAACTTCGGGGCGTTCCTTGACCTGACCGCCGACAAGGTCTTCGTCACAGCCATGCTCGTCTGTCTCAGCTACCAGGGACTGGTGCCCCTATGGGCCGTGTTGATCATCCTGCTGCGCGAGTTCTTTGTCATGGGCCTGCGCTGTTATGCCGCCGCGGAACACGTGTCGATTCCCGTGGACCGCATCGGGCGTTCAAAGTGTTTCTTCACATTCGCCGCGATCCTCGCCATCGTCCTCAATCTTCCATTCGCGCCGCAGATACTCATGGTCGCGTGCGCGCTGACCGTGGTTTCCGGTGCGATGTATTTCTATCGGGCGCGGCCGCTCCTGACGAAGTACCTCCGCTATTCAATCGATGACGCCCCGGCGCGTGTGGTCGTCGCTCCACGTCTCTCGCTGCCGTTCCACGACCAGGTCGCCGCGGTGAAAGCCGCTCCGGCCGACTGATCGCGAGGTGTAGACCCCGGCCTTGACACCCAGGCCGGGTAGATTCACGCGGAGTGTCTCAAACGACGCCTGTGCGTTTCGCGACAGCGGCGCACGGCCACCGCTCCCTATGATCAAGCGATGCCTCGTGTCTCGCTCGTGATCGTCTTCGCGCTAGCCACCTCGTCGGCCGCCATGCTCGCCGGATGCGGTCGCGCTGCCAAGCCGGATCCGGTGTCGCTCGCACTGGCCGCCCTCATCGACGGCAAACCCTCGAAGCTCGCCCTTGCGGAGCCCATCAAAGACAATGTCTGGGACGACGTGCATGAGTTCTATCGGCTACGCGAAGGTAAACCCGCGTGGGTGACCGATGAACCCACATGGAAGGCCACCGACGCGCTCCACACGCTGCAGTCTGCCCTCAAACACGGCCTGAACCCGGCGCACTACCAGGCGGCAGAAATCGCGCAAATGCGCGCCACTCTCTTGGCTGGCAGGAAAGGCGATGCGGGCCGCGACGGGCAACTGGCCGAACTGGAAGCTCGCATCACCACCGCGCTGTTATCACTGGGCCGCGATGTCGCCGTGGGCCGAACGGAGCCGAAGATCGCCGCATGGAAAGCCCGTCGTGTTTCGCCAGACCTCGCCGGCACACTCAACAGTGCCACAGGTGGTGTCACGACATGGCTCGCGATGGTTCAGCCGGTGCATCCCGAGTACGAGGACCTTCGCGGGGCCCTTCTGAACCTGTACGGCCAGCAGGAACAAGGCTCGTGGGGCCAGGCGCCGGTTGGTGATGCGGCGGTGCGCGTGTTTCAGGAGCACCACGGGATCAAGTCGTCAGGGACAATCGATGCCGCCACGCGGGCGGCGATGAACGTGTCGATCGATGACCGCATCCATCAGGTTGCGGCGAATCTCGAGCGTTGGCGCTGGATGCCCGATGATCTTGGGGCGCAACACTTGATGGTCAACATTCCCTCGTACCTTCTGATGGCGCGCGAGAACGGCAAGACCATCAAAGACATCCGCGTGGTTGTCGGCAAGCCTGGAAACGAGACCCCGGTCTTCAGTGGCCTCATGGAGACGGTGGTCTTCAGCCCCTACTGGAACATTCCCGACAGCATCGTGCAGGGCGAGACGGCACCGGCTGTGGCAAAGGATCCCAAATACCTCGCGCGCAACAACATGGAGATCATTCGCGTGTCGGACTCCGGCCCAACGCAGGTCAGCCCCTCCGACGTGAATTGGGACGACCCAGAAGAGCTTCGGCAGCTGGCGTTCAGGCAGCGGCCTGGGGCGACCAACGCTCTGGGCCACGTCAAGTTCCTGTTTCCCAACGCGCACAATGTGTACCTGCACGACACTCCGGCTGACGCACTCTTCGCGCGCACTGGCCGCGCCTTCAGCCATGGGTGCATCAGGGTGGAAGAACCCGAGGAGCTGGCCAAATACGTGCTGAGGTCGGACGCTAACTGGACAGCACCAAAAATTCTGATGGCCATGAACTCAGGTACTGAAAAACACGTGAAGCTCACTTCGACGATTCCCGTGCATATCGTCTATTTCACAGCGTGGGTCGACGAGAAGAAAGGGCTCCACTTCATGTCTGACGTCTACGGGTACGACCGGAGGAAGTGAATCGACGGAGGAAGTGAATCGACCGGAAGTGGTATACTGCCCGTGCGTGTACGGCAGATGCTCTGTCGATCGCGCACCCCTACAATCCGGGAGTTGCCCATGACGCCGAGTTACGACGTCGGTTCACGTGTGCCATTTCTACGCGCCTTCCTCATCGCGGCCGCGATTGTCGTCGTGCCGCTGGGCACCATGCGCGCGGAGGCTGAACCACCGGCTGAAGGTCCGATTCGTGCCGACGTCTTTGAGCTGGCGTGGAGCGCCGCGTCCTGCGCGGTTCGAGCCGGCGCGACGCAGCCCACCACACTGACGGTGATCGATTACTCGAGGCCCTCCACCCAAAAGCGGCTCTGGGTGTTCGACATGCGCACCCGAGTGCTCCTGTACGAAGAACTCGTCGCGCACGGGCAGGGCACAGGCGACAACTATGCGACGGCTTTTTCCAACACGCCGGAGACACACCAGTCGAGCCTCGGGCTCTTCGTCACCGACGAGACCTATGTGGGCAAGAACGGCTACTCATTGAGGTTGAATGGCCTCGATCAGGGCTTCAACGATCGGGCGCGTGAACGGGCGATCGTGATGCACGGCGCGCCGTACGTCAGTGAAGTATTTGCCGGCGCGCAGGGGCGCCTCGGGCGCAGTTGGGGATGCCCCGCGCTGCGCGAATCCATCGCACGCGAGGTCATTGACCGCGTGAAGGGCGGCGGCCTGTTGTTCGCGTATTATCCCGATCAACAGTGGCTCAAGACGTCGAAGTACCTCGGCGATTGCGCGGCCGCGGCCCACTGAGCGTGGGCCAGGGGCCACCCGCGTTTTCACATGCGTCGCGCGGCCGGTTGACCGCGTACGATCTTGCCCGCTTTCCCAGCCAGACACTCTTCGATCGCCTCGGCCGTGCCGTGTGCAACGCCGGCTGCCTGCCACGCAAGGAACTGTACGAATCCTGGGAACTGGCCCGACGAACCCGGCGCCTGTTTCGGGGCGGCCGTGTGGTCGATTTGTGCGGCGGTCACGGCCTGTTGGCTCACACACTGCTGCTGCTCGACAACTCCTCATCGTCGGCACTCGTCGTTGACACGGCGGTGCCGCCCTCGGCCCAGCTGGTACATGAGGCCCTCATTAAAGTGTGGCCCCGCCTCGCCGGCCGCGTAACGTTCGTCACGGCACCGATGGACTCTGTGGCGCTCGGTGCAGACGATGTGGTGGTGTCGTGTCATGCGTGCGGTGCGTTGACGGATCAGGTGCTGAGTCTGGCGACCGCTGCACGCGCGCGCGTGGCGGTATTGCCGTGTTGCCATGATGCAGACACGTGCGACACCGGTCCGCTGACGGGTTGGGTGGAGCCGGCGTTGGCAATCGACACGATGCGCGCCCTGCGACTCGAACAGCAGGGCTATCGCGTCTGGACGCAGGTCATCCCCACCGACATTACGGTGAAGAATCGCCTCCTGATCGGCGCGCCCCTGCCATGACGCTGGCGCCCGGAGTGAAGGCCATCCTCATCCATGGCAACGGCGGCAGCACCGCGGGCGACATCTGGCTGCCGTGGCTCGAGCGCGAACTCGCTGCTCTGGAAATTGAGGTCATCAATCAGACGTTCCCGGATAACGTGAAGGCGCGCGCGCGATTCTGGCTGCCGTTCATCGAATCACTGGGAGCCGACGAACACACCATTCTCATTGGCCACTCGTCGGGCGCCGTGGCGGCCATGCGGTACGCGGAAACGCACCAGTTGCTTGGGTCAATTCTGGTGGGTGTGTGTCATACCGACCTGGGTGACGCCGGCGAGGCTGCCAGCGGATACTACAGCGCGCCGTGGCAATGGCAGCGCATCCGTGAGAACCAGCAGTGGATGGCCGTCTTCAACTCCACCGACGATCCGCACATCCCCATCGCCGAAGCCCGATTTGTGGCCGCGCAACTGCGGTGCAGTTATCATGAGTTCAACGATCGTGGGCATTTTGTGGATTCCCGTGAATTTCCGGAAGTGGTGCACCAGGTGAGGAAAGAGTTGGCGCGCGCGAGGACCGCATGAGGCGCGCGGCGGCATTGTTCGTGGCCGGCGCGGTGGCCCTTGGCGCTCTGGCGCTGCAGCCGCGATACCGGGTCTTCGTCCGGTCCTACGACCATGTGCTCGGGACCTCGCTGGACCTGAAGATTCTGGCCCCCTCCGCCCGTGCAGCAGACGCCGCCTCTGCGGCCGTGCTGGCCGAAATCACACGTCAGGCCGGTATCCTCAGTGGCTACGATCCCGACAGCGAGTTCAGCCGATGGACGCACACGCGCGATGTTGCCGTCAGCGTCTCGCCAGAGTTGTTCGAGGTGTTGCAGCGCTTCGACCACTGGCGTGCCCGTTCGGACGGCGCACTCGACGCGGCGGCCGAAACGGTCTCACGTGTGTGGAAGGCCTCTGCGGCCGCTGGGCGCGTGCCGAC